>NZ_JBWKPX010000005.1:0-316611 GCF_059418465.1 Caulobacter sp. GW821-FHT09A05
GGAACACCAGCTCCATGAACGGCAGGTCGAACAGGGCCTCGACCTCGTCGAGGGTCCAGTCGTGGCGGGGAAGGGCGAGGTTGATCTGGCTCATGGCGGGCAGGTTTGGACTCCGCCAGTTTGATTGGCAAGCACGTCCAGCGTGCGTCCGCCCGCAACAGCCCGTGGAGCCAAAACCGGCCTGTCCGGTTATAGTCGCCGCATGGATCACGAAATCGAGCTGAAGTTCCTGATCGCCCCCGAGGCTTCGAACGTGATCCTGGCCCGGCTCGAGGGGCGGGAAGCGGTTCGACAGCTGGACGCAACCTATTTCGACACGGTCGACCACGCCCTGCGCCGGGCGGGCTTCGGCCTGCGCATCCGCAACGGCGAGAACGGCCGCAAGCAGACCCTGAAGTCGGCCTCCTCCGGCGGCGTCTTCGCCCGCGGCGAATGGGAGAGCGCGGTCGAGGGGCCCGAGCCCGACCGCGCGCTGCTGGCCGCCACGCCGGCCGCCAAGGCGGTCAACGGCGATACCCTGGTTCCGGTGTTCACCACCAACGTCAAGCGCGTGACCCGGCTGATCGAGCGCGACGGCGCGACCATCGAGGCGGCGCTCGACCAGGGCGAGCTGCTGGCCGACGGCCGCCGCGCGGGGGTCAGCGAGCTGGAGCTCGAGCTGAAGGCGGGCGCGCCGCGCGTGCTGTTCGACCTGGCCCGCGACCTGGCCGCCCATGCGCCGCTGCGCCTGTCCCTGGTCAGCAAGGCCGAGCGCGGCTACGCCCTGGCCCTGGGCGAGGCGGAGGGGCCGCGGGCCGAGGCGGTCCTGAAGCCCGACGCCACCACCGGCCAGGCGCTGCAGGCCCTGGGCCGCGCCGCCCTGGACCGATTGTGCGCCGCCGCCGAGGCCCTGCGAACCCGTCCGGGGCCCGAGCGCGTGCACAGGCTGCGGGTCGCGGCCCGGCGGTTCCGCGCTCTGCTGTCGACCTTCAAGGTCCTGGCCGCCGATCCGGCCGCCCGCCACGTCAAGGCCGAGCTGAAGTGGCTGGCCGACGCCCTGGGCCCGGCGCGGAACCTGGACGTGTTCATCGCCGACGTCTGGCGGCCGGCGGCCGAAGGCCGGCCGGCACAGGACCAGGCCGCGCCGGATCCGCCCGAAGCGGTCGCCCAGGACGAGGCCCGGGCCCTGGCGGCGTTCGGCAAGGCCCTGCTGGCCGCCCAGACCGACGCCTACGCCAGGGCCGGCGAGGCGGTGGACAGCGCCCGCTTCCGCGCCCTGGCCATCGACGCCGCCGCCTGGCTGGAGGCCGGCGGCTGGACCACCGACAAGGGCCTGGACAAGATCCGCGACAGGCCCGCCGCCGACTTCGCCGCCGAGGCGCTGGACAAGGCTCGCCGCCGCATCCGCAAGGACGGCCGCGACCTGGCCGCCCTCAGCCCCGTGGACCGCCACCATCTGCGCATCCGCGGCAAGAAGCTGCGCTACGCGGTCGAGGACCTGGGCGGGCTGTTCCCGGAGCATCCCAAGCGTCGGGCGCGTTTCGTCGCGGCGACCCGGGACCTGCAGGACGCCCTGGGCCTGCTCAACGACCAGGCCGGGCGCGAGGCCCTGGCCCGGGAGGTGGCGACGTCCTGCGAGGACCCGGAGGCCGCCTTCGCCGCCGGCCGCCTGACCGCCGGCGGGGCCGACCAGGAAGCCGAACTGCTGGCCGGGGCCCAGGGCGCCTATGTCACCTTCGCCGAAGCCAGGCGGTTCTGGTAACCTTTCCCTTCCGGAGGGGCGCGACATGAAAGCCGAGATCTCGATCCTGGCGCTGATGGCCGCCGTCACGCTGGCGCCCGTCCCGGCCGCCGCCGACGTCAACAGCTTCAAGGACTGGACCGTGGTCTGCGACAACCTGCGGACCTGCCAGGTCGCCGGCTTTTCGTCCGACGACGGCGAGCTTCCGGCGGTGCTGCGCCTGAGCCGCGGCGCCGCGGCGGGCGCGGCGGCCACGGTCGAGATCGACCTGATAGACGCCGAGGTCGATCTCGGGGGCAAGCCGCCGACCCTGCGGGTCGACGATCGGGTCGTGCTGACCGCGCGGGCCAAGCGCACCAGCGAAGCCGGCGGTTTCACCATCGTGCTCGACGACGGCCAGGTGGGGCCGTTGCTCGGTGCGGCGCGGAACGGGACGCTGTTGTCGATCCACGCGGGCGACAAGGCCGTGGGCCGGGTGTCTCTGGCCGGCATGGTCGCGGCCCTGCGCTACGCCGACGACCAGCAGAAGCGGGCCGGCACGGTGACGGCCATGGTCGCCAAGGGCGCGGCGCCGGCCGCCAGCGTTCCCGCGCCGCCGGCCGCGCCTGTGCTCCACGCCGCTTCGGCCGTCGCCCAGGCCGGGCTGCCGTCCAAGCCACCGGCGGCGGCCCTGGCCCTGGGCCGCAAGGCGGAATGCGACACCGAGCCAGGGTCGCAAGGCGAGCCCCAGGCCTGGCGCCTGTCGGCCGACAAGGTGCTGTGGCAAATTCCCTGCGGTGGCGGGGCCTATAATTTCAGCGGACTGTTCGTGGTGGTCGACAAGGCCGGCCGCGCCGCCCTGGCGCCGCTGGAGGGCGCCGGCGACGGCCTGGCCACCAACGCCGACTACGATCCCAAGACCCGGATCCTGACGGCCTACGGCAAGGGGCGGGGGATCGGCGACTGCGGGGAGTCCAGCGAGTGGGTATGGACCGGCGAGGCCTTCGCCCTGTCCCAGGCCGCGGTCATGCCGGTCTGCCGCGGCTACGGCTACGACTGGCCCGTCGTGTTCCGCGCCGAGGTGCGGTAGCTAGACATATAAAGAAATCCTTATGCCTTAATTGCGAGAAGGGACCGAGCGCGGTATAGACCACGCAAGACCATCCCCCGACCGCAGGAGCCGACCGTGGCCGACTACATCGTCAAGGACATCTCGCTCGCCGATTTCGGCCGCAAGGAAATCGCCATCGCCGAGACCGAAATGCCCGGCCTGATGGCCACCCGCGCCGAGTACGGTCCGGGCCAGGTCCTGAAGGGCGCCCGCATCGCCGGCAGCCTGCACATGACCATCCAGACCGCCGTGCTGATCGAGACCCTGACGGCCCTGGGCGCCGAAGTGCGCTGGGCCTCGTGCAACATTTTCTCGACCCAGGACCACGCCGCCGCCGCCATCGCCGCCTCGGGCGTGCCGGTGTTCGCCTTCAAGGGCGAGAACCTGGTCGAGTACTGGGAATACGCCCACAAGATCTTCGAGTGGCAGGACGGCGGCTATCCGAACCTGATCCTCGACGACGGCGGCGACGCCACCCTGCTTTGCGTGCTGGGCCCGAAGGCCGAGAAGGATCCCTCGATCCTCAACAATCCGCAGAACGAGGAAGAAGAAGCGCTCTACACCGTGATGAAGCGCTACCTGGCCGAAAAGCCGGGCTTCTACTCGGCGATCCGCGACGCCATCGGCGGCGTGTCGGAAGAGACCACCACGGGCGTGCACCGCCTGTACCAGATGGCCCAGAAGGGCGAGCTGCCGTTCCCGGCCATCAACGTCAATGACAGCGTCACCAAGAGCAAGTTCGACAACCTGTACGGCTGCCGGGAATCGCTGGTCGACGCCATCCGCCGCGGCACCGACGTGATGCTGTCGGGCAAGGTGGCGGTGGTCTGCGGCTACGGCGACGTGGGCAAGGGCTCGGCCGCCTCGCTGCGCCAGGGCGGCGCCCGGGTGATCGTCACCGAGATCGACCCGATCTGCGCCCTGCAGGCGGCGATGGAAGGCTACGAGGTCCAGACCTTGCAGGACGTCGCCGACAAGGCCGACATCTTCGTCACGGCGACGGGCAACAAGGATGTCATCACGGTCGACGACATGCGCCGGATGAAGAACAACGCCATCGTCTGCAACATCGGCCACTTCGATTCCGAGATCCAGATCGCCGGCCTGCGCAACTTCAAGTGGGACGAGATCAAGCCGCAGGTCCACCACGTGGAATTCCCCGACGGCAAGAAGATCATCGTGCTGTCGGAAGGCCGCCTGGTGAACCTGGGCAACGCCACCGGTCACCCCAGCTTCGTGATGTCGGCCTCGTTCACCAACCAGACCCTGGCCCAGATCGAGCTGTGGACCAACAAGTCCGCCTACCAGAACCAGGTCTACACCCTGCCCAAGCACCTGGACGAAAAGGTCGCCTTCCTCCACCTGGAGAAGCTGGGCGCCAAGCTGTCGACCCTGCGCAAGGACCAGGCCGACTACATCGGCGTGCCGGAAAAGGGCCCGTTCAAGCCGGACCACTACCGCTACTAGGCTTCGCTTCACGCGAACCGAAAGGCCCGCCGCGGAAACGCGGCGGGCCTTTCGCGTCTAGCCCGTCGCGACGAGCGCTCGGGCCAGGATATGGTCGCGCAGACGATCGGCTTCGGCCGCGCCTTCCTCGTCGCCCTGATCGTGACGGGCCTTGGCGACGTAGCGGCAGAAGTCGGCGCGGTCGAGCGGATCCTCGACCATGCGCAGGGCGTCGATCAGCAAGCGCTCGCCCGCCTGCGAGTCACCCCGCGCCACCTGCAGCGCGCCCAGGGTTGCCTTGACCTCCGGTGCGTCGGGCAGGCGCTCGAGCGCGACCCGGAGTTCCGCCTCGGCGATCGCCAGGTCGCCGGCCGGCGCGGACTTGATGGTGGACCAGGCGATGTTGGCGGCCAGCCAGCCGACCATGGTCCCATGCCAGTCGAAAGGACGCGGCGGCCCGTCCGGCGCGGCCGCGACCAGGGCGTGGTAGCGCGCCAGCGCCGCGGGATCTCCGGCGGCCCGCGAGGTGCTGTGGATGACCATGCCGAGCAGGTAGGGATCGTTGGGCCATGCGCGCAGCTGGTCGGCGAAGATGTCGGCCGCCTGCGCATGGCGTCCCATCATGGTCAGGCGCTGGGTCGCGAGCATCAGCGGCAGGCGCGGATCGGTCGTGGTCGGCGCAGCGCGGCGAAGAAGCGCCAGCAGCTGGGCGCCGTCCGTGGGCTGGCCTTCGCTCGACGTCCAAGGCCAGAGCGTGTTGATGGCGGTCCGCGCGCCGAGGATCACCAGGCCGGTGGCGACCGCGCCGAGCATCCGGCTTTGCGAGTCGTCGCGCGCCAGAACCAGGGTGACCAGGGCGGTGACGATGGCGAGGCTCGCCAACGGCCCGCCCAGAAAGACCAGGGCCCGCCGCCAGGCCGCCGCGCCGTCCGGCGCGATGAACTGGGTGTCGCCGCCCAGCATGGCGTAGCGGCGCAGGCTGAACCGCATCGATCCGAGGCGACGGGCCAGGACCTCGGGGCCCCGGCCGATCCGGACGGACAGGAGCTCGAATCCGGCCAGCCGAACCGCGAGGGCGTGGCCGGCCTCGTGGATCAGCGTGTCGAGCGGGTCGGCCAGCACCAGCGTCGTCCAGGCGACGGCGGCGAAGCGCCATCCCATGTCCCCGCTGACCCAGAACGCGATCAGGGCCCAGAAGGCCTGCCGCCCGAGCCACCAGCCCAACAGCCGCTGTTCGTACGCCGTGGGGTGATAGGCCGCGCATCCGAAGCACACGGGGCCGTCCCTTCCGAGCAAGCCGCCGGTTTCCCGGCGGAAGCTGGCGGCCGACCGGGAGCGGAATCCGCACGTCCGGCAATGCTGTTCAGGTCCCGATCGTCGAGAGGTTGTCGCTGCATGGTCAAGCATCGTCCGATGCTGTCCATGCCCGCCATCGATGCGTCAACCGGCGTCGTCTCAATGTCGGGTGCGCCGCCCTATTCAAGTCCCCAATGCTCGGCTAAGCCGCTGGTCATGCCACTGGCCCTGATCCTCTCCAGTCATGTCGCGGGCAGCCAGGTCGGCGGTTCGGCCCAGGCCGCGGCGCTGGCGCAGTTCCGCATCGACGCGATGGTCGTGCCGACCGTGCTCTATGGCCGTCATCCGGGCTGGGGTCCTCCGGGCGGCGCGCCGACGCCGATCGAGGTGGTGGAGGGCATGCTCGAGGGCGTCGAGGCCAATGGCCTGCTGAGCCTGACCGACCTGGTCATCAGCGGCTATTTCGCCAGCGCCACCCAGGTGCGCGCCGCGGCCCGCGCCATCGACGCCGTGCGCGCCGCGCCGCGTGGAAGTCCGCCCACCAAAGCCTTCGCGCGCGAGCCGACGGTGATCGTCGACCCGACCATGGGCGACGCCGGCAAGGGTCTGTACGTGCCGGCCGAGGTCGCCGAGGCCATCGCCGCCGACTTGGTTCCGCGCGCCGATATCGTCGCCTGCAACGCCTGGGAGCTTCAGCACCTGACCGGCATGGACGCCGCCGACCCGCAGGCGGCGGTGCTGGCCGGCCGGCGGCTGGGCAAGCCGACCCTGGTGTCGTCCGTACAGCGGGGAGACGAGATCGGCGTGGTCTATGTCGACCACCAGGAAGCCTGGCTGGCGACCCACGCCAGGGCGGCGCGCGCGCCCAACGGCACGGGCGACCTGCTGACCGCCCTGTTCGCCGCCTCGATCCTGGAAGGTCAGACCCTGTCATACGGCCTGGCCCGCGCCGTCGGCGGCGTGGCCGAGACGGTGACCGCCGCCAACATCTGGAACGCGCCGGAGCTGCCGATCGTGGCCATGGCGGCGCGGATCAAGCAGACCTCGCCCAGCGTGCGGATCGAGCGGCTGGCGTAGGACGCGTCTCCGGGATGACAGGTCTGGGCCGTCGGGCTAGATCCTAGCCATGACCGTCGACATCACCGGCTTCTGCCCCGACCGCTTCTCCGCCGTCCGTGACGCCTTCGCCGCCAATTTCGAGGATGGCGGCGAGCTGGGCGCGCGGTTCTCGCTGGCGATCCATGGCGAGGTGATCGTCGACCTGATGGGTGGCTTCGCCGACCGCAGGCGCGAGGTCGCCTTCGGCCCCGACACCCTGACGCCGCTGTTCTCGACCACCAAGGTCGTCGCCGCCCTGCTGATCGCGCGGCTGGTGGACCAGGGCCGTCTCGCCTACGACCAGACGGTGGCCTCGGTCTGGCCGGAATTCGCTCAGAACGGCAAGCAGGACGTCACGGTCGGCCAGGTGATGTCGCACCAGGACGGCCTGTCGGGCTTTCCCGACGAGACCGATCCGGCCATCTGGTTCGACTGGCAGGCCACGACGGCCAAGCTGGCCGCCATGGCGCCGCTGTGGCCGATCGGCTCGGCCAGCGGCTACCATCCGATCACTTTCGGCTTCACGGCCGGCGAGATCTTCCGCCGGGTCGACGGCCGGACCATGGGCGCGGCCCTGCGCGAGGATCTGGCCGGGCCTCTGGGCCTGGATCTCTGGATCGGCCTGCCCGACAGCGAGCACGCCCGCTGCGCCGAGCTGATGCGGCCGACCGCCTTGCCCAAGTTCGGGGCGATGAACGAAGCCGTGAAGGCCGCCTTCATGACCAAGTGGGCCGCCCCGGGCGGGCGTGGCACGGCCGACTGGCGGCGGGCAGAGATCCCCTCGGCCAACGGCCACGCCACGGCCCCGGCCCTGGCGCGGCTGATGGGGGCCCTGGCCTCGGGCGGCGAGCTGGACGGCGTCCCGGTGCTGTCGCCCGTCGTGATCGCCCAGGCCAGCGCCGAGCGGATCGTCGGCCAGGACCTGGTCCTGCCCTATGTGATCAGCTGGGGCGCGGGCTTCATGCGCAACACGCCGAACTTCTTCTACGGCCCGACGGCCGACGCCTTCGGCCACAGCGGCTGGGGCGGCTCCTGCGCCTTCGCCGATCCGTCGCGCGGGGTGTCCGGGGCCTATGTGATGAACAAGCAGGGGACCGAGCTGATCGGCGACCCCCGCGCGGTGCGGCTGGTCCAGGCGGCGTATAGCGCGCTCTAGGGACGATCTGGGAGGCGGGCATGAGGACGACCGGGATCTCGACCATCGTGGGCCTGGCCGCCCTGGCTTGGGTTTCCGCGGCCCGCGCCCAGGACGCCGCCCGCGACTTCTGCGCCGACCGGCCGGGCAAGGGTTCGCCGCCCTGCGTGCTGGACGCCGGCCGCTTCCAGGCCGAGCTGGGGGTGGCCGACGGCGCCTGGAGCCGGGGCGGCGGCGTCTCGACCGACGACCTGGCCTTCGGGGCCGTCGAGCTGCGGCTGGGCCTGACCCCGACGCTCGAGGGCCAGGTCAGCTGGACGGCGCACGAACGGATCCGCCAGAAGGACCGGGCCTCGGGCGAGACCTCGACCGTGGACGGGATTGGCGATGTCGGCTTCGCCCTGCGCTGGTCGCTGCGGAATCCGGCCGGCGACGGCGTCTCGGTCGCCCTGCAGCCCTTCGTCACCGCCCCGACCGGGGCCAAGGACATCGGCGGCGACGCCTGGCAGGGCGGGGTGGTCGCGCCGATCTCGCTGCCGCTGAACGCCGACTGGTCCCTGGCCCTGTCGCCGGAGGTGGATGTGCGGGCCGACGCCGACGGCTCGGGCCGCCACGCCGGGTTCGGCGGCGCGGTCGGGATCGGGCGCGCGTTCGGCCCGGTGGCCCTGGGCGTGGAGCTATGGGCCGACCGCGACGAGGATCCGTCCGGCCATGTCACCTCGGCCAGCTTCGACCTGACGGCGGCCTGGACCCCGGCATCGGTTAAGGACCTGCAGCTGGACGCCTCGGCCTATGTCGGCCTGAACCGCGACACGCCCGACTTGGAACTGGCGGTGGGCGTGGCCAAGCGGTTCTAGGGCTTCACAACTCCGCTCATCCCGGCGAATGCCGGGACCCAAATGGAATGGCTCTGGAGTTGACGCCAGAAGCGTTGAGCTCATCCCATCATGCACACCGCTATAGGATCTGGGTCCCGGCATTCGCCGGGATGAGCGGAAGTAGGGTTAGGCCTTCCGCCCCGGTTTCCCCTCGATCATCAGCCACCCTACGACCCCCGCCGCGATCGCCGCGACGGCGCTGATCCCCATCACCCGCGGATAGCCCTGGGGTCCTGGCGCGAAATAGACCAGGCCCAGCACCGCCACCGCCAGCAGGCCGGCGATCCGGGCGACGGCGTTGTTGATCCCCGAGGCGACGCCGGCGTGGCTGGCGGCCACCGCGCTCATCACGGTGTTGGTCAGGGGCGCGACCGCGATGGTCATGCCCAGGGCGACGACCAGCAGGCCGGGCAGCACGCCGGTCCAGTAGCCGGCGCCGATCCAGGGCGCGCCCAGCAGGGCGAAGCCGAGGCCGGCCAGGATCGGACCGGCGGTCAGCATCGGCCGGGCCCCGAACCGGTCGGCCAGCCGGCCGGCGGTCCCCGACAGGCCGCCCATGATCACCGAGAATGGCAGCAAGGTCGCGCCGGCCCCGGCGGCGGAATAGCCGTGCCGGGCGATCAGCTCGAACGGCAGGAAGAACAGGGCGCCGGTCAGGCCGAAATAGAGCGCCAGGGTCAGCAGGTTGGCGCCGCTGAAGGTCCGGGAGCGATAGAGGGCCAGCGGCATCATCGGATGTTTCTCGCGGGCCTGGCTGACCATGAAGCCCGCCAGCAGGACCAGGCCGACGGCCAGGGCGGCCCAGACCGCGCCGCTGGTCCAGCTGCGCTGGCCCACGGCGGTCAGGCCCCAGGTCACGGCGCCCAGGCCGGCGGCGGCCAGGGCCGCGCCGCGCCAGTCCAGCGGCTGGACCTCGGGGTCGCGGCTCTCGCGCACGGCCGCCAGGGCCAGCCAGACCGTGGCGGCGGCCAGGGGCAGGTTGATCAGGAAGATGGCCCGCCACGAGACGTGGTCGACCAGCCAGCCGCCCAGCACCGGGCCGACGGCCGTGGTCACCGCCCCGAACCCAGCCCAGGCGCCGATCGCCGCGCCGCGCTCCTTGTCGTCGAAGGTCGAGCCCAGGATGGCCAGGCTGGCGGGGACCAGCAGGGCCGCGGCGATCCCCTGGAGGGCGCGGGCGGTGATCAGCCAGCCGGCGTCCGGGGCCAGGGCGCAGCCCAGGGAGGCGGCCGCGAACAGCGCCACGCCGAGCACGAACGTCCTGCGCCGCCCATAGCGGTCGCCGGCCGAGCCGCCGATCAGCACCAGGGCGCCCAGCAGCAGCAGGTAGGCGTTGACGATCCACTGCACCTGGGCCGCGCCGGCCTTCAGCGCAGCGCGCATGGCCGGCAGGGCGACATTGACCACCGAGCCGTCGATGAAGGCCAGGCTCGAGCCCAGCACCGTGGCGGCCAGCGCCAGGCGCTTGCGCGGCGTCGAAACGTCCGGGCGCGCGGCGCGGATGACGCCTTCGTCGCAGGGAGGATGTTGTGGGCTGGCCATGGGGCGAGCATGGCCCAGGCCGACGAGCCGCGCCATGACCGGCCCGACGACTGCTGTCAGGCTCGCGCCAGCCAGGTCGCCACGGCCTCTTCCTGGCGGGTCAGCTTCGAGCGACCCTTGTTGCGCGCCAGCGGCGCGGCCTGGCCGGTCAGCAGATAGGCCAGGCCATGGCGCGTGCTGGGGGCGACCCAAAGGCCGGACGTCAGGCCGTAGGCGTCGCCGGCGTGGCCGATCCAGCCCTCGCAATAATCGAACGGATCGTCATGGCCTGGGGTCCCGGTCAGGGTCTGGACGCCCAGGCCGTAGGCGCGGATCAGGCCGCCATAACCTTCGCCGTTCGGCCGCGCCGGATCGAACCGCCAGGTCGGCGTGGTCATGGCCTGGAGTGTCGCGGCCTTGAGGATCGGCTGGCTGTAGCCGGCCAGCATGCGACCGATCGCGTTCAGGTCGTTGATCGAGGCCCGCAGGCCGCCCTGGGGCGCGAAGACGAAGCCGTTCTCGCCGGGGACGTAAGTGTCCAGCGACCGCCCCGCCGCCTCGGGCGCGACGCGGACGGCGGCCTGGGGCGCGGGCGGCAGGGTCTGGTCCAGCTGGGCGATCCAGGGCCCCGTCGCGTCCCAGGGGCCGTCGTCCGACGGGGCCTTGCGATAGAGCACGGCGCGGCGGTCGCGGACCTCTTGCGGGACGCCGCTCCAGTTGAAGCCGCCCTTCAGGCCCAGCGGTTCCAGCACCCGCGCGGCCATGAACCGGTCGAAGCGCTGGCCCGACAGGCGCTCGATCAACTGGGCGACCACGGCGTAGTTGACGTCGGCATAGGCGAACCAGTCGCCGGGCGGCTCGTTGGCGGGGCCGAACCAGGCGCCGTCGTCCCATTGCGCGCCGCCGGGCGTCAGGGCCGCGCTCAGCGGGCGACCAAAGGCGACCGGATAGCTGGGACCGTTGCGCAGGCCGCTGGTGTGCGACATCAGCCGGCGCGGGGTGATCGCCGCCTGGGGAAAGCGCGGGTGGCGCAGGGACCAGCCGAGGATGTCGGACGCGTCGTCGTCGAGCCCCACCTTGCCGACCTCGACCAGGGTCATGAAGCCCAGGGCGACGACCAGCTTGGAGATCGAGGCGATGCGAGCCGGGGAGTCCGGGGTCATGGCCCGGCTGGTGGCGACGTCGGCCAGGCCGCGGGCCACGGTCAGGACCGCCGGTCGGGCCGGATGGCGAAAGGCGACGCCGGCCAGGGCGGGGACGGCGGCCTGCGGGTCGCCTCCGCCGGTCAGCAGGTCGTCGAACGGGTCGCGCGCCGCGCCGGTCATGGCCAGGGCGCCGGCGGCGGCGAGCAGGGAGCGGCGTGTCGGCATGCGGCGTCCTTGGTGACGCGGCAGCCTAGCGCGTTCGGCGATGTCGTCACCCCCCGGACAGGCCGGGCGCCGCGTCTTGATCAGGCCGCCGCGACCCCCCGCGTCCGCTTCCACGCCCCGTAGGCGAACACCGCCACGCCCAGCCAGATGAACACGAACGACAGGGCCCGCATCGGGGTGAAGGCCTCGCCCAGCGCCACGCCGATCAGGAACTGCAGGGTCGGGGCGATGAACTGCAGGAAGCCCATGGCGCTGAGCGGCATGCGGCGGGCCGACCAGGCGAACAGGGCCAGGGGCACCACCGTGGCCGGTCCGGCCAGCAGCAGCAGGGTGGTGACCCCGGCGCCGGTGGCGAAGTGGCCGGCGCCGGTCGCCTGCAGGTGCAGCACATAGACCAGGCCCGGCGCGGCCAGGTAGACGCATTCGATGAACAGGCCGGTCTGGGCGTCGGCCCTCACCTGCTTGCGCAGGATGGCGTAGAGGCAGAAGCTCAGCGCCACCCCCAGCGAGATGATCGGCAGGTGGCCCAGCGCGGCCGTCTGGATCGCCACGCCGATCACCGCCAGGCCGATGGCGATCGCCCCCTCCCGGCTGATCCGCTCGCGGAACAGCAGGGCGCCGGCCGCCATGTTCATCAGCGGGTTGATGTAATAGCCCAGGCTGGCCTCGATCACGTGGCCGGCGGTGACCGCGAACACGTAGATCGACCAGTTGATGAAGATCGCCGCCGTGCTCAGGGCCAGGATCCCCAGGGTGCGGGGCTGGCGCAGCACCGCCGCCACCTGCCCGCCCTGGCGGGCCATCAGCACGGCGAGGAAGGCCCACGGGGCGGCCCAGAGGGTGCGGTGGGCGACCATCTCCCAGGCGCCGACCCCCAGCAGGGACAGCAGGTGGAAATAGAGCGGCAGGACGCCCCACAGCAGGTAGCAGCCCACCCCGGCGATCAATGCCGTCCGGGCTTCGTCCGGGGTCTTGGTCAGGTCGGCCGACATCGCGTCGTTCCCCTCGAATCTCACGCTGAAAATGAAAAAGGCTCCCGGGACCTTAAGTCCCGGGAGCCCCTGAAATCGTCCACCCGCTTGTCGCGGAGGGCGGCTTAGGCCGGGAGTTTCTGCCTGATGAGACCCTTCTCATGCAGCAGCTGCGCGATCTGCACGGCGTTCAGCGCCGCGCCCTTGCGCAGGTTGTCGGCCACACACCAGAGCGCGATGCCGTTCTCGACGGTGGGATCGGTGCGGATGCGCGAGACATAGACCGGGAATTCGCCGGCCGATTCCTTGGGCGTCATGTAGCCGCCGTCCTCGCGCTTATCGACCACCTGTACGCCGTCGGCGTCGCGCAGGATCTCGCGGACGTCGTCCTCGTCCAGCGGGGTCTCGAACTCGATGTTCACCGACTCGGCGTGGCCGACCATGACCGGCACCCGCACGCAGGTGGCGGTCAGCTTGATGGCGGGGTCCAGGATCTTCTTGGTCTCCATCATCATCTTCCACTCTTCCTTGGTGAAGCCGTCTTCCATGAAGACGTCGATGTGGGGGATGACGTTGAAGGCGATCTGCTTGGTGAACTTCTTGGGGGCCGGGGCGCCCAGGACGAACACGCCCTTGGTCTGCTCCCACAGCTCGTCCATGCCTTCCTTGCCCGCGCCCGAGACCGACTGGTAGGTCGAGACGACCACCCGCTTGATCCTGGCCTCGTCGTGCAGGGGCTTGAGCACCACCACCAACTGGGCCGTGGAGCAGTTGGGGTTGGCGATGATATTCTTGGGCAGCTTGTCGACCGCATCAGGGTTCACTTCCGGCACCACCAGCGGCACGTCCGGGTCCATCCGGAAGTGGCTGGAATTGTCGATGACGATCGGACCGGCCGCGCCGATCTTCTCGCCCCAGGCCTTGGAGATGGCGCCGCCGGCGCTCATCAGCACGACGTCGACCTTGGAGAAGTCGAAGGTTTCCAGGTCCTCGCAGTGCAGGATCTGGCTGCCGAACGAGACTTCCACGCCGATGGATTTACGCGAGGCGATGGCATGCATCTTGTCCACGGGGAATTTCAGTTCCTCGAGGATGTTGAACATTTCACGGCCCACATTGCCCGTGGCGCCGACCACGGCGACCCGGTAACCCATCGCAGCCTCCAATTCGTCTCTTGAGCCCGCCATCGGCGGCGGGAGCGGACCCGTTACGCCCCGCAAGGCGCATAAGCAAGAACAGGCTTTCTAATGCGACGCTTAGCGCGGCCGGTTGGGGGAAGATTTCACCCGAAGTGGACGGGTTCTGCACGGAGCGCAGGGACGCCTCCTATCGCTTCTCCGTCTTCACGAAGTCCACGAACGCCCGCAGCGGCGCGGGCATGTGGCGGCGGCTGGGATAGTACAGATACGGCCCGCTGAACGGCGGCAGCCAGTCGTCGAGTACGGTCTCCAACTTGCCCGCCGCGATGCGGTCGGCGCAGAAGCCCTCGAACGTGGCCAGCAGGCCTACGCCCGCCTCGGCCGCGGCCAGCTCCAGGTCGCCGCTGGAGGTGATCAGCGGGCCGTCGGGCTGGACGCGGATCACCTCGCCGTCCTTCTCGAACTCCCAGGCGTAGCTGGCGCCGCTGGCGAAACGGTGGCGGATGCAGGGATGGCCCAGCACCTCGCGCGGATGGGTCGGCCGGCCGCGCCTGGCGAAGTAGTCGGGCGAGGCCACCACCACGAAGCGCTGCGGCCCGGCCAGGGGCACGGCGATCATGTCCTTCTCCAGCCGCTCGTCATAGCGCACCCCGGCGTCGAAGCCAGCGGCCAGTACATCGACGAAGCTGTCCTCGGCGGTGATCTCCAGCCGGACGCCGGGATGGGCGGCCAGGAAGCGCGGGATCAGGTCGGGGAAGACGATGCGGGCCACGGCGATCGGCACGTTCAGCTTCAGGACGCCGATCGGGCTGTCGCGGAAGGCGTTGACCTCGTCCAGGGCCAGGGTCACGTCGGCGAGGGCCGGGGTCAGGCGGGCCAGCAGCCGTTCGCCGGCCTCGGTGGGGGTGACGCTGCGGGTGGTGCGGTTGAGCAGGCGCACGCCCAGGGCGGCCTCCAGCCGGCGCAGGGCTTCGGACAGCGACGAGGCCGAGACCCCGCGCTGGGCCGCCGCCCCCCGGAAGCTCCTGGCCCGGGCCACGGCGGTGAAGGCGTCGAGATCGGCCAGGTCGGGCTGGGCCATTGTGCGACTTTCCGAGGGGCTTGCGTGGTGACGAACGGATTATCGCACGCAGACCGCCGCCGCCTAGCGCCGGCGTCGAACGGACCCGCCTCGTCGTGACGGCGAGCGCCGTCTGGTTCGCGGACGTCATTTTGCAAGGGGAGGCGGACGAAAATTTCCGCCTTTTCTCCGGCGGCGCTCGCGCTAGGGTCGCCGCCATGATCGAAGCGCTGCTGAACAAGATGGTCAAGGTCGGCGACCTGACCGTCCACCTTCCCAACGGCTCGGTGAAGAAGGCCGGCGACGGCTCGGGCCCGCCCGTGACCATGCGGGTCAACGGCCGCGGCCTGCGCCGCCTGGTGGCCAATCCCAGCCTCGGCCTGGGCGAGGCCTATATGGAAGGCGACCTGAAGATCGAGCAGGGGACCCTGTGGGACCTGCTGGAGATCGTCGGCAAGAGCGGCGGGCGCACGCCCAAGCGCGGCACGCCCCTGACCCGCGCCCGGAAGGCGCTCAAGCGCACGGTGCAGTCGGTCAACGACCGCATCGCCTCGCGCCGCAACGTCGCCCACCACTACGACGTGGGCAACGCGCTCTACAAACGCTTCCTCGACGCGGACATGCAGTACAGCTGCGCCTATTTCGCCCGGCCGGACATGACCCTGGAGGAGGCCCAGGCCGCCAAGAAGGCCCATATCGGCGCCAAGCTGAACATCACCCCCGGCATGAAGGTGCTGGACATCGGCTCGGGCTGGGGCGGCCTGTCCCTGACCCTGGCGGCCGACCACGGGGCCCGGATGACCGGGGTCACCCTGTCGACCGAACAGCTGGCCCTGGCGCGGGAGCGCGCCGAGAAGGCCGGCCTGTCCGACCAGATCGAGTTCCGGCTGACCGACTATCGCGACCTGGACGAGACCTTCGACCGCATCGTCTCGGTCGGCATGCTGGAACACGTCGGCGCCCCGAACTTCCAGACCTATTTCGAGACGGTCAAGCGGCTGCTGGCCGACGACGGCAGCGCGGTGATCCACGCGATCGGCCGCATGAGCGGGCCGGGCGCGACCAACGCCTTCACGGCCAAGTACATCTTCCCCGGCGGCTACATCCCGGGCCTGTCGGAGATCGTCAAGGCGGTCGAGGCGGCGGGTCTGTGGATCACCGACATCGAGATCCTGCGCCTGCACTACGCCGAGACCTGCAAGCACTGGCGGATGCGGTTCCTGGCCGATCCCGACATCCCGGTCATGTTCGACGAGCGGTTCCGGCGGATGTGGGAATTCTACCTGTGCGGGGCCGAACTGGGCTTCCGCTATGGCGGCCACATGGTGTTCCAGATCCAGGTCGCCCGGAAGGTCGGGGCCCTGCCGATCACCCGCGACTACATGTTCGAGGGCGAGCGATAGAACTCGCGCCTCCCCCTGTCGGGGAGGCGATCGCATGGCGATCGGTGGGGGGAGTTGTCGGACGGTTGAACCTGTGCGACCAGCGCCCAAGCACTCCCCCCTCCGTCGGCTTCGCCGACACCTCCCCCACGGGGGGAAGGATCGTCACCGCCGACCAGGCCCCGAGGACCCCATGGGCCAGTTTCGGGTGGCCGACCTTCTTCGCCGCAAGCCCGTGGGCCGGGTCGTCTTGACGACCAGCCAAGGTCCACCTGTGGCGCGAAGCGGAAAACCCTCGCTCTACTTCGCGGACCGAACAGGATGGAGGCGCCTAGTCGTCCCCGTGGCGGGTCAGGGGTGTGGGCATTGTCGGCGGCGCCGCCAACTTCAAAAGTTCGAATGGATCCGCGCCCTGTTCCAGGCGACGGATCGAGGCTGCCAAGGCCTTGGCCTGATCGTGACCGACAATGGGGGCGGCCAGGGCGAAAAACTTGGCGTGCAGGCGGTCGTGGCGCCGCGCGAGGTCGTCCAGCGGCAGGCTGACGTCGTGTCTCTGGAGGTAGGTGCGGCCATCCAGTGTCGTGATCGCCACCTCGGTGATGTCCTCGGGCCAGCCTGGCGGCGCCAGTTCGACCGTGGTTAAGGCGCGCGTGGCTTGCAAGTCGGGACGCAGGACGACCGGGTCGGCATAGACGCCGCTGTCGGCGGTATCGACGCCGTGCAGCGCCAAGGCGGCGTTGAAGCGTAGGCTGAACTTGGCTTCCAGCCCGGTGCGCGGCGCGGCGATGTTGCACATGGCGTCGGCGCCGGCGTTGACCTTCAGCCGTATTGCGCGGACCTGCTCGGGGCGCACGCCCTGGCGGCGCAAGACGCCGATCGCTTCGAGCGTGCCGTGCGCGCCAAAGCAGGCCGCGTGAAACTTGAAGAGATTGCGGTCCAGTTCGTAACCGGTCCAACGCACGGGTCCAGCGGGTGGGCCGTCGGTCTGGGTCGCCGCGAAACCTCGTGGATGTTCCAGGATGTCGGGGCGGGCGGTCATGCCGTCCCGCGCCCACAGCGCCGACGTCAGGCCGGCCTCGGCCGCGCGACCCGCATGCAGCGATTTGGCCATGGTCCCGAACTGCGCCTTGAGCCCCGCCGCCTGGGAGCCGGCAAGGCCATAGGCGATCGCGGTTCGCGCCTCATCGAGCCCGAGCAGATGGGCGCAGGCCGCGGCGGCGCCGAAGACGCCGATCGTGCCGGTGGCGTGAAAGCCGCGCGCATAGTGGCTGGCGCTGAGCGCGGTCCCGATCAGGCCGGTTGCCTCGTAGCCGGCGACGAAGGCTTCCAGCACCGCGCGGCCCGGCAGCCGGTGCGCCTCGGCCAGGGCCAGCAGCCCGGGCAGGATCACCGTGGTCGGGTGCACGCGCATGGCCAGGTTGACGTCGTCATAGTCAAGCGCGTGGCCCGCCGCGCCGTTGATCAGGGCTGCCTGCCGCGGGCTGAAGGCGCGGCCGTGGCCCACGACGCTCGCCGTGGGCCGGGCGCCCTCGGACAGCGCGGAGTTCCTTAGCAGCGCCGAGAGCGGCTCGCGCGATCCGGCGAGGGCCAGGCCGAACCAGTCGAGCACGCACAGCTTGGCCATCTCCAGCGTCGCCGGCGGGATGTCGACGGCGGCCGCGCGACTGAGGCGGACGACGTCGGCCGTCAGACCGGATGCCAGCTTCACAGGGCGGCGTCGGAGGGCGGCCAGCCCACCGCGAGCGCGTGCTGGTCGAACTCCATTGGCCAGGCGGATCGCCATTGGGCGCGCTGATCCTCGTCGGCCCAACAGCCGTCGACGCCGTTGAGCATCATCGTCCGCAGGTCGCCCAGGCCGTAACCGAGATGGCTGTACATCAGCTCCCAGGCGCCGGCGGGACTGACATTGTGCAGGGTGGGGTCGTCGGTGTTGGGGTGGAGCTTCAGACCCAACGCCGACATGGCGCGGATCGGATGATCGATCGCCCAGCGTTCGGGTTCCAGCGTGCGCAGATAGTAGGAGTTGGTCGGCACCACGGTGAAGACGACGCCGCGCTCGGCATACCGCCGCGCCAGTTCCGGATTGTCGATGATGGTGTAGCCGTGGTCGATGCGATCGACCTTCAGGCGGTCGACCGCCGTTTCGACATTGGTCCAGGGCATGCCGAACTCGCCGGCGTGGGCCGTGGTCTTCAGGCCGTGGCGGCGCGCCAGGGCGTAGGCTTCCAGAAACAACTCCGGCGGCCGGTCGTTCTCGCGATAGTCGATGCCGACGCCCGCCACGGCGGGATCGCGGTGGGCCAGCATCATTTCGACCATCTCGACGGCGCGGGCGGGTTCGGCCTCACGGTCGATGCTGGGGATCAGCAGGGCGCTGATCCCGAAGTCGGCCTGGGCCTCGCGCAGGCCCGCCAGGATGCCGGCCTGCACTTCGCCATAGGCCAGGCCCGTGTCGCGGATCGTGGCGGTCGGATTCCAGAAGAACTCGGCGTGGCGCACGGTCTCGGCCGCCGCGTCCTGCAGGTATTCGTAGGTGATCCGGCGAAAGTCGGCGGGCTCCAGCAGCAGGTGCCGCTCCAGCGCCCGCAGCACGCGCAGCACGCCGACCGGCTTTTCGCCGCGCGCGTAGAAGGCGGCGATCTCGGTCTCGGTGATCGGCGCGCCGCGCTTGCGGACCAGGTCCGTGAAGGTCTCGCGACGCACGGCGCCAAGCAGGTGGCAATGCAGTTCCACCTTCGGCAAGGCGTGGAAAAACCGGCGCCGCGCCGCGTCGACTTGGCGGCCGAGCGCGGACGCGGGAACGTTGCCGATGCTCTGGTTGGGGTCGGTGATCATGATGTCTTGAAAACAGGAACTCAGTGCGTGGCGGCGGTGTAGAAGTAGTAGCCAAGCGGGATGGACAGGATCAGCAGGCCGATCGGGATCTCGCGCGCCTTGCCGGCCAGGACCTGCACGATGACGTGGACCAACAGGCCCCCGGCGATGCCGGCGCCGAAGCTGTTGGAGATCAGGGTCAGCAGCACCATGGCCATGGCGGGCAGGATGTCGGTGACGGCCTCGCTGCGCAGATGGCGGATCGTGCCCAGCATCGAGATGCCGATCAGGATGAGGGCCGGCGCGGTGGCCTGCTTAGGGATCGCCATGGCCAGCGGCAGCAGACACAGGGTGAGCAAAAACAGGATCGCCGCCGTGACCGGGGTCAGGCCCGTGCGGCCGCCCGCCTCGACCCCCGCCGCGGACTCCACCAGGGCGGTCCCGGCCGGGATGCCGATCAGCGGGCCCAGGGCGGCGGCCAGGGAGTCGACCAGGAACGGTTTTTCGATGCCGGGCAGGTTGCCCTCGGCGTCGGTCAGCCCGGCCTTGGCGCCGATGGCCAGGGTGGTGCCCAGGGTCGAGAAGAATTCGCCGGCGAAGAAGGCGAACACATAGGGCAGGGCGGCCAGGGTGAACGCGTCCATGAAGTCGACCTTCAGCGCGACCGGCGTCAGGGCGTGCGGCAGGGACACGCCGCTCTGGGGCAGGTGGGTCAGGCCCAGCGGGACGCCGGCCAAGGCGGCTACGGCGATGCCCGCCAGGACCGCGCCGGGGATCTTCCGCGCCTGCATGGCCACGGCCACCGCCAGGCCGATCAGGGCGACGATCGGGCCAGGCTGGGAGAAGTCGCCCAGGGTCAGGGCGTTGGACCTGATGTTCAACGCCACCATGCCGGCGTCGCGGCATCCCAGCATGGCGATGAACAGGCCGATCGAGGCGCCGAGTCCCAGCTTGATCTGCGACGGGATCATCCGCACCACCAGCTCGCGCGCGCCGGTCAGGGTCAGGACCAGGAACAGCAGGCCCGACGTCATGGCGATGGCCAGCCCCGTGGCGAAGGGCACGTGCTCGGTGTGGGCCAGGGTCACGCCCAGGATCACCGAGCCGCCGATGCCGGGGCCGACGATGAACGGGAGGTTGGCGTAGACGCCCATGGCGATGCTGCCCAGCGCCATGACCAGGATCGCCGCGGTGGTCGCCGCGCCCCGGTCCATGCCGCCGGTCGACAGCAGCGAAGGGATCACGACGATCAGATAGGCGGCCGCCAGGAAGCTGGTCAGCCCGGCCATCATCTCGCGGCTGACCGTGGTCTCGCGGGCGCTCAGGGCGAAGCGGCGGTCGAGGAGGGCGGTGAAGCGGCTCATCTGGAGGCCTGCGCCACGAAGGTCTCGACGAAGCGATCGACGTCGATGGCCCGCACGATATGCACCTCGCGCTCGCCGCTGTTCGGCGCCATCGCGGCGCTCCAGACGACAGGCTGGCCGTAGGACGGGCCAGGCAGCGTATCGACGTCCATCCGGGCCACCAGTTCGTCGGTGACCAACGAGCGGTCGATGGCGACGGCGACCGTGATCTCGTCCCACAGCGGCTGGCCAATGCGGGCATAGGTCTTGAGGTAGGTCGCCACGGGCGTGCCGGCCGCGCCGATCCGATCGACCAGCGGCTGGGTCGCCTTGGCGGCGGCGGTGACATTGCCCATCACCGTGACGCGCTTCCACGGCGCGGTCAGCACGATGTGCGCGGCCTCGGGATCGAACAGGAAGTTGAAGTCGGTGGCGTAGTCGGTGTTGCCGGTCACCCGCGCCACGGCGGTGTCGAGCTTGCCCGGCTCGATGACGATTTCCTTGGCCAGGCCGGCGATGTCCGGTGCGATGCGCAGGGCCAAAGCGATGTTGGTCAGGGGGCCGGCGCTGACGATGGTGACCTCGCCGGGATGGGCGCGGACGTTGCGGATCAGGGCGTGGACGGCGTCTTCGCCGGACGCCTTGATCGTCGGCGCGCCCTCCGGCATCGGCGGGATCAGTTCGGGATCCTGCGGATGGTAGGTGCGGCCCGGTCGCGGCGTGCTCCAGGCGCCCTTGAACGGCACCTTGCCATAACGCGCTTCCCAGTTGGCCATCTCGGCCTGGGTGCGCATCAGCGGCATGCGGGCGCCGGGATGGATCGGAATCTCGGGACGCTTGGCGATTTCGAGGAACCGCAGGGCGTGGGCGGTCTCCTCGGTCATCCAGGCGTCGCCGGTGACGACGCCGACGCCCAGCAGCCTGACCCGGTCATCGCGCAGCAGCGGGATCAGCGACTGGATGTTACTCTGGCCGGGCCCCAGGAAGTCGTTGTCGAAGAAGATGTTGACCCTGGGCGGCGGCGTGGCGGCCGGAGCGGTTTGGGCGAACGCGCTGCCCGCGAGCATGCAACCCGCGAGCAGCGCCGACAGGCCAAGGGCCGCAGGGCGCCAATGAAGGGCTTTGGTGCGAAGCAGCATGAAAAAACGTCCTTGGCCTGTACGGGAGGGTAGCCGCCCCTCCCGTGTCTCGATCAGAAGCGGGCGGTGGCGCCGACGAACATGTAGCGGCCCAGCGAGTCGTACATCCCCGAGAAGAAGGCCCCGTTCGAGGTCTGGCCGCCCGTGCTGGCGGTCAGCGGCGGGTCCTTGTCGAAGGCGTTGTTGACGCCGACCCGGACCGTGACCTTTTCGGCCACGTCCATGGAGGCGGCGAAGTCGATGTAGCTGACGCTGGGCATCTTGAGGTCGTAGGGCTGGTAGGTCCCGGCGAGATAGATGGACGAGCTCGACTTGTCGTTCTTCGTCCCGCCGATATAGCGCCAGGTGGTCGCCAGGTTGACGCCGCCGCGCGAGGTCCAGTCGGCGACCAGGCGGTGGCGCCATTGCGGGATCGGCTGACCGCAGGTGACGCCGAAGCGGCCGTCGCAGCGGTAGGGCGCCAGGCCCGGCAGGATCTGGACCTCGTATTTGTTGGTCCTGGTGCCCGCGAAATTCAGGCCCAGCCGGCCCATGTCCTTGCCGAACAGTTCGGGCAGGCCATGCGTATAGCTGGCCGAGAAATCCAGGCCCTTGGTCTTCAGGTAGCCGGCGTTGACGCTGGTCGTGACGACATAGCCGCTGGTCACCAGCGAGCCGGTCGCGGGGTTGCGCTTGATCAGGTCGCAGGCGATGCCGGCGTTGATGCATTGGTTCAGCTCGATGCTGGCCGGCACCGTGGTGATCAGCTTCTTCACATCGATATCGAAATAGTCGACCGACAGGCTCAGGCCCTGCACGAAGCGCGGCATCAGCTGAATGCCGAACGACTTGGTGTTCGAGGTTTCGGGATCCAGATCCGGATTGCCGCCGACCATGGCGCCCGACTGCTGGCCCGCCGCCGGGGCGATCGAGCCGTACTGCGTGGCCGTCACGCCCGACAGGGCGCACTGGGCGGCGGTGGCCTTGGGCGTCGCGCCTTCGCAAGGATCGGTGATCGCCGCTGTCACGATGCGTTGCGGGCCGAACAGTTCGACCAGGTTGGGGGCCCGCACGGCGCGCTGGAAGCTGCCGCGCAAGCGGATGTCGCTGATCGGCGACCACTCGCCGCCGGCCTTGTAGGCCCAGGTGTCGCCCGCGGTGCTGTAGTCGGAGTAGCGCACGCCGCCTTCGACCGACAGGCTCTTGAAGAACGGCTTGTTCTCGACCAGCGGCACGCGGACTTCGCCGTAGACTTCCTTGACGTTGAACGAGCCGTTGATCGGGTATTCGCCGCCTGAATTGCCGGCCACGTCGCGGCTGCTGTAGGCGCTGTCGGGTTGGAAGCTGATCTTCTCGTCGCGATATTCCGCGCCGATGGCCACGCCGATCGGATAGTTGGCCAGCGGGCTGGTGATGGGCAGGCTGCCGGTCAGCGCGCCGCTGAGGATCTTCTCCTCGGTGTAGCCCTTCCGGTAGACGACGTTCTGCACGTAGTTCAGCGCCGCCGGGGAGATCGCCCCGATCTGGAACAGGTTGATCGGCACGCAGGAGGGGTCGGTCCCGTTGACCACGGACTCGCAGACCACCTGGCCGCTGCCGTTGGTCACCGCGCGCAGGGCCTTGGCGAACTTGGCCAGCGAATAGTCGCCGGTCAGGCGCGAGGTGTAATCGGTGCGGCCGTACTGGGCGTAGACGTCATAGCGCCAGTTCGAGGTCAGGTCGCCGCGGACGCCGGCCACGCCGCGGTACGAGGTGTGGTTGGTGTAGTCGTGACGCGAGCCGCCCAGGGCGTTGCGCTGCGAGACGATGACGTTGGCGCTCTGGGCGTCGGTCAGGCCGACCGACGTGCAGATCAGGTTCTTTTCCTGGGCCGACATCAGCGGGTTGTTGCAGTTGATCTTCTCGGCGACCGTGAACACGGCGGTGGGCGACAGCTTGATGTCGGCCTCGTCGCGCATGAACATGAACTCGCCGTAGACGTCGGCCTTGCTCGACAGCTCGTAGTGGCCGAACAGGTCGAGGTTGTAGCGCTTGTCCGGCGATTGCAGGTCGTAGGTGTTGCCGTTGTTGAAGCCGTCCGAGGTGCGATAGGGGCGCAGGGTGTTGCCGGTCGTGCTGTCCAGGGCGTAGCTGCCGCGCGTCGCGCCGGTGGTTGGGTTGGTCAGCTGGAACTGGACCGGATAGGTTGCGCTGGACAGCGAGCAGGCGTAGCCGGTCGCGGTGGCCGACAGGTTGCAGGTCGAGAAGTCGCGATCCTTGGTGCCGACGCCGGCGATTTCCTTGTAGCTGGCGAAGGCGGTGATGTTGCCGCGACCGTCGGCGAAGTTCTTGCCGGCGGTGATCGAGTAGCTCTGCTGGCCGCCGTCGAGTTCGCGGCCGACCGCCGGGGTCTGACCCGCCGCGATGGCCGCCGAGACGATCGAGCTGTGGTTGTTGTGCATGTACAGGCCGCCCTGCACATCCAGTTGCACGCCCTCGAAGTCGCGCTTGAGCATGAAGTTGACGACCCCGGCCAGGGCGTCCGAACCGTAGACGGCCGAGGCGCCGCCGGTCACCACGTCGATCTGCTGGATCAGGGCGGCGGGGATGTTGTTGATGTCGGCCGCCTGGGCCGCCGAGCGGGCGGGGTCGCCCTGCATCAGGCGCTTGCCGTCGATCAGGACCAGGGTGCGCTGGTTGCCCAGGTTGCGCAGGTTGATGGTGGCGGTGCCGCTGGCGCCCACCGTGCCGCCGCGATTGCCGCTACCCTGGTCGGCGAAGGCCTGGGGCAGGGTGTTGATCAGGTCCTCGACGCGCACGACGCCGCGCTGGGCGATCTGCTTGCTGGTGACGGTGCTGATCGGGCTGACGCTGGTGGCGTCCGGGCTCTTGATGCGCGATCCGGTGACCACGACCGCCTCGACCTCGGCGCCGTCCTCGGCCTGGGCCTGGGCGGCGGTTCCGCACGACAGCGCGACAAGTACGGCGATGGAGGCGATCCCCAGCAGCGACGCCTTGGTGTGAAGAGCGCGAGCGGTCGCGGCGCGTTCGGGCCGATAGCCGATGGCAGACATGAAGAACCCCCGTATTGGTTGGCGCGCCCGCCGACAGCCTCCCCAGGCGTTTCTTCTTGTGGTTGCCTACCCCAGCAAGTGGATTTGCTCAAAGTCCGCGCTTGTTTCGCACGTTCTGTGGCAATTCTGCTGCTTATTTCAACTATTCCATCGGTGCGCGATTGTTACGAGGTTATGACGCCCCCTTAGAATTGGAAACTCTTTGTAGTTATCTGCTTATAGGGTCTGCTTATAACCATGTGCGGGCCCGCCTCCATGCCCCGAAGGCCGCCATGCCAGAGATCCTGACCGCGCCCGCGCCTCGCCCAGCGGCTCGAACCCAGGCCATATCGTTGCGCCAGTTGCGCTTCTTCAGCGCCTTGGCCGACACCGGCAACTTCAGCCGGGCGGCAGAGCGGATGATCGTGTCGCAGCCCGCTCTGAGCGCCGGCATCCGCCAGATCGAGGAGCATCTGGGCGTGCGGCTGTTCGATCGCAGCACGCACCATGTCTCCCTGACCGAGGCGGGGGCCGCCTTCCTGCCCCACGCCCTGCGCCTGCTCAAGACCGCCGACAACGCCTTCGTCGACATGAGCGACGTGGCCGCGCGCGGCAAGGCCGTGATCCGGATCGGCGCGATCCCGTCCGTGGTGCCCGCCGCGGCCGCGGTGGTGGCGCGGTTGAGCGGCCGCTGCGACGATGTGAGTTTCCACCTCAGCGACGGCAAGAACGACACCTTGTTTGGAAGCCTGCGCACCGGCGCGCTCGACATTGTTGTCGGGGTGCTTGGACGTGCCGAGGATGGGCTCGAGGCTACCCTCATCGCCGAGGATGAAATGTTGCTGGTGGCGCCCAAGGACCACCCGCTGTCGGCCTCGACCACGCTTCCCTGGAGCGCGTTGGAGGGCAGCGAGATCGTTCACTTCGTCGGCGGCAGCATCGGGGAGCTCAGCGCGGCGGCGATGCGCCAGAACAATCTGACCCTCTCGACGCGCTACAAGGTCGATCAGGTCAGTTCATTGCTGGGCCTGGCCGGCAGCGGCCTGGCGGTCGGCGTCCTGCCTAGGCTCTACACCCGCGGCCTCGACATGGATCGGGTGCGGCTGGTGCCCCTCGTGCAGCCGCAGATCAAGCGCAAGCTCATGCTGTTCCATCGCACCAAGCTGCATGAGGAGCACCCTCGCGCGGCGGCGCTGTGCGCTCTGCTGGTCCCGGCCCTGCGCGATCAGCTCGCTAATTGACGCCTCAATCAGGCTCTTGGCGAATATCCGAGGCCGCGCGAACGTCCGCTTTCCGGCTGGAGGTCGACGTCCGCTGGTGGCGCAGCCGCCACGCTGCTGAATCTAGGGCGGGGCAGGCTTTAGATCACTCGCAGCCAGCCTCCCGATAGAGATTCTAGATAGGTGCGGCAACCCGGCTGGGCCTAACCGGTGCGGCTGTTCCTTGCGGTGGAGCGTCTTCAGGGACGGTCTCAAGCGCGCCGTGATCACCGTCAGGCGAGGGCGAGCAGGCGGGCGGGATTTCGTACGATGATCTGGTCGATCTGATCGGCGGTGAATCCCCGGCGCGCCATCAGGGGCAGGACGTTGGCGAAGATGTGCTGATAGCCGTGGCCGCCATAGTGCGACAGGCGCGTGCGCGTGCAGATATCGTGGCTGATCAGCAGGCGCTCGAGGTGGCCGTGGTCGACCAGGGCGCGGATGAGCTTTAGACGCGCGCCGTCGTTCGGCATGTCGATATCGGGATTGGGCCAGTAGTTCGTCGTCTCCCACCCGAACAGGTCGAGTTCGATCACGCAGCCGGTGTCAGCCAGACGGAGGAGGTCGTCGATCTCGAAAAGCGTGCGGTCGATATGGCTGATGATCAGCCGGTCGATCGGGGCCCCGGCGGCGCGGATGAAGGCCGCCACTTCGAACGGCTGCTCAACGTGGCGACCGGGGTGGACGTTGAGGGCGGCGCCGGTCTCCTGCTGGGCGACGAGCGCGCCCTGCATCACTCGCTTCTCCTGGTCGGTCCAAGGCGACTGGCAGCCGATCTCGCCGATGATGCCGGCCTTCACCGTCGTGCCCCAGGCGCCGACGGTGAGGTGCTCGATCATCTCGGCCGCGAAATCGTCGGCGCTTCGATCGGCGTTGGCCGGATCCTGGTATTGGTTCACGTAGTGCCCGCATCCCATGACGATGGCGACGCCGCTCGCTTCCGAGAGCGCTACGAGCCCCTCGGGATTGGGCTGCAGCCCACCAACGGTCAACTCGACGAGACTGGCGCCGCCCGCGGCGCGCATCTCGAGCAACTCGTCCGTCAGGATCGGCAGGTCATGCAGGCGGTAGAGAGCGGGGTTGGTCTTCTGTCCCCAGTTGAGCTTGAAGCAGTCGCACATGCGGATCGGCTCTTCGGCGTCGCCGGCCGTGGCGATGCGAACTTCGGGCGCATTCAGGTCGATCAGCAGATGCTCGTGCATCAGCGTCGGTCCGAGGGCCTCGGGGCGGATCAGGCCCGTGACGGTCTGGACCAGGCCGGCGCGGTCTCTTGTCTGGGTCATCGCGGGGCTCATCTTCACTAGGGACCATGGCGCGTGAGCGGTGCGCCTTCCTACCGACACCGCGCTCCGACGGGCTGTTTGAACAGGGCGGATGATCGATTTCGATTATCCGGTGCACAATTATTATATCAGAGAACTGGTCTATATGCCCATGTTTCTCACATTTTAGGCAAATGTCGCGACTCATAATTTTCCACCGAACAATTTATTGTCCGTCGGACAAGGGGTGTGAAACCTGACAGCCGAGGCCTGGGCGGAACGCCGTAGCAGCGCCTGGAGCCGAGGGGATTTCCACGTGAACCACCATGAAGCGCACCGGCAGTTGGCCGCCGGCCGTAAGATCACTCTGTTGGGCGGTTGCGCCCTGTCCTTGGCGATGATCGCCGCCAGCGCACAGGCGCAGGCCCCCGTGGAATCCGGGGCCAACCAACTCGACGAGCTTGTCGTCACCGGGTCGCGCGTCACACGGAGCGGCTTCGACACGCCGACGCCGGTGACGGTGGTCGGCGCGGCCGCCCTGCAGGCGCGAGGCTCAATCAACGTCGCCGACACGCTCAATGAAATGCCGGCGTTCCGGCCCTCGGCGACGCCATCCGCCGCGACGGAGTTCACGGGCACGGGCGCCAACCTCGCCGACCTTCGCGGGCTCGGACCGAACCGCACGCTCGTGTTGCTGGACGGACGGCGGGTCGTCTCGTCCAACCTGACCGGCAACGTCGACATGAACCTCTTCCCGACCATGCTGGTCGAGCGCGCGGAAGTCGTCACTGGCGGCGCGTCGGCCGCCTACGGTTCGGACGCCGTCGCCGGCGTGGTCAACCTGATCCTACGGCGGGTGAACGGCTTCGAGGCCAACGTGCAGTTCGGCGAGAGCAAGTTCGAAGACAATCAGCAGCTGCTCGGGGCCTTCGCCGCCGGCAGCGGGTTCGCCGGGGGGCGCGGCCACATCACCATCGCCGGCGAGTATGCCGACAATCAGGGGGTCAGCGCCCAGGCTCGCCGGCCCTGGTACAGGGACGCGGCCCTGATCACCAATCCCCTCTACACTCCGACCAACGGCCAGCCGCAGCGGCTGATCACGGAGAACGCGCGGCTGTCCAGCGCCTCCTTCAACGGCCTGATCAATTCGGGCCCCCTGCGCGGCATCGAGTTCCTGCCGAACGGCGGTTACCGCAACATCACCTACGGAACCTCGGTCGGATCGAGCTACATGATCGGCGGCGACACCGTGAACCCCAGCGCCACCAAGCCGCTGTCCTATCCGCTCGAGCGCCTTTCGCTGTTCGCGCGGCCGGAGTTTGACCTCACCGACGCCATCAAGGTATCGGCGGACCTGTCCTACGCGGAGGCCAAGACCGGCAGTCCGTCGTTTGGCTTCCCCTATGGCGCCATCGCGATCTCGGCCGACAACGCCTACCTTCCGACGGGGGTGCGCGACCTGATGGCCCAGAACGGCGTGACGTCCTTCACCATGGGCAAATACGCCCGGGACATCGGCGTCTTCGACACCCGCGTCGACAACCAGACCTATCGCGCCCTGGCGGCGTTGGACTGGGACCTTGGCGGTTCGTGGAAGGCGTCGGGCTACGCCCAGTATGGCAAGACGACCAGCGTCTCGGTCAACTACGACCATCCCTTGGCCGGCAATCTCCTCCTCGCCACCGACGCGGTGCGTGGGCCGACGGGTCAGATCGTCTGCCGCAGCACCTTGACCAATCCCGGAAACGGCTGCGTGCCGGTCAATCTGTTCGGGGATGGCTCGCCGAGCGCGGCCGCCAAGGAATACGTCACCGGCGACCCGCGGTCGAAGACCACCATCGAACAGTATGTCTTCGCGGCCACCGTCCAGGGCGACCTGTTCTCGACCTGGGCGGGCGTCGTGCCGGCCGCGTTCGGCGTCGAGCACCGCAGCGAGAAGGCGGATCGCGTGGTCGATCCGCGGCAGCAGGCCAATCTGTTCTCGGTCGGCAATGTCGCCGCCCTTTCCGGCGAGTACGACGTCACCGATGTCTTCGCCGAGGTCGACGTACCGCTCGCCAAGGATATGGCGTTCGCCCAGGCGCTCAGCGTCAACGGGGCGATCCGCTACACCAACTACAGCACCAGCGGGTCGGTCACGACCTGGAAGCTCGGCGCCTCTTGGGAGCCGCTTTCGGACCTGCGGTTCCGGGGCACCCTGTCGCGCGACATCCGCGCCCCGAACATCAATGAGCTATTCTCGCCGGAAACCACCGCCTTTTTCACCGCGATCGACCCGTTCCGCAACAACGCGCAAGCCTTCACCCAGCGGATCACCTCGGGTAACCTCAATCTTCAACCCGAGAAATCCGACACCCTGACGGTGGGCGTCGTCGTCACCCCCAGCATCCTCCCCGGTCTGCGGGCCTCGGCCGACTTCTACGACATCCAGATCGAGGGGGCCGTAGGCACGCTGAACCACCAGCAGACGATCGATCGCTGCCATGCTGGCCAGACTTTCCTCTGCGGACTGCTGGTTCGGGACGCGGCGGGGGCCCTGGTGTCGGTGCGCTCGCAGCAACTCAACCTGTCCGAGGTTCGCGCGCGCGGTGTCGATCTCGAACTGAGTTATCGGATGCCGGTCGCGACCTATGGCGACCTGTCGTTCACCTTGCTGTCGAGCTACCTGGATGAACTGAGCAGCGACGACGGCGTGACCAAGCTGGACCTGGCCGGCGTCGTCGGCACCGAGTTCGCCTCCAGCCCGCACTGGCGCACCACCGGCTCGGTCACCTTCCGCGGCGGCGACTTCACCGGCTTCCTCCAGGGGCGCTATGTCGGCGGCGGAACCTACAACAACACCTATGCCGCCAACGGCGTGAACGACAACTCGGTGGAGGGGCAGTTCCTGCTCAATATGTCGGCGGCCTACGACCTTGAGCTTTCGGGCCATCGGGTCAGCGTCTACGGCGTCGTCAACAACGTGTTGAACCAAGATCCCCCGCTCGACCCGGGCCTGTTCGTCTACGCGACCTCCACCAACCCGATGCTCTACGACGTGTTCGGGCGCAGCTACACCCTCGGACTTCGCTACAAGTTCTAGAGCCACCGCCTCGCGCCGCCGCCGGCCTCGGCCGGCGGCGGCGGTCGCAGACCTCCCACGCCAAAACCGTGACAGCCCGCCCTCATGCCTTCGGGCTTGTGGTTGGGCTCGCGGGTTACCGGGTGAGCAGTTGCCGCAGTCCCTCGATCACAGTGTAGACATAGGCTTCGAAGCTCGCTTCGAGCGGCACGGTGACGCCGTTCTCCCAGCGCAGGACGAAGTGGCGGTTGGCGAGCGCCGCCTTGTGACGGGCGAGTGTCGGATAGGCCGCCTCGTCCAGCCCGTCGATCACACCCCGCATATGTTCGACCCAGGCCTCGCTGTTCTCGGCCGGCGGCGATGCGTGCTCCATGGTCACGAAACCAACCGTGGTCGTAATGACGATGTCATAGGCCGCCAGCAGGGTCTCACCTTCGAACCCCGCGCGGTCGAGAACCGCGAGAATCCGCTCGATCAAGCCGAGGTCGGCGCCCGCGTTGGACAGCAGTTGCGAGTTCATGAGCGGCGCGATGTGCGGATGCCGACGGACGACGACCCGATAGCAATAGAAGAGTTCGCGCAGCCAGGCTTTCCAGTCGGCAGGATCGGTCCGCGGATCAATGTCGCGCACGCAGTGATTGACGACCGCCGCCAGGATCGCGTTGCGCGTCGGCAGATACCAGTAGATCGCCGCCGGAAACACGCCGAGCCGTTCCGCCAGGGCGCGGACGCTGAAGCGTTCGATCCCAACCTCGTCGATCATGGCGGTGGCGGCTTCGAGCACGGCCTCGCGACTCAGCCGACGATCGCTGCTGTCACTGGGTCTGCCCCGAAATGTTGGCGCCGCGGTCACCTCTTCAACCCCCTCATTTCCCTCAAACCGGCCGTGGTCGCCTCGGCCCCCAGCCGGCTTCGACAGTATTATAATTGTGCGGTGAACAGGAGTTCAACATGCTGACCGCGGGTCCCGTCCCTTCCAGGATCGCAGAGCCGGCCAATGCCCTCGACGCTGACGTCGCCGAGGCCGCCGCCGCCTACGCGGCGCGCAACCCCCGCAGCGGCGAGATCGCCCGCCGGGCCGCCCATTCGCTGCCGGGCGGCAACACTCGGACCTCGCTGTGGCACGATCCGTTCCCGCTGTGCATGATCCGCGGCGAAGGCAGCCGGCTGACCGACGCGGACGATCATCGCTACATCGACTTTCTCGGCGAGTTCACCGCCGGGATTTACGGGCACTCTCCCGCGGTGATCCGCGAGGCCGTGATCGCCGCGCTCGATGACGGCATCAACCTGTCGTCGCACAATCGTTGGGAGGGGGAGCTGGCCGAGCTGATCCGCCAGCGCTTCCCGTCCATGGCGCTCGTGCGGTTCACCAATTCGGGCAACGAGGCGAACCTCATGGCCCTGGCCGCCGCGCGGGCCTGGACCGGCCGTGATAAGGTGCTGGTCTTCCAGGGGGGCTATCACGGGGGTGTCCTGGCCTTTCCGCCTGGCGGGTCAAGGGCCAATGCGCCGTATGACTTTGTCGTCGCCCGCTATAACGACCTCGACGGCGTTCGCACCCTGATCGCCGAACATGCCGCCAGCCTGGCCGCCATCCTCGTCGAACCGATGCAGGGGGCGGGAGGCTGCGTGCCTGGGGATCCGGCGTTCCTGGCCATGCTGCGGGAGGCGGCCTCACAGGTCGGCGCCTTACTGATCTTCGACGAGATCCAGACGTCGCGCCTGGCGCTGGGCGGTCGACAATCCTTGCTCGGCCTACGGCCGGACCTCACCACCATTGGAAAGTTCTTCGGCGGCGGCATGGCCTTCGGCTGCTTCGGCGGGCGGCAAGACGTCATGGGGCAGTTCGATCCGCGGCGCCCCGACGCCCTGGCTCACGCCGGCACCTTCAACAACAACACCCTGACCATGGCGGCCGGCTCGGCGGCGCTGCGGCATCTGCTGACCGCCGAGGCCTTGGACGCGCTCAACGCCGCGGGCGATCAGGTTCGCACTGACCTTCTGGCGCTGTTTGAAGCCGAAGGCGCGCCGTTCACGGCGTCGGGGCTCGGATCGCTGATGAACATTCACCCGACCGGCCCGGCGGACGCCATCGCCCCACTGCGTCGGCTGCTGTTCTTCGACCTCGCCGAGCAGGGGATCTACATCGCGCCACGCGGGCTGATCGCCTTGTCGCTGTGCATCACCCCCGAGGACATCGCCACCTTTATGGAGGCGATGCGACGCTTCCTGACCCGTCGCCGTCCCCTGTTCGCCTAGCGCTTTCGGAAACGAGAACCCGCCATGTCCATCGCGCCCACCGCTCGTTCCGAAACGCCCCCCGTCTACGGGACGGCCGCGGCCTGGACTTTCGTCGTCGTGCTGACCGCCTGCTACACGCTGTCGGTCATCGATCGCTATGTGTTCGCCTATGTGGTGGTCGACATCCAACGCGACCTCGGTCTCAGCGATTTCAGCCTTGGGTTGCTGCAGGGCTTCGCTTTCTCGATCTTTTACGCCGTGACCGGCGTGCCGCTCGGGCTGGCGGTCGACCGGCTGAACCGCAAGCGCCTCGTCGCCGGCGCTGTCGCCCTGTGGAGCGCGATGACCGTCCTGTGTGGCGCGGCGCGCGGCTTCGCCAGCCTGGCCGGCGCGCGCATGGGCGTCGGCGTCGGGGAGGCGGTGCTGAGCCCGGCGGTCTACTCGACCCTGCCGGATCTGTTCGATCGACGGCGCCTGCCCCTGGCCATGGCGGTCTATTCGCTTGGAGCCGTCTGGGCGTCAGCCTGCGCGGCGGCGCTGTCGGGCTGGATACTGACCTTGTCGGGCGACGCCCGGACGCTGGTGCTGCCGCTGCTCGGCGAACAGGCGGCCTGGCGGGTGGTGTTCTTCGCCGCCGGCGCGCCGGGCTTCCTGTTCGCGGGTCTGGTGCTGATGTTGAAGGAGCCGCCGCGTCGTAAGGAGGGCGCCGCGGGCGAGGCGGGCCAGGCCGCGCAGGACCGGTTGGCGCCGTTCCTGTCCCGGCACTGGCGGACGCACGGGGTCTTCTGCCTGGCCATGACCCTGACGACGCTGATGTCCTATGCGCTCAACGCCTGGACGCCGTCGGTCTTCACCCGCACCTATGGATGGACCCCGGCGCAGATCGGCGCGGTCATGGGTGTGGTCACCGCGACGGGCGGTGTCATCGGCTGCCTGCTCGGCGGCGGCCTGACCGCCTGGGTGGTCCGTACCGGGCGCATCGCCGCCGTGCTTTGGATCGCTCTGGGCGCGGTCGTGTTCATGCTCCTCTTCGGGGCGCTGGCGCCGTTCACGACCAACGCAGGCCAGTTCACGGTTCTGCTGGCGGGCGCCTTCGTCGCCTCGCCGCTGATGTTCATGGTCGGGCCGACCCTGCTGCAGATGATCACCCCGCCGCAGCTTCGAGGCCGGATGTCGGCGGTGTTTCTGCTCGCCAACATCGGGGTCGGGGCAGGGGCCGGGCCGGCGTTGGTCGGGGCGTTCAGCACCTACGTGTTCAAGGCCGACACTCAGCTCAATGCGGCGCTCGGGACGACCATCGCCGTCGCCGCCCTGATTGCCGCCGTGCTGCTTCTGTCGCTGCTGCGGCCGATGCGGCGGTTCGTCGAGGATCACGACGCCGGCGGTCAGGGCGCTTAGCGGTGATGTGGCCGGCACGCCTTTCGTTTTCCGTCGCGCCGCTCCGCTGCGCGCCTTGTACGCCGAGGACCAGATCATGATGCTCACACGTCGAGCCGCAGCGCTCTCCCTGGCCTCCGTCGCCCTCGGCGCCGTGGCGGCTGCGCCGGGCGAAGCCGCCACGGCGCCGCGCCTCGATTCTCGGAGGCTCCTCGACTGGAAGGGCGCGGAACAGGTTCACGGCTTCTCCCACATCAGCGACCTGTTTGCGGTGCGGCCGGTCCGGGCGGGCGGACGCGTACACCCGTTGCGGGTCGGGGGGCGGCTTCCGGCGCGCTTTCGCGTCGATGGGATCGACTACGACCTCGACGACTACATGATGCGAAGCGACGGCGTCGGCCTGCTCATCCTGAAGGGTGACGACATCCGGCTTGAGCAGTATCGCCTCGGCTTCGGGCCCGACGACCTGTGGGCGACGTTCTCCGTCGAGAAGTCCTTTGTCGCAACCCTGCTCGGGGCGGCGATCAAGCAGGGCGCCGTCGTCTCGGTGCAGGACGATGTCGCCAAGTACCTGCCGATCTTACGGGGCACGGCGCTCGATGGTGTGACTATCGAGCAGGTCCTCCATATGTCGTCGGGCCTGGCCTGGGACGAGACGGCGCGTGACAGCCGCGATCGGCCGTTCTTCGTCGATGTGTGGGCTAACCAGCGCCGCGGCGCTCTGCTGCCCTACATCGCCAGCCATCCACGGGCGTGGCCGCCCGGCTCCAGGTGGGACTATAATTCAGGCAATGCCCAGATCATCGTCGAGCTGATCGTCGCGGCCACGGGCAAGCCGCTCAGCGACTATCTGTCCGAAACGGTGTGGCGCCCGTTTGGTATGGAGCGGGACGCCAACTGGATGCTCGACGGCAAGGATGGGATGGAGGCCGGCAGCATCAGCGCCTGCCTGCGCGACTACGGTCGGTTCTGCCGCTTCATCCTGGCCAACGGCGTCGCGGACGGCGTCGCCAGATTGCCAGGTTCCTGGATCGCGCAGGCCACCCGCGCCACGGCGCCGGGCATGCGCTACGGCTATATGTGGTGGCCGGCGGCGCAAGGATTCAACGCCACCGGCGCGTTCGGACAGCTGTTTCACATCCGCCCCGACAAGGATCTGGCCGTGGTGGTCCTCGGCGCGAGGTCTGGACGGCCGGATGCGCCGTCCGACGGCGAGACGGCGCGCTTGATGGACGCGATCGCCGCGGTGGTCTGATCGGCGCGGCAGCCTGCGGACAGACGCCCGCCCACGGGCGGCTTTGGCGTGGGGTCGAACCGATCGCCGGATTGGGTGAAGGGCCTACTCGCGCGTCTATGCGGTGCGGCGGAGGGCTGCACCGTGAGGTTTCAGCCGCTGGGCAGGCATCGATCCAGGATATCTTCCGCCAACTACAGAATGTGGCTCTCGCGCTTGGTCTCGGGCATTCGCAGATAGACGATCAGCGAACAGGCGATCATTCCCGTGACATACCAGTAGAACCCGCGCTCCATCCCCTGTCCCTTGAACCACAGGGCGACATATTCCGCCGTGCCGCCGAAAATGGTGTTCGCCAGGGCATAGGGCAGGGCCACGCCCAGGGCGCGGATGTGGGCCGGAAAGAGCTCGGCCTTCACCACGGCGTTGATCGCCGTGTAGCCGGTGACGATGACCAGCGCGCCCAGCACCAGCAGGAAGGCCGCGAAGGAACTGGAGACCGACTCCAGCGTGCGGAAGATGATCCAGGTGAAGGCCACGCCGGCGACGCCGAAGCCGATCATCAGCGGCTTGCGGCCGATGCGATCGGACAGCGCGCCAGCCACGGGCTGCAGCAGCATGTAGATCAGCAGCGCCGCGGCCGTGATCTCGGTGGCCGCCTCGCGACTGAAGCCGGAGGTGTTGACCAGGAACTTCTGCATGTAGGTCGAGTAGGCGTAGAAGGCCAGCGTGCCGCCGGCGGTCAGGGCGATGACGGTGAACGCCGCCTTGGGATGGTCCCGAAACAGGACCCAACCGCTGGATTTCGGGCTCGGCGTCGCCTGGGCGTCGGTAAAGCTCTGGGTTTCGCTCAAGCCGCGCCGAATGAAATAGACCACCACGGCCAGCAGGCCGCCGATCGCGAACGGGATTCGCCAGCCCCAGCTTTCCAGGTCGCGCACCGGCATGACGGCCTGCAGGGCCAGCAGCACGCACAGCGCGATCAGCTGGCCGGAGATCAGGGTCACGTACTGGAAGCTGGAGAAGAAGCCCCGGCTCCCTCGGCCCGCCATCTCGGACAGATAGGTGGCCGAGGCGCCGTATTCGCCGCCCACCGACAGGCCCTGCATCAGCCGGGCGACCACCAGCAGGGCCGGCGCCAGGACGCCGATGCGGTCATAGCCGGGCGTCACCGCGATCATCAGCGACCCCAGGCACATCAGGGTCACGGAAAACGTCAGCCCTGCCTTGCGCCCCTTGCGGTCAGCGTAAATTCCCATCACCCACGCCCCGATCGGACGCATCACGAAGCCCACCGCGAACACCGCGGCGGCGCTCAGAAGCTGGGCGGTCGAGTCGTCGGAAGGGAAGAACACCGGCGCGAAGTAGAGGGTGAACGCCGAATAGGCATACCAGTCGTACCACTCGACCAAATTGCCCGCTGATCCGCCAATGATCGACTTCAGGCGCTGGCGTCGTTCCGATGATTGTTCCAAAGCGCGGCTTCCCCGTGACGATCTTCTGCATTCCGGCCGATCGGGGATCAGTGCTCATGGCGAACATTCCGCCCCCTCGCTCGTCTAAAACGGTCGAGACGTCGAACTCCGCTATCCTGCCATGACCTCCAGTTTTTCTTGTGCTCCCAACGCCTCGCCAGCGGAGGTATCAAGTCTATCGATTTTGTAGGAATTGAATGAGGGGGCGCGGACAGGTCGCGCGCTCGAGATGGGGGCGACATCATGGACGACCTGGCCGCGCGCCTGAACTGGTTCAAGGCGGTGATCCTGCCGCATGAGGCCGGGCTGCGATCGCGCCTGCGCCGGGTCTGCCCGTCGGGCTTCGACATCGACAACCTTGTCGCCGAGAGCCTCGCGCGCGCCTACACGGCCAACGATATCGACCGCATCACGGCGGGGCGCGGCTATCTGTTCAGGATTGCCCGCAACCTGCTGATCGACGCCGCCCGCAAGGACACCATCGTCTCGCTCGACTTCGTCGCCGACCTCGACACGCTACGATCCGACGACTCGCTGGAGGCCTCGCTCACCGCGCGCGACGAGCTTCGTCGGCTGCAGGCGATCGTCGAGACCCTGCCGCCGCAGTGCCGGCGGGTGTTTTTGCTACGCAGGGTTCAAGAACTTTCTTTCCAGGACATAGCGGCTCGGATGACGCTATCCGTTTCGACAGTTGAGAAGCATCTTGCTAGGGCTGTGATGCTCGTGGCCAAGGCTATGTCCGAGCGCGAGGAAGACAGTTTTGACCGAACCACACGCAGGTCTGGACGGCCGGCAGGCGATCGACGACCAGGCCGCGGCGTTCGTCGCTAGGCTGCAGGGTGAGATCGACGACACCGAGCGCCAGGCTATCTTCACCTGGGTCGGCGCCCACCCGCTGCATGCGGTCGCCTTCGCGCGTATGGAGGCGGCTTGGGAGGCCGGCGCCCGTCTGCACGCCTGCCCGCCTCCGATAGAAGCCCCGGGAGCCAAGCGCGACGCGGTTGTTTCACCCTTGGTCTCGCGTCGCGTCCTGATCGGCGGCTCCGTCGCGGCCACCGTGGTGGCGGGCGCCGCGACGGCGATGTGGCGCTATGCGCGCGACGTCGAGCTCTACCGCACCCGGCTTGGAGAACGCCGCGTCGTCACCTTGTCGGATGGGTCGCGCATCCACCTCAACACCGCGTCCACGGTCGAGGTGGCTATGGAAAGACGGCGTCGACGCGTTCATCTGGTTCGGGGCGAGGCCCTGTTCGAGGTCGCCCATGACCCCGCGCGCCCGTTCCTGGTCGACGCCGGCTCGGCGCGCCTGAGGGCGGTCGGCACCGCCTTCAACGTCCGGATCCGCGAGAGCCTGGTCGAGTTGACGGTCACCGAAGGCGTCGTCGCCGTGGGGCAGAATGGCCGTCTCGTACGCGACACCGCCGCGCCCCATATCGTCGCCGGCGACGGCGCGGTCATCCGCTCGGGCGCGGTGGCGCCTACGGTCCTCAACCCGGAACTGCTGCGCCAACGGACGGCTTGGCAGGACGGCGTGATCGAGCTGGACGGCGAGACGCTTCCCCAGGCGGTCGAGGAGTTCAACCGCTATCGGACCCGCCCGATCATCATCGGCGATCCGCGCCTGGCCAATCTTCGGGTCGGCGGCCGCTTCGAGGTCGACGAGGCCGACAAGTTCCTGACCGCACTGGAGGGCAGCTTCGCCGTCGACGCCATCACCGCCGCCGACGGCAGCATCCTGCTGGTCGTGCGCGCCTAGAATTTTATTCTCGACACGGATGGCGGTTCTCGCCGGTCCCGCCCGTTTGAGCTCAGTGACACGGTTCAACTGCGCTTGGGGGCGTCTGGGACATGGCTGGCGGATCTGAATTCAACATCTGGTATCGCGGCGCGCTCGTGGCGACGCTCGCGGCGGCCGCATGGCCTGCCGCAGCGGCCGACAAGTCCACGCAGTTCAGCATCGCCGCCCAGCCGATGCAGGGCGCGCTGAACGCCCTTTCCAAGCAATCGGGCGTGCGGCTGCTCTATCCCTATGATCAGGTCGCGGGACTTCGGTCGCCCGCCGTCAACGGGCGGATGCCCACTCGCCAGGCCCTGGAGATGATCATCGAGCGCTCGCCGCTGCGCGTGGCGATCATGAAGGACGGCCTGATCGCCCTGACCGCGGAGCCGGTTCCCGCCCTGATCAAGACCAGCGCGCCGGGTGGATTCGTGGCCCAGGAGGTTTCGGCGACGGCCGTGGTTCAGGCAGCGCCTCCCGAGGAAGCCGCCGAGGTCACCGAGGTGGTGGTGACCGGCGTCCGCGGCGTGGCCCGCACGGTCATCAAGAGCCCGACGCCGATCGACGTGCTGAGTTCGGCCGAACTGGAGCGCACGGGCCGGGCTGGAGCCTTCCAGGCTCTGCAGACCCTCGTGCCGTCGTTCAACCTGCCGGCTCGCGCTGGTGGCGGCACGGCGACGGTGATCGCTACAGGCGGCCTGCGTGGGCTCAATCCCGACCAGACCCTGGTGCTGGTCAACGGCAAGCGCCGCCACAAGACCTCGCTGATCAACTCCGTCTCGTCGCTGTACAACGGCTCGGTCCCCGCCGACCTCGACCTGATCCCGACCTCGTCGATCGGCCGCATCGAGGTCCTGCGCGACGGCGCCGCCGCTCAGTACGGCTCGGACGCCATCGCCGGGGTGATCAACATCATCCTGAAGGAGACGCCCGGCGGCTCGTTGACCGTCACGCGGGGCCAGAACTTCGATCGCGACGACGGTGATTTCCTGCTGGTCCAGGGCAATTACGGAGCCAAGATCGGCGATCGCGGCTTCCTGAACCTGTCGTTCGTCACCAAGGACCAGGCCCTGTCCAATCGGGCCGAGCCGATCGCCTCCAGCATCCGGCTCTATCCGGTGGTCGGCGGCGTGGTGGATCCGCGCGAGGCCACGGTCAACCGGCTGGTCACCCGCAACTCCGGCGTCCTGCCGCAGAACGGCGTCAACCTGGGCTACAACGGCCGCTACGATGTCGGCGCCGGCGTGGAGCTCTATTCGTTCGGCACCTATAGCCACCGGGTTTCGGACCTACCCTTCACCTTCCGGGCCCCGACCAACGTCAACGCCCTGCCGCAGGTCTATCCGGACGGCTTCCGGCCCAACCTGGTCATCAAGGAAGACGACTTCGAGTTGGCCTTCGGCGCGCGCGGCGACCTCAAGGGCTGGTCGTGGGACGTCTCGTCGACCTACGGCAAGAACCTCGCCAAGGAGCACGTCTCCCAGACCATCAACGCCAGTCTCGGCCCGGCCAGCCCTACCCACTTCTATGTCGGCAAGCTGGTGTCGTCCGAATGGGTCAACTCGCTGGATGTGACCCGGGGCTTCACCGCCGCCGGCGGCGACCTGCAGCTCTCGTTCGGCGCTCAGCACCGTCGCGAGACCTATCAGGTCGGCGAGGGCGAGCCGCTCAGCTACGCGGCCGGAACCTATGTCATTCCGGCCGGCCAGCCCTTGGCCGGATCACGGCCCGCGACCGGCGCCCAGGCCGCGCCGGGCTTCCAGCCTACCGACGCCAGCAAGTCATCGCGCAACAACTACGCGGCCTATGGCGAGGTCGGCTACAGCCTCGACAAGCTCTTCCTGGGCGCGGCGGTCCGCTACGAGGACTATGACGACGCCTCGGGCGACACCGTGGTAGGCAAGGTCAACGGCCGCTACGAGCTGACCTCCTGGCTGGCCGTTCGCGGCGCCGCCAGCACCGGCTTCCGCGCGCCGGGCCTGGCCCAGGAAAACTACGCCGCCAGCTCCAGCCAGTTCCGCCAGGTCAACGGCGTGCTCGACCTGCTGCAGATCAAGACCCTGCCGGTCGGATCGCGCGAGGCCGTCGCCCTGGGCGCCGAGCCGCTGAACCCCGAGAAGTCGAAGAACTACAGCCTGGGCGTGACCCTGGAGCCGTTGCCGCGCCTCAGCGTCACCCTGGACGCCTACCAGATCGAGGTGGACGGGCGGATCGCCATCACCAGCACCCTGACGGGACCGGCCGTGGCCGCCATCCTGGTCGCCAACGGCCTGCCCGGTTCGCTCAGCGCCCAGTACTACACCAACGCCATCGACACCCGCACGCGTGGCGTCGACCTGGTCACGGCCTATCGCCAGGAGCTTGGCGACTATGGGACGCTACGCCTGACGCTCGGCTACAATCGCAACAAGACCAAGATCACCGACATCATCCCCAACCCGCCCGAACTGGCGGCGCTGGGGGCGAACTACGTGCTGTTCGACCGCCTGAGCCAGGGCTTCCTGACCACGGCCTTCCCCAAGGACAAGGTCAGCCTGGGCGCCAACTGGTCCTGGAACAGGCTGAACGTGAACCTGCGCCAGACACGCTTTGGCAGCTACCGGATCCAGCAGAACATCCCGGCCAACGACCGCAAGTACGGGGCCAAGTGGATCACCGATCTGGAGGTCGGCTACAAGGTCCTGCCCACCGTCACCGTCGCGGTCGGGGCCAACAACCTGCTGAACATCTATCCCTCGCGGAGCGGGCCTTCGACCGCCGCCAACGCCTCGTACAACATCAACACCGGCACGGGTCAGTATCCCGGCACCTCGCCGTTCGGCTTCACGGGCGGGTCGTACTATGCCCGTCTCCAGTGGGATTTCTGATCGGCGGTTGGCACGGGGTCGCGACGCCGGCCCCGCAGGGAAGGGGAGCAAGACCATGACCATTCTTCGCCGCACCGTGGCGGCATGGCTGATGACAGGGTTCGTCAGCCTCGCGGCCGGTCAGGCCGCGGCGCAGGCGGCGCGGGACGCGACGGCGCCGTCTCGGCCCGCCCAGGCCGCGACCCCCGCCAAGCCGACCAAGAACGAGATCCTGTGGGACACCTACGGCGTGCCGCACATCTACGGCAAGGACACGGCCGCCGTCTTCTACGGCTACGGCTGGGCCCAGGCCCAGAGCCACGCCAACACCATCCTGCGCCTCTACGGCGAGGCGCGCGGGCGAGGCGCCGAGTATTTCGGTCCTGACTACGAAGAGACGACGACCTGGCTGCTGACCAACGGCGTGCCGGACCGCGCCAAGCTTTGGCACAAGCAGCAGACCCCGGCCTTCCGCGCCAACCTCGACGCCTTCGCCAGGGGGATCAACGCCTATGCGGCCGCCCATCCCGAAGCCATCGACGCCGAGGTGAAGGCGGTGTTGCCGGTGACGGGCGTCGACGTGGTGGCCCACGCCCACCGTCTGATGAACTTCATCTACGTCGCCTCGCCCGGCCGGACGATCGGCGAGGGCGATCCGCCCGACATCGCTGACCAGGGTTCGAACTCCTGGGCCGTGGCGCCTTCCAAGACCGCTAGCGGCGACACCCTGCTGCTGCAGAACCCCCACCTGCCGTGGGGCACCGGCTACTTCATCTATTATGAAGCGCATCTGACCGGGCCGGATTTCGAGATCTACGGCGCGACCCAGGTCGGCCTGCCCGTCGTCCGGTTCGCCTTCAACCAGCAGATGGGCATCACCAACACCGTCAACAACATGCTGGGGGCGACCAACTACAAGCTGACCCTGAAGGACGGCGGCTACCTGTTCGACGGCAAGGTCCTGCCGTTCAAGACCCAGGCCACGACCTACAAGGTGCGGCAGGCGAACGGCGCCCTGGTCGAAAAGCCGCTGAAGATCCGCACGACCGTCCATGGCCCGGTGTTCGATCGAAAGGACGGCTCGACCGTCGCCGTGCGCGTCGCGGGCCTGGATCGGCCCAAGATGCTGGAACAGTACTTCGACATGGTCACGGCGCCGAACTTCAAGGCGTTCGAAACGGCGATGAAGCGGCTTCAAGTGCCGACCTTCAACATCACCTACGCCGACCGAGACGGCCATATCGACTATACCTTCAACGGGATCGCGCCCCGTCACAGCGAAGGCGACATCAATTTCTGGAGCGGCTTGGTGCCGGGCGACAGCTCGCGCTACCTCTGGACCGAGACCCATCCGTTCGAGGACCTGCCGCGCGTGACCGATCCGGTTGGCGGCTTCGTCCAGAACACCAACGACCCACCCTGGGTCGCCAGCTGGCCGGTGACGTTCAAGCCGGACGACTTCCCGAAATACCTGGCCCCGCGCACCCCCGAATCCTTCCGGGCCCAGAACTCCATCCGCATGATGGCCGAGAACGACGACCTGACCCTGGAGCGGTTCAAGGCCATGAAACTGTCGACCCACGCCTTGATGGCCGACCGTGTCCTGCCGGACCTGATCCCCGCCGCGCTCAAGGATCCGGATCCCGAAGTCCAGGCGGCCGCCCGCCTGCTGGCGGCGTGGGATCGGTCGTTCACGGCCGAAAGCCGCGCGGGCCTGCTGTTCGAGGAATGGGCCAAGCTGTTCGCCGGCCCCACCTTCGCGGGCCAAGCGGGATACGCCGTTCCGTGGACCCTGGACCGCCCGACCAGCACGCCGTACGGCCTGAAGGATCCCGCCGCCGCCGTGGCCCAGCTGCGCACGGCCATCACCAACACCAAACGCAAGTACGGCGCCGTCGATCGGCGCTTCGGCGACGCGTCCCGCTTCATTCTCGACGACGTAAACGTTCCCGGGACTGGCGGCTTCGGCAATCTGGGCGCCTTCCGCGTGATCACCTGGTCGGAGCCGGACGCCAAGGGCGTGCGCACGCCGACCCACGGCGAGACCTGGGTGGCGATGATCGAGTTCTCCACCCCGGTGAAGGCCTACGGGCTGATGAGCTACGGCAACAGCCGGCAACCGGGGACAACCCACTATAGCGACCAGCTCGGCATGCTCTCGCGCGACGCGTTCCGCGAGTTCTGGCTGCGGCGCGAGCAGGTCGAGGCGCACGTGTCCGAACGCACCGCGTTCAATCCCGGCCCAAAGCCCTGAAAGGCGATCCGATGCAGACCATCAGCAAGCGCGCCCGGAATGTGGCGTCCCTGAGCCTGGCGGCGTCTCTGCTGCTGGCGGGCCTGGCGGCCGGACCCGCCGCCGCGGCGACGGAGCCGCCTTTCTCGGCGATTCAGCGCGAGACCTTCGCTATCCCCGGATCGCTGTCGAACGCCTGGGCCGATTTCGACAAGGACGGCGATCTGGACCTGGCCGTGTCGCTGAAGGGCGGCGAGGTCAAGCTCTATCGCAACGACAAGGGCGTCCTCACCAATGTCGGCGCGGCCGTGGGCCTGCCGACCCGCGGCAAGGAGATCCGGGGCCTCAGCTGGGGTGATTTCAACGACGACGGCTATCTCGATCTGCTCGGCGGATCGAACGTCATGCCGCCGGAGCCGAACCGCTCCTTCATCTGGAAGAACGAGGGCGGGAAACATTTCGTCGACGTGGCCGAGGCGATCGGGCTGACCATTCCGGGCCGGATCAGCCGCCAAGCCAACTGGGTCGATTACGACAACGACGGCCAGGTGGACCTCTATGCGTCCAACCGCTCGGGGCCCAACCAGCTCTTCCACAATCAAGGCGGCGTCTTCACCCAGGTGTTCGCCCAAGGTGGCCCCACGGATACGCGGCCGACGGTGGGGTCCTGCTGGTTCGACTACAATCGCGACGGCAAGCTGGATCTCTTCCTCGCCAACCAGTCGGGCGCCACGGACGCGCTCTGGCGCAACGATGGCGACAAGGGTTTCACCGACATCGCCCCCAGCTTGGGCCTCGATGCGCCGGGGCGCGCCAAGGAAGAGGGCGGCGTCGGCTGCGCCATCGGCGACTATGACAATGACGGCAATTTCGACATCTTCGTCGCCGTGTACGGCGCCAATCTTCTCTATCGCAACAATGGCGACGGGACCTTTTCCGAGGTCGGCAAGGCGGCGGGGGTCGATGACGCCGGCCATGCGGTCGCCGCGTCCTGGGGCGACTACGACAACGACGGCCATCTGGACCTTTTCGTCACCAGCTATGAGGGCGAGGCTGGAAAGCAGACGCCGCTCGATTTGCTCTACCACAACAACGGCAAGGGCGGCTTCGATCAGGTCCTGACTCGCAACAGCCTGCTCAACGCCGGCGATCACGGCGTCGAGTGGGTGGACTACGACGGCGACGGCGCCTTGGATCTGTCGGTGATGCGCGGCTACAGCCCCGTGGGCGGGCATTTCCTGTTCCGCAACGACCTGGCCGGCCCCGCGAAGAGTCGCAGTCTCAGCGTCTTGGTGCTCGATGCGAAGGGGCGCTACACGCGAGCGGGCGCGGAAGTGCGCCTCTACGACCGCTCTGGCCATATCCTCGCGTCGCGACTGGTCTCCACCGGCGGCGGATACAACGCTCAAAGCGCCGGACCCGTCCATTTCGGCCTCAGGTCCTTCGACCGCGTGACGGTCGAGGTGTCGTTCATGAGCAATGGCGGCGTGAAGAAGCAGACGGTCCGAAATGTCGATCCCAGGACGTTCTCGCACAAGGCGCTGGTGATCCGCGAGAACGGACCGCCCAAGCGGAAATAGGCTGGTGGAGCCGTCAGCCCTTGCTGCCGGCTCTCAAGGTCCAGCGCGGATTTGGTCTAAGACTCGGCCGACCAGCGGGGTCTCGGCGCCGTTTGCGGTTGCGCGGCCGCCAGACCCGCACACGGCCCGTGAGGGCCGATCGCATGGAAGGTCCGTCCAGGCTCGCCAACGCCCGCGGATCGTCGAGCATGGGCTCCGCATCCCGGCGCCGCCTATTCCACCGTCACCGACTTGGCCAGGTTGCGCGGCTGATCGACGTCCGCGCCCTTCACGACGGCGACGTGGTAGGCCAGCAGCTGGATCGGGGCCGACATCACCAGGGTCGAGACCAGCGGGTCGCTGGCCGGGGCGGTGACCACCACGCGGGCGCCGGCCGGGGCGTGCTTGGCGCCCTCCGGGTCGGTGATGAACACCACCTGGCCGCCGCGCGCCATCACCTCGCTCATGTTCGAGGCCGACTTCTCGAAATAGCTGTCATAGGGGGCCAGGATGATGATCGGGGTCTGGTCGTCGACCAGGGCGATCGGGCCGTGCTTCAGCTCGCCGGCGGCGTAGCCCTCGGCGTGGATGTAGCTGATCTCCTTCAGCTTCAGCGCGCCCTCCAGGGCCAGGGCCGACATCGGGCCGCGCCCCAGGAACAGCACGTCGCGGGCCTTGGCGATGTCGACGGCGATCTCCTTGAGGCTGTCCTCCAGGCCGATGGCCTCGGCGATCAGGCGCGGGGCCTCCAGCATCAGCCGGACCATGCGCCGCTCCTCGGCCGCGTCGATCCGGCCCCGCGCCTTGGCGGCGGCCACCGCCAGCGCGATCATCACGCTGACCTGGGCGGTGAAGGCCTTGGTCGAGGCGACGCCGATCTCGGGCCCGCAATGGATCGGCCAGACCACGTCGACCTCGCGGGCCATGGTGGACTCCTGGGCGTTGACCACCACGGCGCTCTTCATGCCCTTGGCCTTGCAGTAGCGCAGGGCCGCCAGGGTGTCGGCGGTCTCGCCCGACTGCGACATGGCGATGACCAGCGAGCCGGGCCGCAGGGCCGGCTGGCGGTAGCGGAACTCCGAGGCGATCTCGACGTCGACCGGCAGGTCGGCCAGCTGTTCGATCAGGTACTTGCCGATCACCCCGGCGATGTAGGAGGTGCCGCAGGCGACGATCTGGATGCGCTCCAGGGCCTTGAAGTCGATGTCGCCCGGCATGGCGGTGCGAGCGGTCAGGGCGTTGACATAGGCCGAGATCGTGCGCTGGCAGCCTTCCGGCTGGTCATGGATCTCCTTTTCCATGAAGTGCCGGTAGTTGCCCTTCTCCATCATCACCGCCGAGGCGGGAACCACCTTGACGGCGCGCGTGACGGGCGCGCCCGCGGCGTCGAAGATCCGGGCGCTGCCGTGGTCGATGGCCACGTAGTCGCCCTCCTCCAGATAGATCACCCGGTTGGTGAATGGGCCGACGGCCAAGGCGTCCGAGCCGAGGAACATCTCGCCCTGGCCCTCGCCCACCACCAGCGGGCTGCCGCGCCGGGCGCCCAGGATCAGGTCGTCGGCGCCCTCGACCAGCACCGCCAGGGCGTAGGCGCCGGTCAGGCGGTCCAGCGTGGCCTTGAACGCCTCCAGCGGCGCCAGGCCGGTGGCCAGCTCGGCGTCGATCAGCTGGGCGATGACCTCGGTGTCGGTGTCGCTCTCGAACGTGCGGCCGGCGGCCTCCAGCTCGGCCTTCAGCTCGGCGAAGTTCTCGATGATGCCGTTGTGCACCAGGGTCACGCGGCCGGCGGTGTGGGGGTGGGCGTTGGTGACGTTGGGCGCGCCGTGCGTGGCCCAGCGGACATGGCCGATGCCGTTGCGGGCGACCAGCGGCTGTTCGGCCAGCACGGTTTCGAGGTTCTTGATCTTGCCCTGGGCCCGGCGGCGCTCGACCTTGCCGCCCACCACGGCGGCGACGCCGGCCGAGTCGTAGCCGCGATATTCCAGGCGCTTGAGGCTGTCGACCAGGCGCCCGGCGACGGGTTCTTTTCCGACGATGCCGATGATGCCGCACATGGGCCATGATCCTTTGTAGAACGCCGCGCCAGGGACTATGGCTATGACACGGTTATTTCGCGCTGGGGCTTTAACATTCGTGCAGGCCCAGCCCTCATAAATCTGCATTTCGGATCATTACGCTGTCCGATCTAGACCCTGGGGTCATTCCGCAGGAATGATCCAGAACAACAATTTGGGCGTGACGCCGTCACGCTCGGGCGAGACCAGATCACCATGACCAAGCGCGCCTATTTCGGCACCGACGGCATCCGCGGCCAGGCCAACAAGCATCCGATGACCGCCGAGGTCGCCCTGCGCGTCGGCCTGGCGGCCGGCAAGCTGTTCCGCTCGCAGGACGACCGCCGCCACCTGGTGGTGATCGGCAAGGACACCCGCCTGTCGGGCTACATGATCGAGCCGGCCCTGGTCGCCGGCTTCGCCAGTGTCGGCATGGACGTGCGGCTGTTCGGCCCGCTGCCGACCCCGGCCGTGGCGATGATGACCCGCTCGATGCGCGCCGACCTGGGCGTGATGATCAGCGCCAGCCACAACGACTTCGCCGACAACGGCATCAAGCTGTTCGGCCCCGACGGCTACAAGCTGTCGGACGAACAGGAGCTGAAGATCGAGGCCCTGATGGACGAGGGCCTGCAGGAGGGCCTGGCCCCGCCGCGCGGCCTGGGCCGCGTCACCCGCATCGACGACGCCCAGGCCCGCTATGTCGAGATCGCCAAGGCCACCTTCCCGCGCCACCTGTCGCTGTCGGGCCTGCGGGTGGTGATCGATTGCGCCCACGGCGCCGCCTACAAGGTGGCCCCCACGGCGCTCTACGAGCTGGGCGCCGAGGTGATCACCGTCGGCGTCGCCCCGAACGGCACGAACATCAACGCCGAATGCGGCTCGACCCATCCGGAGGCCATGGCCAAGCTGGTGCGCGAGTACCGCGCCGACATCGGCATCGCCCTGGACGGCGACGCCGACCGGCTGGTGATCTGCGACGAGAAGGGCGTGGTGGTCGACGGCGACCAGATCATGGCGATCATCGCCCTGGCCCTGGCCAGGGCCGGCAAGCTGAACGCCGGCGGTCTGGTCGCCACCGTGATGTCGAACCTCGGCCTCGAGCGACTGATGACCGACAACGGCCTGAAGCTGGAGCGCACCAGCGTCGGCGACCGCTACGTGATGGCCCGCATGCGCGAGGGCGGCTTCAACATCGGCGGCGAGCAGTCCGGCCACGTGATCCTGTCGGACTTCTCGACCACCGGCGACGGCCTGATCGCGGCCCTGCAGGTGCTGGCGGTGATGATCCAGACCGGCCAGCCGATGAGCGCCCTGGGCCGCCAGTTCGAGCCGGTGCCGCAGCTGCTGGAAAACGTCCGCTTCGCCGGCGGCAAGCCGCTGGAGCACAAGACCGTCAAGGAGGCCATCGCCGACGGCGAGGCCCAGCTGAACGGCGCGGGCCGCATCGTCGTCCGCCCGTCCGGCACCGAGCCCCTGATCCGCATCATGGCCGAGGGTGACGACCCGGCCCTGGTCAAGAAGGTGGTCAGGTCGATCGTCTCGGCGGTGAAGGCCGTCTGACGCGGCGCAACGGCGCAGCCGCTTCGACCGTTTAGGAGAAACAACCCCAAGGGAGTTTCCCCATGGACGGCTCGACTTCCCCCACCCCGACCGGCCATCCCCTGATCATGGCCGACCGGGTCACCAGCACGCCGGTGTTCAACCCCGAGGGCGAGCACATCGGCCATATCGACAACCTGTCGATCGACAAGGTTTCCGGCCGGGTGGCCCACGCCATCCTGTCGTTCGGCGGGTTCCTCGGCATCGGCGACAAGCTGCATCCGTTGCCGTGGGACCGCCTGGAATACCAGCCCGAGAAGGGCGGCTATGTCGTGTCTCTGAGCAAGGAAGAGCTCAAGGCCGCGCCGGCGCTCACCCGGGAGGACCTGGAGACGCTGGGCGCAGGTCCCGACTGGCGCGACGACATCGCGGCCTATTACGGCATGGGTCCGGCGATCTAGCCGAACCCGGCCGGCGCGCCGCCCATAGGCAACGCCCCGAGGGTTGAACCCTCGGGGCGCGCGCGGGGCCTGAGCTGGCGGGCGGCGTCAGGCCGCCGTCTTCCAGTTCGGCTCCAGCACCACGTGCGGCGGGCAGGGCGCGATCTGACCGTGCGGCAGGCCGCGCAGTTCGTTGGCGAAGCCGTGGTTGACGTCGCGGTGGTGAGCCTCGTCGGCCCGCACCACCTCGACCACGTCGCGCAGGGTGGCGCCCGTCGGCAGGTCCCAATAGTCCAGCGCGATCTGGGGCGCGGGGACGTTCTCGGACCGGCCTTCGTCGATCTCGGCCAGGTAGTGGGTGTAGCTGATCACCGCCTCCTCCTCGAAATAGCCGACCACGCGGTGGGCGGTGCGGGAGGAGACGAGATAGAGGCCGAAGAAGAACAGGTAGAACACCCACTGGGCGGCGACGACGACGAAGCGTTCGAACATCGTCGGCCTGGCCACCTGGATGAAGGTCATCAGGTGCATCCGCTCGTTCTCGGCCTCGTCCATCAGGGTCTTGATCCAGCCCCGGTCGTCCTCCATCCGGCGCAGGCACTTCAGATGGTTCAGCGTCGCGCCGACCATGCCGGGCACGGCCGCCACGGTCTCCAGGACCACGGCCCGGTGGCCGTAGCGCTTGGCGAAGAAGGTGTCGGCGAAGAAGCGCAGCAGCTTGACGAAGCCATGAGCGACGCGGTCCGAGGCGCCGGCGGGCTCGTGGTGGACGGTCAGGTCGATGGCTGGGCTGGTCATGGTCGTCATCCCCGAGCCGGCCCGTGTCGGGCCGTTCATGGGGTCGTGATACGCCTCGCCCAGGCGGCGCGAAATTCGGGGGCGCTCCCTAACGGACGCCCCCTAAGGGGGTCTACCTAGAGCGCGCCGGGCAAGGCGTGAGCCGTGCGCCCGGCGCGCTCAAGACGTCTGGCCTTCAGTCCCCGTCCACCCCCTCGACCACGGCGCGCAGATAGTCGACGTGGCGGCGGAAGGCCTTGCGGCCGGCCTGGGTCAGGGCGACGCGGGTGCGGGGCTTCTTGCCGACGAAGTCCTTGGCGATCTCGACATAGCCGGCCTTTTCCAGGGTCGCGAGATGGCTGCCCAGATTGCCGTCGGTGGCCTGGGTGACGGCCTTGAGGCGCGAGAACTCCACCGGGTCGGCGTCGCGCTCGGCGTGCAGCGCGGCCATGATCTTCAGCCTCAGGGGCTGATGGATCAGTTCGTCCAGCTGAGCCACGCTCACGCCCTCCGCAGCCAGAGGCCGCCCACGAACAGCCCGCCGCCGCCGACCGCCGCCATCCAGAAGGCCAGCCAGGGCTGGAAGAAGAACCAGCCGATCAGGGTGGCGGCGAACACGCTCGCGCCGATCCACAGATAGCGGGGCGCGAAGGCGATGCCGACGCCGGCGTAGACCAGGCCCGCCACTAGGCCGGGAAACGCGATGGCCGGGTCGAGGGAGGTCGGCCGGAACAGCGTGAAGGTCGCGGCCATGAAGGCCAGGATCGCGAAGACGCTGGCCATCGTCTTCCAGCCCTGCGCGGCCTTGGCGGCGCCCTGGGGTGCTCCCCTGGCGCGGCGGCTGAGCAGGACCGTCGTCGCAATGCCGATCGCGTCCAGCGCCAGCCACACCAGGCCCCAGCGCTCGGGAGGCAGCACGCCCATGGCCGTGTAGCCCGCGGCCCACACGGCCCCCCAGACCATCAGGATCGGCCCGCCGATCTGGTAGCCCTTCAGCAGCCGGCCGCGGCCGGCCGTGCTCTCGATATCGGCCAGCGCGGACGCCGCCTCGGTCTTGGAAATGCCCATCCCGTCCTCCTTGAGGTTCTCGTTCAGAGTACTCTGTTATGCAGAGTTATCACGGATGAATGCTCTGTCAAGCAGAGTATTCTGCAACCTCGCCTGCTTCGTCGCATTCGGCCCGCCGACCAGGAACCTATGGCTCGTCGAACAGGTTCGCGTTCGACGATTCAGCGCGGAGCACGGCGATGGCGTCCCGGGCGTCGTTACGGAGGGGCGTGGCGACCAGCATGCCGAAGTCGACGCCGCCCCTAGGTTCGGACAGCCTCCGCGAGGCCGTCTGGGATGACACCGCCCAAGGTCTGACGGCTAGGGTCTGTGGACAGTTGGCGGTCTTGGGCCGAATTCCTCGTCCTTCGACAAGCTCAGGATGAGGAATTCTACTCAGCTGTCTTACCCGTAGCCCTCATTCTGAGCCTGTCGAAGGACGAGGGCGCGACCTCGACGCCAGACGCCTGACTGTCCACAGAACCTAGGCGAAGACCTCGACCTGGTCCTCGGGCCGTCGATAGGGCCGCCCGAACAGGGCCCAGTTCATCTTGCGCCAGTGGGGCAGGGTGAGGGCGAGGTAGACCGCCAGGGGGATCAGGACGACGAACGGCCCGAGAATGGGAAAGCGGTCCCGCCATTCCAGATGCGCGAGATGGCGCGAGGCCAGCGACCAGACCACGCCGGCGACATGCAGCAGGATTGGCCAGCGGCTGAGGCGCGCCAAGGCGATCGCCTTATAGGCCAATATCGCCACCCCGATCAGGATGGACATCGCCAACGGAAGCCGGGCTTCGGGCGTCGCGATCCTGGCCAGCTGAATGAACGACGGCAGGGCGACGAGCGAGAACAGGACCACGGCGATCCAGATCGTCAGCGGCGTGCGGTGGCTTCTCGTCCTCGTCACCCCAGCTTCGGCGCCTTGAGCCGGCGCTTGTTGACGTGGGCGGCCGGGGCGGGGGCCTCGACCTCCTCGGGATACTCGCCCTTGAAGTAGAAGCGCTGCCACGCCTCCTTCATCGCCTCGGGCTCGCGCTTGAAGATCCGGGCGTTGAACTCGCCGCGCTTGGCGGCCCAGGTGTCGTACTGCTTGCGCAGGTCGGGGTTGGCGTTCATCGACCGGATCACCGGCTGCACCTGTTCCAGCGGCTTGTCCTGGATCATCATGAAGAAGCAGAACGGCTCGCCCTTCTCGAAGCGGATCGTGCCGGGGCGGGTGAAGATCCAGTTCATCGTGAAGGGGAAGGGCAGCCAGTCGGTCTCGACCAGGCCGGCCAGCGGCTGGACGCCGTCCTTGATGTGGTTGGGCGGGCCCATGGTCCAGATCGACCAGCCCGGCGGGGTGCGGAACAGGTAGCCGGTGTGGAAGGTGATCGTGCCGCGCGAGAAGTGCGACTTGACGAAGTCGTCGAAGCCCGGATGCGGGTGGTCGGCCCGGAAGGTGATGCAGTTCTGGTGCGCCCCGCCGTCCCAGGTGGCCGTGAAGCCGACCGGACAGAGGATCTCCCAGCCGGTGGTGTTGGCCATGGTCAGGGGCAGGCAGCGATAGGGATGGCGGTCGGCGAAATGGTCCATCCAGGCCCGCTGGGGCCGTCCCGGCACGATCTCCGGCGGGCGGGCCTCGGTGGGATAGCACTCCAGTTCCATGCCGGTTCTCTTCTTCCCTAGCTGGTCTTGCGTCTGGTCTAGCGGGCGCGGGCTCGGCTAGGAAGTCCCCCATGCAGACCACGACCAAGAGCCGGGCCGACCTGTTCGCCTTTCTCGACGCCCACGGCGTCGCCCATTCCACCCTCGACCATCCGCCGGTGTTCCGCGTGGAGGAGGGGCTGGAGATCAAGGCGGCCCTGCCCGGCGGCCACACCAAGAACCTGTTCCTCAAGGACGCCAAGGGCCAGCTGTGGCTGATCTCGGCCCTGGGCGAGACGGCGATCGACCTCAAGCGCCTGCACACGGTGATCGGCTCGGCCCGGTTGTCGTTCGGCAGCGCGGACCTGATGGTCCAGACCCTGGGCGTGACGCCGGGCTCGGTCACCGCCTTCGGCCTGATCAACGACGTCGAGCATCGCGTGCGCTTCGTGCTCGACGCCGCCCTGGCCCAGGCCGATCCCGTCAACTTCCATCCTCTGGCCAATGACGCCACCACGGCCGTGTCGCAGGACGGCTTCCGCCGTTTCCTGGCCGCGCTGGGGATCACGCCGATGATCGTCGATTTCGCGGCGATGACGGTGGTGGAGACCTGACCAGCCCTATCGGGCGCGATCTCCCAAGACCTTCAGCGCTCCAGATCCGTTGTCATCCCGGAAGCCTCGCGGAGGCTGTCCGGGACCCAGGGGACTGGGTAAAGACCTTGCGGCTGTCCTGGGTCCCGGACAAGCGCTACGCGCTTTCCGGGATGACAACCGTGTAGAGGCGTCGATCGGCGCTCCAGGCGCCATTCCGGCGATTGCGGTTGTCGCCTTCAGGGACCATCTTCCGGCTGAACGCGTTGCGACCTGTGTGAGATATTTTCCATGGCCCTGATCGGCGACAAACCCGCTCCCATCCAAGCCGGCGGCCCCAATGGGCAAGGGGGGGGCAAGAGCGCGCACATCAAGGACGGCACGGACGCCAGCTTCATGGCCGACGTGATCGAGGCCTCCAAGACCCAGCCGGTGATCGTCGACTTCTGGGCCACCTGGTGCGGGCCGTGCCGCCAGCTGACCCCGGCCCTGGAAAAGGCCGTCAACGCCGCCGGCGGCGCGGTCAAGCTGGTCAAGATCGACGTCGACAAGAACCCCGGCTATTCGGGCCAGTTGCGCGTGCAGTCGATCCCCACCGTCTACGCCTTCGTCAACGGCCAGCCGGTCGACGGTTTCCAGGGCGCCCTGCCCGAGAGCCAGGTCAAGGCGTTCGTCGACCGCCTGGCCGGACCGCCCGCCGAGAGCGACGTCGACGCCCTGCTGGCCATGGCCAAGGAGTCGCTCGACCTCGGCGACCTGGGCGGAGCGGCCCAGGCCTTCGCCCAGGTGCTGCAGATGGATCCGGCCAATGTGAAGGCCATCGGCGGCCTGGCCCGCTGCTATCTGGCCGGCGGCGACCTGGACGGCGCGGCCGAGGTGGCGGCCACCGCCCCCGCCGGCGCCAAGGACCCGGACCTGGACAGCGTCCGCGCCGCCCTGGCCCTGGCCGAGGACGCGCCGTCCGAGACCGCGCCGTTCGAGAAACGCCTGGCGGCCGACGCCGACGACCACGAGGCCCGCTTCGAACTGGCCAAGGCCCTGGCCGGCGCCGGCCATCTTCAGGCCGCCTCCGACCATCTTCTGACCATCATCGAACGCGACCGTGCCTGGAACGACGAGGCGGCCCGCAAGCAGCTGCTGACCGTCTTCGAGGCCGCCGGCTACGCGTCGGAGGTGGCCAAGGCCGGCCGCAAGCGGCTGTCATCGATCCTGTTCAGTTAGACCGCGTTGGTCGGATAAGGGAGCGTCGCATGCCAGGATCCTATCGAAGGGCGGACGACCTGCCGCTGGTGATCCCGGTGTTCCCGCTGGACGGCGCCCTGCTGCTGCCCGGCGGTCAGCTGCCCCTGAACATCTTCGAGCCGCGCTATCTCAACATGTTCGACGACGCCATGTCGGGCGAGCGGATCATCGGCATGGTCCAGACCCGTCCGGGCGGCGAGGCCGAGCGGCCCAACCTGGCGCCCGTCGGCTGCGCCGGCCGGGTGACCAGCTTCGCCGAGACCAGCGACGGCCGCTACCTGGTGACGCTGACCGGGGTCTGCCGCTTCCGGGTCGGCGACGAGCTGCCGGCGCGCGGGCCCTACCGCCAGGTGCGCGCCGACTTCGCGGCGTTCGAGGCCGACCTGCGTGAAGGGGCGCCCGACAGCGCCGCGGGCGGCGACCCCTCGCCCCTGTTGAACGCCCTGCGCCGCTATCTCGACCATCGCGGCCTGGCCATCGACTGGAGCAGCGCCGAGGCCGCGCCGTCGGACGCCCTGATCAACAGCCTGGCCATGGCCCTGCCGTTCGAGCCCGTCGAGAAGCAGGCTCTGCTGGAGGCCCCGACCCTGGTCGAGCGCCGCGACACCCTGGTGGCCCTGCTGGAGATCGACGCGGCGGCGGGAGACGATGAAGACCCGACGATGCTGCAGTAGGTCAGGCGAATTTGGAGTAGTCGCCCGCGTGGCCAGGCTCTAGGAATACACCATGACCGCCGCCCCGCCTCCGCCGCCCGCCGATCTTGACCCTCGCCTGCTGGAGGTGCTGGTCTGCCCCGTCACTCGCGCGCCGCTGTTCTACGACCGCGCCCGGGGCGAGCTGATCAGCAACACCGCCAAGCTGGCCTATCCGATCCGCGACGGCGTGCCGATCATGCTGCCCGAGGAAGCCCGCAGCCTGGAAGAGTAGGAACTGTTAGTCGCCTTGGCGCTGGTCCGCCTTTTTTCGAGCCCGCCTTTCAGCCGTCATTCCGGGCACAAGGCCCGGAATGACGGACGTTTTGAGGGCGCGATCGCTCGCTGGAGGCTGGCTCAGAGCGCCACGCCGCGCAGCAGCCTGGGCAGGTCGCCCACCCCGCCGCCGGCCTCGTGCATGAAGAACCGCCGGGCGGGGGCGATGCGGTTGACCGCCGCCATGCCGACGCCGCGCGCCAGGCGCAGTAGCGGATTGTCGTTTGAGAACAGCCGCACGAAGCCGTCGAAGGCCAGGGCGTTGGACACGGTGTCGAACCGTCGCCAGCGGGCGTAGCGCTCGAGCGTCGCCTCGGCGCCGATGTCTTCGCCGTTGCGCAGGGCCTCGGCCACCACCTCGGCCAGGGCCGCGGCGTCCTTCAGGCCCAGGTTCAGGCCCTGGCCGGCGATCGGGTGCACGCCGTGGGCGGCGTCGCCGATCAGGGCCAGGCGCGGGGCGACCAGCCGCTCGGCCAGCGACAGCGACAGCGGATAGACGAAGATCGGGCCGGCCATCTCGACCGTTCCCAGGAACTCGCCGAACCGCCGCATCAGATGGGCGTGGAAGGCTTCCGGCGACGCGTTGCGCAAGGCTTCGGCCCGCTGCGTGCTCTCGGTCCAGACCAGGCTGGCGCGATTGTCCGTCAACGGAAGAATGGCGAACGGGCCGCCCGGCAGGAAGTACTCGTGGGCCACGCCCTGGTGCGGATGCTGCATCCGCACGGTGGCGACCACGCCGCTCTGGCCGTAGCTCCAGCCGATGTCGCCGATGCCGGCGGCCTGGCGCAGCACGCCGAAGCGGCCCTCGGCGCTGACCACCAGCGGCGCGGACAGGGTTCGGCCGCCGGTCAGGGTCAGGGTCGCGCCGGCCGGGCCGACCTCCAGGGCCCGGGCGGCGGCCGGAGCCAGCACCGAGATCCCCTTGTCGACCACGGTCCGGGCCAGGGCGGCGCGGATCTGGCGGTTCTCGATCAGGTAGCCCAGGGGCTCGCCCTCCGACCGGTCGGCGATCTCGCCGCTGTCGAAGCGCAGGAAGAACGGCGAGGGGGCGCGCGAGGCCGCGCCCGGCGTCTTGCCGTCGGTGACCAGGATCTGCTCGATCCGCTGGGCGTGGGGCGCCAGGGCCTCGCCAGCCCCGATCGCCCGCCACTGGCGGAACGACGAATAGGCGATGGCCGACGAGCGCCCGTCGAAGGTCGGCGCCAGCTGGGCGTCGAACGGCTGGGGATCGACCAGCAGGGCCTTGACCCCGGCCGAGGCCAGGGCGAGCGCCAGGGTGGTTCCGGCCATGCCGGCTCCGGCGATGATGACGTCGGCGTCGTGGTCGCGCATGGGCGGATATGGCGCGCGACGGGCGGCGGTGTCCAGAGGCGGTCGGCGGGTGGCGCGTGAGCATGAAGCCGGGCCTGCGAAAGGCCCCCTCAGTCGGCTTCGCCGACAGCTCCCCCAGAGGGGGAGCATCTACGCGGTGCGGCGGCCGACCAGCTCCTCCCCCGCTGGGGGAGGTGGCCCGAAGGGCCGGAGGGGGCCGCGCGAGCGGAGCCCTAAGGCAGCGGTCGGGGCTTGCGGTCCTCGCCGATGGCCACGAAGGTGAACACGCCCTGCGTCACCTTGTGGGCCTGCTCGCCGTCGCGGCGGCGGCGCCAGGCCTCGACCTCGACCTTCAGCGAGGTGCGGCCCACATGCACGACCTTGGCGAACAGGCTGACCTCGTCGCCGACGAACACCGGGCTGAGGAAGGTCATGCCGTCGACGGCGATGGTGGCGCAGCGGCCGGCCGCCCGGTGGAAGGCGATCGAGGCCGCCGCCAAGTCCATCTGCGACAGCAGCCAGCCACCGAAGATGTCGCCTTCGGGATTGGTGTCGGACGGCATGGCGATGGCCCGCAGCACCGGGGCCTCGTGCGGCCACTCGGCCGCCTCCCAGGCCTTGGCCAGGGATTCGGCGCGCTGGGTCGCGGGAATGATGTCGGTCATCGCAGCGCGCGCCGCCTAGTGGCCGCCGGAGCCTTCGTAGACCCCCGGGGCCAGCTGCTCGTCCTCGTCGTGGCCGGCGGCGGTGGAGGCCACGAAGCGGCGGTCGCAATAGGGGCAGTCGACGAAGCCGGCCGCGCCCATCTCCAGCCAGACGCGCGGATGGCCCAGGGCCCCGCCGACGCCGTCGCAGGCGATGCGGTGCGAGCGGACCATCACGGTTTCGGGCGCGGGACCGGCGCCGACCTCGACCGTGGTCGGTTCCATGGCGGTGGGAGCGGTGGACTTGGCCTTGCGCGCCATGTTCGTGAAACCCTTGAAAATCAGACGCGGCCTTGGCGTGGCGGCGATGCAGGCATACCTATGCGACCCGTCCGGCCGCCGTCAATTCACGGCGCGCCGCTTCGTTTCCCAACAACCGCTGCAAAGCGGCGCATCTGGACGTTCCATGGACCTGCCCGCCTACGCGATCGAAGCCGAAGGCCTGTTCAAGACCTATCCCGCCACCAAGACCGCGCCCGAGAAGCGCGCCTTGAACGGCATCGACCTGAAGGTGCCGCGCGGCTCGATCTTCGGGCTGCTGGGACCGAACGGGGCGGGCAAGTCGACCTTCATCAACATCCTGGCCGGCCTGACCCGCAAGAGCTCGGGCAAGGTGCGGATCTGGGGCCGCGACATCGACGAGCGCCCGCGCGACGCCCGCGCCGCCATCGGGGTGGTGCCCCAGGAGCTGGCCGCCGACGTCTTCTTCACCCCGCGCGAGTCGCTGGAGGTGCAGGCCGGCTTCTACGGCGTGCCCAAGGCCGAGCGCCGCACCGACGAGCTGCTCAACGCCCTGGGCCTGGGCGACAAGGCCAACGCCTATGTCCGCCAGCTGTCGGGCGGCATGAAGCGCCGGCTGATGGTGGCGAAAGCCATGGTCCACCAGCCGCCGGTGCTGATCCTGGACGAGCCCACCGCCGGGGTCGACGTCGAGCTGCGCCGCCAGCTCTGGCAATATGTGACCGGCCTGAACCAGCTGGGCGTGACCATCGTGCTGACCACCCACTACCTGGAGGAAGCCCAGGAGCTGTGCGACCAGATCGCGATCGTCAACCGCGGCGAGGTGGTGGTCTGCGAGCCGACCGCGACCCTGCTGCGGCGCATGGACAGCCGCAACGTGGTGGTCACGCCCGAGGAGCCGGTGACGGTCGCGCCCCTGCTGCCGGGCTTCGAGACCAAGCTGCGCGGCGCCGGGGCCTTCTCGGTCTCGTACCGCACCGGCCAGTCCAGCGTCGAGCAGGTGCTGGCCGCGGTCCGCGCCGAGGGCCTGAAGATCAGGGACATCGCCACCGAGGACCCGGACCTGGAGGACGTCTTCGTGTCGCTGACCTATGGCGATCCCAATGCGAAGGACCCGCTGAAGACCTGAACGCCCGCAAAGGCCCTCCTCCTGTGGGGGAGGCGGCCCGAATGGGCCGGTGGGGGGAGGACCTGGCGTCTAAGGCAGCGCCTTGACGAACGCCCGGACCACCGTCGCCGAGTTCTCCGCCGCGAACTTCAGGAACACCGGGAACTGGTTGCCGGCCGGGTCGCCGCCGGCCAGGTCCGAGAGGCTGCGGAAGGCGATGAACGGCGTCTTGTTGACATAGGCCACCTGGGCGACGGCGGCGCTCTCCATGTCCAGCACGCGGGCCCCGAACACGTCGTGGGCGTACTGGCGGAAGGCGGCGTTGTCGACGAACACCGGCCCCGAGCCGCCCACCCCGCCGACCACCACCTTGGGCGGCTTGGTCAGGCACTGGTCGGCGGCGCAGCGTTTCAGGGTCAGGCCCGCGACGCTGCGGCGGGCCAGGTCGAGCAGGGCCGGATCGACCGGAAAGTCCTGGCGATCCTCGGTCTCGCCGGAGCCACGGGTCACGGTCACGGCGCGCGGATACATCATGCCGAAATTGGTCCGGCCGTCGGTCAGGCCCGGAGTGGGGGCGAAGCCGCCGGGAACCTCGCGGGCATAGGCCATCTCCGACGACTGCACCCAGCGTTCGGGCGCCACCACGTCGCCGACCTCCAGGGCGGGATCGGCCCCGCCGGCCACGCCGGAAAAGACGATCCGCTCGATCCTGAACCGGTCCAGGGCGCTCTGGGTGGTCATGGCGGCGTTGACCATGCTGATCCCGCTGAGGAACAACACCACCGGCTTGCCCTCCAGCGTGCCGGTGACGAACCGGGCCCCGGCGGCGGTGTAGGCGTGCTTGTCGCCGGTCGCCGCCTCCAGGGCGGCCAGCTCCGGCGGGAAGGCGCTGATCACCGCCGTGCGCGGGGTGGGATCCAGCAGGTCGGCGGCGTGAGCGGAGAGCGGGGCGCTGGCCAGGATCAGCAGCGTCAGGAGGAGGCGCATGGGCGGCTTTCGGCAAGGGAGCGATTCGCCGGCACCCTAGCCGCCGTCCGGGCCGGCAGGCGAGGCCTGCGTCGTCGCCAGCGAAGGGATCGGGCGCCGACGCCTCGCCGGTGCGCAGCGGGAGGCGGATCCGCCCTGTCCGGCGATCCTCGATTGCGTCGCGGGCCGCATCGGTGGAGGTTCGGCGCCGGATTCGGGTGGGGGCTTGCATGCGCGCTTTGTGGTTTCGGATCGTCCTGGCGCTGAGCGTCGCGCTCGGCCTTGGCCTGGCTGGAGCCCAGGCGGCGTCCCGCCTGCCGGTCAAGGTGGTGGTGGTCACCACCTTCGAGATCGGGGCCGACACCGGCGACATGGCCGGCGAGTTCCAGCCCTGGGTCGAGGGCTGGCCGCTGAAGCGCGAGATCGCCATCCCCGGCGTCCGCCACGTGGCCCGCTATTCCGACGACGGGGTGCTGGCGATCGTCAGCGACATGCGGGGCCGGGCCCGCGAAAGCGTGGCGGCCCTGATCCTGTCGGACCAGTTCGACCTGTCCAAGGCCTATTGGATCGTCAGCGGCATCGCCGGGGTCGATCCCGCCGTCGCCTCGGTCGGCAGCGCCGCCTGGGCCCGCTACGTGGTCGACGCCGACCCGATCTACGAGGTCGACGACCGCGAGATTCCGGCCGACTGGCCTTACGGCCTCTACGCCAACGACGCCGAGCGCCCGAACGTCAAGGGCAAGGCCGAAGGCTCCAGCGCCATGGTCTGGACGCTGGACAAGGGCCTTGTCGACTGGGCCTACGGCCTGACCCGCGACGTCAAGCTGCCGGACTCTCCGGGGCTGCAGGCCCTGCGGGCGCCGTACGAAGGCGACCCCGAAGGCCAACGGCCGCCGTTCGTGCTGCGGGGCGACGCCCTGGGCACGGTGCGCTTCTGGCACGGCGCCCGCCGCACCCGGTGGGCGGAAGACTGGGTCAAGCTCTGGACCGACGGGGCCGGAACCTTCACCATGACCGACTGCGAAGACCAGGGGATCCTCGACGTGCTCGACGCCCATGCCGCGTCCGGAAAGATCGACCGCCGGCGGGTCCTGGTCCTGCGCACGGCCAGCAACTATTCCCGCGGGCCCCAGGGCCAGATCAGCCTGCCGCACGTCTTCCACGGCGAGGGGCTGAAGGCGGGATTCGACGCCACCTTCAAGGTCGGCGGGGTCGTGGTCCGCGATCTGGTCGCCCACTGGGACCGCTACGCGACCGAGATTCCCAGCGCCGCACACATCGCCACCCCGACCGGCCGGAGCCGCTAAGTCCATGCTCGAACGCCTCTTCGGCCTCAAGGCCCAGGGAACCGACGTCCGCACCGAGGTGCTGGCCGGCGTCACCACCTTCATGACCATGGCCTATATCGTGGTGGTCAACCCGGCGATTCTGGGCGAGGCAGGCATGCCGGTGGCCGCCGTGGCCGCCGCCACCTGCCTGGCGGCCGGCTTCGGCTCGATCCTGATGGGGCTGATCGCCAACTACCCGCTGGCCCTGGCCCCCGGCATGGGGCTGAACGCCTATTTCACCTACACCGTGGTCAAGGGCATGGGCGTGCCCTGGGAGGTCGCCCTGGGCTGCGTCTTCCTGTCGGGCGTGGCCTTCCTGGTCCTGACCCTGGTGGGGGTGCGGCAGATGATCGTCGCGGCCATTCCCAAGCCGCTGTTCTCGGCGGTGGCGGCCGGGGTGGGGCTGTTCATCGCCTTCATCGGCCTGAAGGAGGCCGGGATCATCGTCGCCAGCCCCGCCACCACCGTGGCCCTGGGCGACCTGACCACTCCGACCGCCGCCGTGGCGATCCTGGGCCTGGTGCTGATCGCCGTGCTGCAGGCCTGGCGGGTCAAGGGCGCGATCCTGATCGGCATCCTGCTGGCCGCCGCCGCCGGCTGGGCCCTGGGCCTGGCCAAGATCGCGCCGGGGACCTCCAGCCTCGCCGACCTGACCGCCACCGCGTTCAAGATGGACGTGGCCGGCGCGTTCCACCTGCAGGGCGGCATGGCGCTGGCCATGCTCGAGATCGTCTTCGTCTTCCTGTTCGTCGACCTGTTCGACAATGTCGGCACCCTGGTGGCGGTGACCAAGAAGGCCGGCCTGCAGGCCCCCGACGGCTCGATCCCGCGCCTGAACCGCATCCTGCTGGCCGACTCGGCGGCGACCATGGTCGGGGCCGCGGCCGGCACCTCGACCGTGGTCAGCTATATCGAGAGCGCCTCGGGCGTGACGGCCGGCGGCCGCACCGGCCTGACGGCGGTGGTGGTCGGCCTGCTGTTCCTGGTCACCCTGTTCTTCGCGCCCCTGGTCCAGGCGATCCCGGCCGCCGCCACCGCCCCGGCCCTGATCCTGGTGGGCGCGCTGATGGTCGGCTCGCTGGTCGACGTCGACTGGGCCGATCCCACCGTGGCGATCCCGGCCTTCCTGACCCTGATCACCATTCCGCTGACCTTCTCGATCGCCAACGGCCTGGCCTTCGGCATCACCAGCTACGCGGTCCTGCGCCTGCTGACCGGCAAGATCACCAAGGCCGACTGGCTGCTGCTGATCCTGGCGGCGCTGTTCGTGATCCGGTTCGTCTATCTGGCGAAGGGGTGACGCCAGGACCCGCAAAGACCCGTTTGCGCCGGCGCGGCCTTTCGGCTAAGACCGCGCTTCCGCAAGGCGGAAGCACCCGTAGCTCAGCTGGATAGAGCGTTGCCCTCCGAAGGCAAAGGTCACACGTTCGAATCGTGTCGGGTGCGCCAGCTTCTCGATTGAATCAGAATATTTATACCGCACGTCCCTGCGGCGCTCTTCGGGAACAGCTCCATGTGGGGCGCTAGTGGGGCGGCGGAATTCGCCCCAAAGTCCGGGTCGGCCGTTCGAAAGTCCGACAACTGGCGCATCTTGCGGCCATCCGATGCGATGGTTGCCGACTTCCAATGGAACTCAACGGCTTCACCGGCCGTGCATTTTGCCCCCACAAGATCGACAAATTCTTCTATCTGAAGGCTCGACTCGACTGCTGGTTTAAGGGTGCTGCATGGCGGATCAGATCCAAAAGGACTCGCTTAAAGCGAAGCTGGCGGAATTGGGCGGAACGGCGGGCAATGGTCGACTGCGAGAGGCGCTCGGCTGGGACGAAGCGACTTACGAAGGCGTCAAGCGCGAATTGCTTGCTGAGGGCATTGTCGCCGCTGGCAGAGGGCGCGGCGGCTCTCTTGCTCTTGCCGGTCTTGATGCAGAAGCCGCTGTGCCGCTCGCCGCGGCGCCGAAGCCTCAACGCCCCAAGCCAAGCGGCGGCGACCTTGGCTTTGAGGCGGAGCTGTTCAAAACGGCCGACAAGCTGCGCGGCAATATGGAGCCGTCGGACTACAAGCACGTCGCGCTTGGCCTCATTTTCCTAAAGCACATCTCCGACAGCTTCGAAGCCAAACGCGCCGAGCTTTTGGCGGAATATCCCGACGGCGCGGAAGACCGCGACGAGTACGCCGCTGACAACGTCTTCTGGGTGCCGCCGACCGCGCGGTGGTCGCACCTCCAAGCCAACGCCAAGCAATCCTCGATCGGCAAAATGATCGATGAGGCGATGCTCGCGATCGAGAAGGACAACGAAAACCTCAAAGGCGTGCTGCCCAAGGACTATGCTCGCCCCGCGCTCAACGCGGTGATGCTGGGTGAGTTGATCGACCTGATCTCCGGCATCGCGCTGGGACAAGAGCGGGGCGAGGCGCGCGATCTTCTGGGCCGGGTCTATGAGTATTTCCTGGGCCAGTTCGCGGGCTCGGAAGGCAAGCGGGGCGGGGAGTTCTACACACCCCGTTCCGTCGTGCGGGTGATGGTCGAGATGATCGAGCCTTTCAAAGGGCGGGTCTACGACCCCTGCTGCGGATCCGGCGGCATGTTCGTGCAGTCCGAGAAGTTCGCCCTGGAGCATGAGGGAAGGATCGGCGACATCGCCGTCTATGGCCAGGAGTCGAACTATACGACCTGGCGCCTGTGCAAGATGAACCTCGCCGTTCGCGGCATCGATTCCGAGATCAAATGGAACAGCGAGGGCAGCTTCCACAAGGACGAGCTGCGCGACCTCAAGGCTGACTATGTTCTGGCCAATCCCCCGTTCAACATTTCCGATTGGGGCGGTGATCGGCTGCGTGAAGACGTGCGCTGGAAGTACGGCGTCCCGCCCGCCGGCAACGCGAACTTCGCCTGGGTCCAGCACATCGTGCACCATCTGGCGCCGGCGGGCGTGGCGGGGGTGGTGCTGGCCAATGGCTCGATGTCATCCACCCAGAACAACGAGGGCGTGATCCGGCAGGCGCTGATCGAGGGGGTAAACGGCGCGCCCGGCGTCGTCGATTGCATGGTGGCGCTGCCGGGCCAGCTTTTCTACTCGACGCAGATTCCCGTCTGTCTCTGGTTCCTTGCCCGCGACAGATCGAATGGCATTGCCCGCAACGCCAAGCTTAGGGATCGGCGCGGCGAGATTCTCTTCATCGATGCGCGCAAGCTCGGCCACATGGTGGACCGCACGCGCAAGGAATTCTCCGACGCCGACATCGAGAAAATCACCCGTGCCTATCATGCCTGGCGCGGCGAAGAGGGCACGGGTGTTTATGAGGACGTTCCGGGGTTCTGCAAGTCGGCAACTATCGAGGAAGTTCGGCAACAGGCATACGTCTTGACGCCGGGGCGATATGTTGGGAGCGCCGAGGTCAACGATGTTGACGGGTTGTTCGCCAATCGCTTTGCGGAATTAACCGAAAGGCTTCGTGGCCAGTTCGCGGACTCGGATGCGCTCTCCGCGCGCATCGCTCAAGCCTTGCAGCGTTTGGTTGCGTGACGATGCGAGCCCAGACCATAACTGGCGGGCGCGATGCGACCGCGGCCGTGATCCCGGGACGATATGCACTCTCAGTGGGTATGCCCAATCTGTCCACTCCCGAGGGGTGGAAGTGGACACCCTTGTCATCTGTAGCGCGGCTTGAGTCTGGACATACACCCAGCCGTCGACATCCTGAATATTGGGGCGGTTCGATCCCATGGATCGGTATTCGCGATGCGACAGGAAATCATGGTCGCATCATCCATGAGACGATAGAATTCACAAACGAACTCGGGATTGAGAATTCCTCTGCTCGCGTGCTCCCAAAGGATACCGTTTGCTTATCAAGAACAGCTTCCGTTGGCTATGTTGTCATCATGGGGCGCCCGATGTCGACCAGCCAGGATTTCGTGAACTGGATTTGTTCGGACAAGCTAAACCCTCATTTCTTGAAATATGTCCTGCTAGCCGAGCGTGAAGCGCTTTTGATGTTTGCAGTGGGGAGTGTCCACCAGACGATCTACTTCCCGGAAGCAAAGGCGTTTCACATATGCATGCCCGATCGGCACGCTCAGGATTCGATTGTCGAAGTCCTCGGTGCGCTGGACGACAAGATCGAGTTGAATCGGCGTATGAACGAGACGCTGGAAGAGACCGCGCGGGCGATCTTCAAGGATTGGTTCGTCGATTTCGGCCCGACCCGCGCCAAAATGGAAGGCCGCGCACCTTACCTCGCAGCGGACATCTGGTCCCTCTTCCCTGACCGCCTCGACGACGAGGGCAAACCGGAGGGGTGGAACGAGTCCACCGTTGGAGCAGAATTCAATCTAACCATGGGTCAGTCTCCGCCTGGCGAAACCTACAATGAAGCTGGCGAGGGATTGCCGTTTTTCCAAGGGCGCACTGACTTTGGTTTTCGCTATCCGGTCCGCCGAAAATTCTGTTCGGCGCCGTCTCGAGTTGCTCGTCCAGATGACACGTTAGTAAGCGTTCGGGCGCCGGTTGGTGACTTAAATATGGCTTGGGAAGAGTGCTGTATCGGGCGAGGTGTCGCTGCGGTTCGTCATAAAAGTGGAAAACGAGGATATACACAGTATTCTCTGCGCTATTTGCAGCCAGAAATCGAACGCTTTGAAGACACTGGTAGCGTCTTTGGTGCAATCAACAAGGCTCAATTTGAGCGATTGCGCTTCATTGCTCCAAACTTGGTCTCCGTAGACGCATTTGAGATGATTGTTCAAGGAATGGACGATCGCATTCGCGCCAATACAGGTGAATCGGAGACTTTGATTGCAACCCGTGATTTCCTCCTGCCAAGGCTCATGTCGGGCGAGGTTCGCGTGAAGGACGCCGAGAAGTTCGTCGGAGAAGGCAAATGACGGTTTGGCTCACCCGCGTGGAAAGCTCTGAATCCTTTGTCTTCTTGAACGACAACGAAAAGATGAGCGCTGGAAACGTGACCGACGCACTTCGAACCCATGGGATCACTCTCGTTGTTTGGAGCCAGCGCCTTCAGCTCCGCGAACGACTTGTGGCGTAGGGAGGCGATCACGATGTCAGCCGACTGGTATCCTGGGATCAAAGCCTTCTGTGCTCACTGGCGCCATGCGCCGATGCTGCAACAGACCTTCGAGACCCTTGAACGAGAGTTCGCGGACGAGAACGACGCTTGCATCGATGCGGCCAAAGCCTTCGTGGAATGTGCCTGCCGATTGTTGATCCAGGAGTTGGACAATCCGCTGAACCCGATCGACAAGTGGCCGGACAGCCCAATTCGGAATGCGCACCCGAGCTTCAGCAATTGGGTTTCCGCGGCTTTTCGCTTGATGGCGATCGTCGAACGTCGCGATGACCCGTTCAGCAAGGTGATATCGCAGCACTACAATCTGACCGAAGCGCTCGGTAAGTTTCGTGATGTTGCGGGGACCGTCAGTCATGGAAAGGAAGGCCTGAGCAAGAAGCTTTCCGCCCATCATCGGCGCTCGGCGTTGCTCGCGGCGGATGCGATCGTCACCTTCCTTCATGAGGCCTATCTCGAACGGGAGCCCGACCCGGTTCGCACGTTCGAGCCCTACGAGCGGTTCGAAGCGTCAAATGCGATCATCGATGAGTTCGCAACGTTGCGAGCGGAACTCGATGAGGAAGGGTTCATCCGCGCCGTGGTCGTCCTTCCCGACGGCGAAGAGGTGCCTCTGGCGATCGAAACGTCTCGCCTGCTCTTCGGCGTGGACCGCGAAGCCTATAAACTTGTGCTCAGTGCATGCCGCGAAGCCAAGACCGTTGCGCCTCAAGACGCGGAGGTCGCCTGATGGCCTATCTTTCAGAGGCCGCAGTTGAACAGATCGTGTTTGAACAGCTTTCTGGCCTCGGCTACGCGGTCGCCACCGACGCCGAGATCGGCCCGGACGGCAAGGCGCCCGAGCGGGAAGCCTATGCCGATGTGGTTCTCGCCAAGCGGCTGACAGCGGCCATCGAAAGACTCAACCCGGCAATTCCGGCAGAGGCGCGCGGTGACGCCCTGCGCAAGGTTCTGGCCACCGAAAAGCCATCTCTGGTCGAAGAGAACCGTCGTCTTCACAAGCTGATGGTCGAGGGCGTCGATGTCGAGTTCTACAGCGAGGATGGCACGATCCGCGGCGACAAGGTTCGCCTGATCGATTTCGACGACGCCGCCTGCAATGACTGGCTGGCCGTCCGCCAGTTCACCGTGGTGGAGGGCGGGGTAAACCGTCGGCCCGATGTCGTGGTGTTCATCAACGGCCTGCCGGTTGGGGTTATCGAGCTGAAGGCGCCCGGCAGCGAAGGCGCGACCCTGTCTGGGGCGCATAACCAACTGCAAACCTACAAGTCGCAGATCCCTTCGCTCTTTCGAACGAATGCGGTGCTCGTCATTTCGGACGGAATATCCGCGCGCATTGGCTCGCTAACGGCCGATCAAGAGCGATTCATGCCGTGGCGGACGGCCGATGGCGAGGCCATCCTGGCCAAGGGGCAGCCAGAGCTGGGCGCGCTTCTCGAAGGGGTTTTCGACCGCGGACGCCTGCTGGACCTTGTGCGGGACTTCACGGTGTTCGGTGAAACGGGCTCGGGCCTCGCCAAGATCATCGCGGGCTACCACCAGTTTCACGCGGTAAAGCGCGCCGTAGCCTCCACCTTGCGCGCCCTGGCCCTCAATGCGGGGCAGGTTGCTACGCCTGATGCGCCGGGCGGCTTCAATGAAGAACCGGCGACCTATGGCCTGCCGGGTGTTTTGAGTTATCCGCGCGGCGACAAGCGCATCGGCGTGATCTGGCACACGCAGGGCTCGGGCAAGAGCCTGCTGATGGCCTTCTATGCGGGGCAGTTGGTGCGCCATCCCGCGATGGAGAACCCGACCATCGTCGTGATCACCGATCGCAATGACCTCGACGATCAGCTGTTTGGCACGTTCGCGATGTGCCGCGATCTGATCCGTCAGACGCCGATCCAGGCGGATAGTCGGGAAGATCTGCAATCAGCCCTCAACCGCGCCTCGGGCGGCGTGATCTTTACGACGATCCAGAAGTTTTCGCCGGCGGGTGGCGAGTCGATCTACCCGATGCTGTCGGATCGCCGGAACATCGTGGTGATCGCCGACGAGGCGCACCGCAGCCAGTATGGCTTCCGGGCCAGGGTCGATAAGAAGACGGGCGAAATCGCCTATGGCTTCGCGAAATATCTGCGCGATGCGCTGCCGAACGCCTCGTTCATCGGCTTTACCGGCACGCCGATCGAACAGGGCGACGTCAACACGCCGGCTGTCTTCGGTGATTATATTGACGTTTATGACATCAGCCGCGCGGTCGAGGACGGCGCTACGGTGCCGATCTACTATGAAAGCCGATTGGCCCGCATCGAGCTGAACGAGGAGGAAAGGCCCAAGATCGACGCCGAAATCGAGGAACTAACCGAAGACGAGGCCACGACGGAACAGGAGCGCATCAAGCGCAAATGGGCGACAGTCGAGGCTCTGGTTGGCTCCGAGAAGAGGCTGGCCATGGTGGCCGCTGATCTTGTTCGGCATTTCGAGGATCGCGTCGCGGCGCTGGACGGCAAGGCGATGGTGGTCTGCATGAGCCGCCGGATCTGCGTGGCGCTCTATAATCAGATCATCGCGCTGAGGCCCGAGTGGCATAGCGACGATGACACAGCCGGCCGCCTCAAGGTCGTCATGACCGGCTCCGCCGCCGATCCTCCAGCCTGGCAAAGCCACATCGGTACCAAGTCGCGCCGCGACTTGTTGGCCAAGCGCGCCAAAGATCCCAAGGATCCGCTCCAGCTGGTCATCGTGCGCGATATGTGGCTGACGGGCTTTGACGCACCATCGATGCATACGATGTACGTCGACAAGCCGATGAAGGGCCACGGGTTGATGCAGGCCATCGCCCGCGTGAACCGTGTATTCCGCGACAAGCCGGCGGGTCTCGTCGTTGACTACATCGGTATCGCCCAGAACCTGAAAAATGCGCTGGGGCAGTACTCGGCGTCAGATCAGCGACAGACCGGCGTCAGCGAGGATGAAGCCGTCGCCGTGTTGCTCGAAAAGTTCGAAGTCGTGGACAACATGTATCATGGCTTCGACTATGCGCGCGGCTTGACTGGCACGGCGCACCAGCGCCTCGTCGTTCTTGCCGAAGCCATCGAGTGGATTCTCGCCCGTCAACACGAGGCCGCCGCTAAGGAGACGAACGCGGACGAAAAGCGCCGGGCAAATCGCCGATATCAGGACGCCGTTCTAGCGCTCTCGAAGGCCTTTGCCCTGGCCTCGGCGAGTGACGAGGCGCGTGAGGTTCGGGATGCGGTCGGCTTCTTTCAGACGGTCCGCGCAGCGCTGATCAAGTCATCCGACAGCTCAGGGAAGAGCATCGCCGAGAGAGAGTTTGCGATCCAGCAGATCTTGGATCGCGCGGTCGTCTCGACCGAGATTGTCGATATCTTGGCGGCTGCGGGGATCACCACGCCCGATATCTCGATCTTGTCCGACGAGTTTCTCGCGGAAGTTCAGCAACTCGAAAAGAAAAACCTAGCTCTTGAGGCGCTTCGCAAGCTCCTCAATGATGAGATCCGGTCGCGAACTAAGACTAACATCGTCGAAACTAAGCGTTTTACGGAGCGCCTGGAGGCCGCAATCGCGCGATATCATACGAACGCGATCAGCACTGTAGAAGTCCTGCAAGAGCTGATTGACCTGGCAAAGGAGATTCGGGCGGCGCGTGAGCGCGGCGCCAACGAGGGGCTTTCTCAGGATGAAATCGCGTTCTACGACGCACTGGCCGAAAATCAGAGCGCCGTCGATCTGATGGGAAATGACGCCCTAAAGGTGATTGCCCACGAACTCTTGGTCAGCCTCAAGGGCAGTGTTTCGGTCGATTGGTCCCACCGCGAAAGCGCCCGCGCGAGAATGCGGGTTTTGGTGAAGCGGATTTTGCGAAAGCATGGCTTCCCGCCTGATCTGCAAGACGCGGCCGTACAAACCGTGTTGAGGCAGGCCGAAGAGTTGTCAGCCAGTTGGACAGCCTGATCAGTGGTCGGCAGAGACGTCTATGCAGGACACAAGCCGTCGATCGCGTCGGGCTACGATCTGGTCGGCCGGGTCGAGGCGGCCGGGGCCGGCGTCGAGGGCCTGGCCGTCGGCCAGCGGGTGGCCGGGATCACCGGCTTCGGCTCCTATGCGACCCGCCGCAACCTCGTGGCGTGATGGCTGGTCCCCGCGCCCGAGGAGGTGGAGCGGCCCGGCTGGTGGCGGTGGTCCTCGGGGTGACCGCCTGGCAGATGCTGCACCGGGGCGCCAACCCGAGATCCACCGCGCGCTCGAGACCCGATCGGTGACGGGCAAGATCGTGCTGGTGAACGACTGACCGACGGCGTCGCGCGCGCCGACGCGGCCCTGGGGTGGGGAAACCCTTACCGGCGCGCGGCGGCGCCAGGGGTTGGAACAGGTCCGTGACCCTCCGCGGGCGTGCGGGAAAGCCTGAATGTCACAATTGACCGCTACGGAGGACGCCGACCGAAGCGGCGGCGCCCCGTCGTCCGGGCGCCGGACCGCGCCGCGGTATTCAGTCTCCAGCCAGCGGATAACGGATGAGCGCCGCCGACAGGGAAAGAACACGATGGTTTCTGCGGAACATCCTGCCGCACGAGGCGGCGCTTAGGGGCTGGCTTTCGCGCAGCGCGCCGGCGGGGGTCGATCCCGACGACGTCATCCAGGAATCCTACGCCATCCTGGCCGAACTGGAGACCGTGGACGCCATCCGCCATCCGCGGGCCTACCTGTTCCAGGTCGCGCGCTCGGTCATCATGCGGCACGTCCGTCGCGCGCGCATCGTGCCGATCCATACCGTCGACGATCTGGAACGGCTCGACCAGCCCGAGAACGCCGCCTCGCCCGAGCAGTACGCGATCGACCGGGACGAACTGCGCCAGCTGGCCCGCGCGATCGCGGCCATGCCGCTCAAGACCCGAGAGGCCTTCATCCTGCGCCGCGTCAGGGATTTGCCGCAGCGCGAGATCGCCGCCCGCATGCGCATATCGGAGAATACGGTCGAGACACATATTTCCCGAGGCATCCTATTCTTGATTGATTGGTTCGGCCGTGGCGGAAACAAGCGGTCCCAAACCTCTACGAACATGGAAGCGGAGATTGCCTCGATAGATGGCCGAGCGAGAAACCAGTCGAGACATTGATCAGGCGGCGTCCGACTGGACGGCGCGGCTGGATCGTGGGCCGCTGACCCCCGAGGGAGAAGACGCCTTGCAGGCCTGGTTGCGGGGCGATCCGCGGCGCAGGGGCGCGCTGCTGCGCGCGCGAGCGCTGTCGATGATGAGCGAGTCCGCCCAGGCGCTCGGGGCCGGCTTCGATCCGGTCGCGTTCGAGGCGCCCGGGCGGTCGCGGTTCGCGGGCCTGTCCCGGCGCCAGGCGCTGGCCTGGACCGGGGGCGTGGCCGCCGCCGGCGCCCTGGGCGCCCTGGGCGTCGCCCTGCCCGCCGCCGGCGCCGTCATCAGCACGGAACGGGGCGAGATCCGCCTGGCCCCCCTCAAGGACGGGTCGACCGTGTTGCTGAACACCGAGACCCGGATCAGGGTCCGGTACAGCCGGGGCGAACGCCGGGTCACCCTGCTCAGGGGCGAGGCCTATTTCTCCGTGGCCCGCGACGAGACGCGGCCGTTCGTGGTCGAGGTCGACGGCCGTCGCCTGAGCACGGCGCAGGCGGGGTTTCGGGTCCGCAAGCTCGACGCCGATCCCGTCGACGTCCTGGTGAACCAGGGCCAGGTCGACGTCGCGACCTCGGCGTCCGCGACCGGCCTGGCGCTCACCTCCAATACGCGGCTGATCCTGTCCGGTCCCGCCGAGCGCCCGCGGCCCGTCGGACCGGAGGCGGTCACCCGCGAGCTGGCCTGGCGCGACGGCAAGCTGGCGTTCGAGGGGGAGACCCTGGGCCAGGCGGCGGAGGCTTTCGCCCGCTACAGCGACACCCGGATCCAGATCCCTGACCCGGCCCTGGCGCGCGAACCGGTGACCGGCCTGTTCGCCGCCAATGATCCGGCCGGCTTCAGCCGCGCCATCGCCCGGGTGTTCGACGCCAGGGTCGAACAGGATGGCGACAAGGTCGTCCTGACCCGCGGCGGTCCCCGTGGCGGCGAGCTGCCTCAAGAAGTTTTTGTTACAAAATAGCGGAAGCCACCGGCTGACGGCTCTCAACCGCGAACGTCGCGACCAGCGCGGCGATTGGGGGCCACCAGCCAATGCATTCTCGCTATTCCGTCCTTGCCTGCGGAGCCGCCGTCATCGCGCTCGCGGCCGCCGCGCCGGCCCTGGCGCAGGACCGGATCTTCGACATTCCCGCCCAGCCCGCGGTCCGCGCCATCCCGGAGCTGGCGCGCCAGGGGCAGGTGCAGATCGTCGCGCCGGCGCGGAACCTCGAGGGCGTCATGACCCCCGCGGTCAAGGGGCGGATGGATGTCCGCACCGCGCTCCGCCGCCTGATCGCCGGCACGCCGCTGCGGATCGATTCCGACGACGGCCAGATCATCACGCTGCGCGCCGCCGGTCCCGCCGCGTCGAACGGAGCCCAATCGCAGGCCGGGGCCGGCGTCGTGCGGGGCCGCGTCCTCAACACCGCCACCGGTGAGTACGTCCGCAACGCCGAGATCCGCGTCGAAGGCACGGCGATCGTCGCCTTTTCCGAGGACGGCGGCGACTTTCGCCTGGCCGGCGTCCCGGCCGGCGAGGTCACGGTCGTCGTCCAATATACCGGCCTGCAGGAGGCCCGGGCAGTGGCCACCGTCGTCGCCGGCCAGGCCGCGACCCTCGATATCGCCTTGAGCCCGCTGTCCTACGCGGCCAGGGACGGCGAGGTCGAAGCGGTCACGATCGTCGCCCGGCGGGAAGGCCAGGCCGCCGCGATCATGGAGCGCCGCGCCTCGACCAACGCCAAGAACGTGGTCGCCGCCGACAATTTCGGCGCCCTGACCATGGGCGACGTCGGCGAGTTCATGAAGAACATGCCCGGCCTGTCGATCGACTACACCGAGGTGGACGCCACCGCCGTCCGCATCGGCGGCCTGGACCCGAAGTACTCGACCTTCACCACCGACGGCGCGCGGATGGCGACGGCGACCTCGAACAACAACAACGGCCGCCAGAACTCGTTCGAGCAGATGTCGATCACCGGCGTCGACTCGATCGAGTTGAACAACACCCTGCAGGCCAGCATGGACGCCGACTCCCCCGGCGGCGCCATCAACCTGCGCAGCAAGTACGCCTTCCAGCGCAACAGCCGCCTGCTGCGCTTCCAGCTGGGCGGCGTCGGCACGTCGGACTCCGGCCTGTCGAAGATCTACCTCCCGGACGACAAGAAGCACGCCCGCATCTTCCCCTCGGCCCAGATCGGCTATGCCGACGTCTTCCTGGCCGGCCGTCTGGGCATAGCGTTCAACGCCAGCTACAACGCCAACTACGTCCAGCAGGACCGCATCCAGACCGACTGGTCCTATCTCGCCAACGGTCGGGTGATCCCCTACCAGGTCATGTGGCGTCCCGGTCCGAAGCTGACGTCGCGCAAGGCCGCCAATCTGAGCGTCGACTACAAGATCACCGACAAGCTGGCGCTGTCGCTGCGCGGCACCTACTCGTTCTACGACGTCGAATACTTCAACCAGTACACCTTCCTGATCTTCGGCACGACGACGGCGTCACGGGCCACGGCGGACTCCACGCCCACCCACATCGTGGTCAATCCCAGCACCACCAACACCCGCCTGCATACGCAGTATTCGCACCGCTACGCTGGCACCCCGTCCGCCCTCTTCGCCCCAAAGCTGGAATACCGGGGCGACACGTGGGAGGCCGTGCTGCGCGGCAGCTATTCCACGTCCGAATTCAACTTCCATGACAACGAAAAAGGCTTCTTCCAGCGCACGGACAGCTATTTGACCGGCATCGGCTTCACGCTGGATCGCGCGTCGGAGGATTCCAACGCCTGGACGCTGAAGCAGACCGCCGGCCGCCCGTGGGGCGACCCCACCAGCTTCAACCGTGACAGCGCCATCGGCAACAACATCCGTACCGCCGAGTCCAACGCCAACAACCAGATGTATAGCGTCTATGCCGACCTGAAGAAGAAGCTTGAGGTCGGCCCGGTCCAGGTCAAGCTTCTGGCCGGCGCGGGCGTCCGCACCAACGTCTGGAAGACCAATGAGGGCTCCTACAAGCAATTTCGCTATGTCGGCCCCACAGGCGTCCAGACCGCCCCCGAGGCGGTTATTCCCTGGACGAAGAACTACCAGTTCCAGATGCACGGCTTCGACGCCGGCAACATGAACGACCAGAACTGGCGCGCGGACAGCAACTACGCCGTCTACGACATCTACAAGGCGCACCCCGAGTACTTCGTGCCCGACACGGTTGGCAACTTGCAGCGCCAGTTCGCCAACAACAAGAAGGTCGGCGAGGAGATCGCCGCCGGCTATTTCGAGGTCCAACCCCGCGTCGGTAAGGCGCAGTTCGACCTGGGTCTGCGCTACGAGAACACCAAGACGGAGGCCCGGGTCGCCGAAAACGGAACCTACACCACGCGCCACGGCGAGTACGACGACTGGTTCCTGAGCGGTGGGATCAAGTACGACTTCAGCAAGAAGCTGGTCGGCCAACTGGCCTTCAGCCAGTCGATCCTGCGCCCCGACTACGGCAACCTCGGCGGCGTCGTCTCGGTGAATGACACCACCCAGATCGTCACGGTGCCCAATCCGCTGCTGAAGCCCGAGCACTCGACCAAGTACTTCGCCGGCCTGCAGTATTTCCTCGAGCCCTCCGGCGTCGTCGGGGTGTCCTTCTACCAGCTCGAAATCAAGGACATGCAAGAGACGGGGGTCACGGTCGATCCCGAGGACGTCGGCTACGATCCCGGCGACTATCCCGGCTATGACTTCCGCAGCGCCCAGAACCGGGCGGGCGTCAGCATCAACAGGGGGTTGACCCTCGAATACGACCAGCAGCTTACCTTCCTGCCGGGCGCCCTGAAGGGCCTGGGCCTGCGCGGCTCGATCACCAGGATCGATCCCGACGGCGAGCGCGTGAACATGCCCAAGACAGCGGCCAACTGGGGCGTGCGCTACAGCTACGGCAAGTTCGACGTCCAGCTGACCGGCAACGCCCAGGGGAAATATCGCACCAGCGCCCTGAGCAACACGCCCACCACCCCCAACAACGGAGTCCTGTACCACGCCGCGCGCGAGCTGTGGAACGTCAGCGCCAGCTACAAGATCAACAAGCAGTTCGAAGTGATGCTGGCCGGTCGCAACATCTTCAACGCGCCGGACGTCATCTACTCGAACGTCCGCAGCCGGGTGCAGCAGTACAGCATCTACGGCTCGATGTGGAACGTCGGGATCAAGGGCGCCTTCTAGGGCTTCGGACGCTGGCGCCGGCGGTTCTCCCCGCCGTCGGCGCCGGCCTGGCCGCGCGCGCCCGACGAAGCGGCGTGCGCGGCCGCCTTCTCTCCAAAACCATCAGTTCACGGAGGCCGTCATGGTCCTGAACATCGATCGTCGCAGTCTCGTCCTCGGCGCCGGGCTCGGACTGGGCGCCCTGGGCCTTTCGGCCGGGCGAAGCCTCGCCGCCGAGGTGCTGGGGGGCACGGGCTTCACCCACAACGTGGCCAGCGGCGAGCCGGGTCCGGACGTCATGCTGCTATGGACCCGTTACGTCCCGGCGACCGGCGACAACGTGGTCCGGCTCGACGTCGAGATGGCGCTGGACCCGGAGTTCACCAAGGTCGCCGCCGGCGGCGTCGTGCGCACCGGCGCCTATCGCGACTGGACCGCGAAGGTCACAGTCGACGGCCTGAAGCCGGGAACCGTCTACTGGTATCGGTTCGTGGCGCCGGACGGGAGCCGGTCCCCGGTCGGCCGGACCAAGACCCTGCCCGTCGGCGACGTCCCCCGGTTCGGCCTGGGCGTCTTCTCGTGCTCGAACCTGCCGGTCGGCCTGTTCAACGCCTACGCCCACGCGGCGGCCCGGTCGGACCTGGACCTGTGGCTGCACACCGGCGACTACATCTACGAATACGGTCCGGCCTCGATCCGCGACGGCGACTGGGCCGTCGGGCGCAGCCTGCAGCCGGCGAACGAGATCCTGACGATCCAGGACTATCGCCTGCGCTACGCCTGCTATCGCGCCGATCCCGACCTGCAGCGCCTGCACCAGATGGCCCCGATGGTCGCCTTCTGGGACGACCACGAGTCCGCCAACGACAGCTGGGAAGGCGGGGCGCAGAACCACCAGTCGGCGACCGAAGGCGACTGGAACCTGCGCCGCGCCGCCGCCATGCAGGTCTATCGCGAGTGGATGCCGGTGTCGGACGAGCCGTGGAAGGCCTATCCGATCGGCGCGCTGGCCACGCTCTATCGCACCGAATCCCGCCTCCTGGGCCGCACCCGGCCGGCCGACATCGGCGCCGCCTTCCGGGCGGAAGATCCCGACGCGGCGCTGAAGGCCTTCCGCGACAGACCCTGGCGGGATCCCTCGGCGACCATGCTCGGCTCGACCCAGGAAAGCTGGCTGGCCCACCAGCTGAAAACCAATGCCCGCGCCGCCACCTGGCAGATGGTCGGCATGGGCACGATCCTGGGGCGGACGGTGATGCCGCGCGAGGCGCTCGACTGGCTGCGGCCAGAGGTGAGCGAACGCAAGGTCGCCGGCTACCGGAACAACATCCGCGCCGCCAAGCTGGACCTGCCGATGTGGATGGACCGCTGGGACGGCTATCCGGCGGCGCGCTCGCGGCTGCTGCGGGCCGCCCAGGCCGCCGACGCCGACCTGGTGATGCTGTCGGGCGACAGCCACAACGCCTGGGCCTATGCGCTGAGCGAGGAGGGCCGTCCCGCCGGCGTCGAGTTCGCCGGCCACAGCGTCACCTCGAGCGGGGCCGAGGGCGACTTCGGCGCCGACCCCAGGCGGGTCGCTCAGGGCTTCATGGCCGCCAATCCCGAGCTGAAATGGGCCGACACCAGCCAGCGCGGCTACATGATGATCGAGGTGACGCCGCAGCGCCTGACGGGCGAGTGGCTGTTCCTGCGGACCATCAAGGCCCGCGACACCACGATCGCGGGCTCGCATCGCCTGCACGTCGACCGGGGACGGAGGGTCTTCGCCGCCTAGGCTGCGGATGTTCGTCGCCGGGACCTTCCCGGACCGGGGCCATGCGGTAAGGTGCGCGCCACGAGGGCTCGCACCCTGCCGCCTCGACGGAGACTGCTCGCATGTGTGACGACGATATCCACCCGGGTCTGGTCCACGATCCCCGCCTGTCGCGCCGGACGTTCGGCCTGGCCGCCGCCGCCCTGGGCGGCTTGGCCGCGACCGCCGCCGGCGCCCAGAGCCCGGTGGTCGAGAAGGACGTCGAGATCAAGACGCCCGACGGCGTGGCCGACGCGGCCCTGTTCTATCCGCAAGGCAAGGGCCGCTGGCCGGCCGTGCTGGTCTGGCCCGACGTGATGAGCCTGCGGCCGGTGTTCCGCGACATGGGCAAGCGCCTGGCCGCCGCCGGCTACGTGGTGCTGGTCCCCAACCTCTATTACCGGGCCAAGAAGGCGCCGGTGATCGAGGGGACGTTCAACTTCGCCAATCCCGACGACCGGGCCAAGCTGACCCCGCTGCGCGCCACCGTCACGCCGGAAGGCACGGACCGCGACGCGGTCGCCTATGTCGCCTTCCTCGACGCCCAGCCCCAGACCAACAAGGCCCGCAAGGTCGGCGTCCAGGGCTACTGCATGGGCGGCCCCCTGGCCTTCCGCACGGCGGCCGTCGCCCCGGGGCGCATCGCCGCGGTGGCCAGCTTCCACGGCGGCGGACTGGTCACCGACCAGCCGACCAGCCCCCACCTTCTGATCCCCAAGACCCACGCCGACTACCTGATCGCCGTCGCCGACAACGACGACAAGCAGGATCCGACCGTGAAGGACAAGCTGAAGGCCGCCTTCGCCGCGGCCAAGCGTCCGGCCAAGGTCGAGGTCTATGCGGGCGCGGCCCACGGCTGGACCGTCAAGGGCAGCCAGGTCTATGACGAGCCCGCCGCCGAGAAGGCCTGGGCCGAACTGCTGGCGCTGTACAAGAAGGCCCTGGCCTGACTTGGGGACGCCGGGAGACCCGATCCGTGTCGGAAATCGGCTAGTCTCGCCGGTATCCTGCTAGAGCGGGCGGCGACCGAGGTTCAGGTTGAGGAGCCTCAACCTCGGGAGACCGCCATGCAACGCCTCGTCCTTTGGCTGATCGCGATGTTGGCGTTCGCCGGTGCGGCGCGCGCCGAAATGCCTGCCTTCCCCGCCGCGTTCAGGATCCAGGAGATCGCCGCCAACGGCACGACGATCCATGTCCGGGTGGGCGGTCATGGTCCGGCCGTGGTGCTGCTGCACGGCTATGGCGAGACCGGCGACATGTGGGCGCCGATGGCCGCCGACCTGGCGCGAGACCATACCGTGGTGGTCCCCGACCTGCGGGGCATGGGCCTGTCGGCCCGGGCGCCCGGCGGCTACGACAAGAAGACCCAGGCGGGCGACGTGGCCGGCGTGCTGGACGCGCTGAAGATCGACAAGGCCGATGTCGTCGCCCACGACATCGGCAACATGGTCGCCTACAGCTTCGCGGTGCAGAACCAGAAGCGGGTCACGCGCCTGGTGCTGATCGACGCTCCGGTGCCCGGGATCGGCCCGTGGGAGGAGGTCCTGAAGAATCCGCTGCTGTGGCACTTCCGGTTCGGCGGGCCGGACATGGAGCGTCTGGTCGCCGGCCGCGAGCGCATCTATCTGGACCGCTTCTGGAACGAATTCTCGGCCAATCCGGCCAATTTCACCGAGGACGCCCGGGTCCACTACGCCGCGCTCTACGCCCGTCCGGGCGCCATGCACGCCGGCTTTTCGCAGTTCGCGGCCTTCGACCAGGACGCCGTCGACGACAAGGCCTTGCTGGCCCGGTACGGCAGGCTGACCATGCCGGTGCTGGCCCTGGGCGGCGAGAAGTCGTTCGGCCCGATGATGGCCACGGTGATGCGCGCGGCGGCCGACAACGTCACCGAGGGCGTGGTGCCGGCCTCGGGCCACTGGATCATGGAAGAGAACCCGAAGGCGACCATCGCCCTGGTCCGGCCTTTCCTGGACAAGCCGCTTTAGGCTAAAGCCTCGCGCCGGGCGGCCCGTGCAGGTCGACCTCCGCGACCAGGAAGTCGATCAGCGCCCGCACCCGGCTGGGCAACTGGCCGCCGTGGCCGACATAGACGGCGTGGATCTCCTCGACGTCGCCGGGGTTATAGGCCTCCAGCACCGGGACCAGCCGGCCAGCCGCGATGTCGGCTCCGACATGGAAAAGGGCCAGACGGGTCAGGCCCTGGCCGACCAGGGCCAGCTGGCGCGAGGTCTCGCCGTCGCCCGAGGTGGCGTCGCCATGGACTGGCAGGGACAGCCGCTCGCCGCCGTCCGTGAAGGGCCACTTGTCGCAATGGCGGGCGAAGTTGAAACCGATGCAGTTGTGGGCGGCCAGGTCGCGCGGCGTTTGCGGCGCGCCATGGCGGGCCAGGTAGGCGGGTGAGGCGACCACGGCCGAGGCGCTTTCGCCCAGCTTGCGGGCCATCAGCTGCGAGGCGCGTAGCGGACCCACGCGGATGGCCAGGTCGGTGCGGGCGTCCATCAGGTCGACGACCGTGTCGCTCAGCACGATGTCGAGGATCACCTTCGGATAGAGCGCCGAGAACCGCGGGACCAGCGGCAGAAGATGATGCAGGCCGAACGCCACGTTGGAATTGATCCGCACCCGGCCGCGCGGCGCCTGGCTGGCGGCGACCGCGCTTTCGGCCTCATCTAGGTCCGCAAGGACCCGCAGCGCCCGTTCATGGAACAGTTCGCCCTCGGGCGTCAGGGTCAGCTTACGGGTCGAGCGGTTGATCAGCCGCGCGCCCAGCCGCGCCTCCATCCGGCTGACCAGCTTGCTGATCGCCGAGGGCGTCATCCTCAGCGCCCGCGCCGCCGGCGAGAAGCCGCCCAGCTCCACGACCCGGGCGAACGCCTCCATCTCGCCCGAGCGGTTGACTTCCAGCCTGGCCATTCTTGATTTGAACTCACAGATGTCTGTCTTTCCGACAGTCTAATTCATGGGATGGGCGGGGACCACCTCAGCGGCTCGAAACCCTTCCGGAGCGTTCGCCGTGCCTCTCGCCCTCTACGCCCTGACCGTCGGCGCCTTCGGGATCGGCGTCACCGAATTCGTCATCATGGGTCTGCTGCTGCAGGTTTCGCTCGATCTCGGGGTCTCGATCCCGCGGGCCGGCCTGCTGATGACCGGCTACGCCCTGGGCGTGTTCGTCGGCGCCCCGATCCTGACGGTCGCCACCCGCCGCCTGCCGCGCAAGACCACCTTGCTGGTGCTGATGGCCATCTTCACGATCGGCAACATCGCCGCCGCCCTGGCCCCGACCTACGGCCTGCTGATGGCCGCGCGGATCGTCACCGCCCTGGCGCACGGGACCTTCTTCGGCGTCGGCTCGCTGGTCGCCGTCAGCCTGGTTGCGCCCGAGCGCAAGGCCTCGGCCATAGCCGTCATGTTCACCGGCCTGACCCTGGCCACCCTGCTGGGCGTGCCGTTCGGCGCGTGGCTGGGCCTGGCCTTCGGCTGGCGCGCCACCTTCTGGGCGGTGGGCGCGATCGGCCTGGTCGCCTTCGCGGTGCTGGCCGCCCTGGTCCCGCGCGAAGAGGTGATCGCCGAGCCGGTTCCGCTGCGCGAGGAATTCGCCGTTCTGGCCCGGCCGCAGGTGCAGATGGGCCTCCTGATGACCGTGCTGGGCTTTGGCGGGGTGTTCGCGGTCTTCACCTACATCCAGCCGATCCTGACCGAGCTGGCCGGCTATTCGAAGGCGGCGGTCTCGCCGATCCTGCTGGTGTTCGGCGCCGGCCTGGTCGGCGGCAACCTGGCCGGCGGCCGCTGGGCCGACAAGGCCCTGGCCCCGGCCCTGCTGGGCAGCCTGGCCGTCCTGACCCTGGTGCTGGTCGCCTCGGCCTTCGGCTTCCGCGATCGGATCGGGGCGGTCGTCGCCGCCTTCGCCCTGGGGGCGGCCGCCTTCGCCACCGTCGCGCCGTTGCAGATGCGGGTGCTGTCGCAAGCCGGCGGCGCGGGCCAGGGCCTGGCCTCCAGCCTGAACATCGCCGCCTTCAACCTGGGCAACGCGTTCGGGGCCTGGCTGGGCGGGGCGGTGATCGCCCACGGCCCGGGCCTGGCCGCCATACCTCTGGTCGCCGCGGCCGTGCCTTTCTCGGCCCTGGCCCTGGCCGCCTTCAGCCTGTCCCTCGAGCGCCGCGCCCTGGAGCCGGCCTGACGAACGGGGCCTGTCTCGACCGCATGAAAAGGAGAACCTCATGGAATACCGCCAGCTCGGCCGTTCCGGCCTTCGCGTCCCGGCGCTCAGCTTCGGCGCCGGCACGTTCGGCGGCCAGGGACCGTTGTTCAGCGCCTGGGGCGACACCGACGCCGCCCAGGCCCGGCGGATCATCGAGATCTGCCTGGAGGCCGGGGTCAACCTGTTCGACACCGCCGACGTCTATTCCGGCGGCGCCTCGGAGGAGATCCTCGGCGCGGCCCTGGAAGGCCTGCGCGACCAGGCCCTGATCTCGACCAAGTTGGGCCTGCCCGTGGGCGACGGTCCGCTCGACGCCGGGACCTCGCGCCTGCGGCTGGTCCGCGGCGTGGAGGCCGCTCTGAAGCGCCTGCGCACCGACCGCATCGACCTGCTGCAGCTGCACGCCTTCGACGCCTTCACCCCGGTGGAGGAGGTGCTGTCGGCCCTGGACGACCTCGTCCGCGCCGGCAAGGTGCTCTATGTCGGCGCCTCGAACTTCTCCGGCTGGCAGTTGATGAAATCGCTGGCCGTCGCCGACGCGCACGGCTGGCCGCGCTACGTCGCCCACCAGGCCTACTACTCGCTGGTCGGCCGGGACTACGAGCACGAGCTGATGCCGCTGGGTCTCGACCAGGGCGTCGGGGCCCTGGTCTGGAGCCCGCTGGGCTGGGGCCGGCTGACCGGCAAGATCCGCCGCGGCCAGCCGCTGCCGGCGGTCAGCCGCCTGCACCAGACCGCCGACTTCGGCCCGCCAGTGGATGACGAGCGGCTCCATGCCGTGGTCGAGGCCCTGGACGCGATCGCCGCCGAGACGGGCAAGACCCTGCCGCAGATCGCCATCAACTGGCTGCTGCGCCGCCCCACGGTGTCCAGCGTGATCGTCGGGGCCCGCGACGAGGCGCAGCTGCGCCAGAACCTCGGCGCGGTCGGCTGGAGCCTGACGCCCGAGCAGGTGGCGCGCCTCGACGCCGCCAGCGCCGCGATCCCGCCCTATCCGCACTATCCCTACTGGCGCGAAGGCGGCTTCAAGACGGTCAATCCGCCGCCTGTCTAGAGCTCATGATCCGTAGACGGAAGATCAGCCCTGGCCGGTCTTCATCAGGGCGGCGCGGGAGGGCAGCAGCTGGGCCATGAAGGGCAGCAGGGCCGCCCCGACCGCCGGGCCGTCGGCCGAGGTGGCGGCCCGCTCGACGCGCGCCAGGGCGGGCACGTCCAGGATCGCCGCCAGGCGGGCGTTGACCGCCGCGACCAGGCGGTCGAGCAGGGCGGTGGGCAGTCGTCCGCCCACATAGATGGCTTCCGGATTGACCAGGCAGCTGATCCCCACGAACGGCTGGACCAGCAGCCTGGCCGACAGGTCGACCCACGCCTCGACCATGGCCTCGCCCTCGGGCGGCAGGCCGATCAGCTGGTCGGGACGCCCGACCGTGATCCCGCCCGCCTCGAGATGGGCGTAGAGCGCCGACAGCGACACCACCCCCTGCAGCGAGCGGGCCTGGGTTTCCGGGGAGTTGACCGGCAGGAAGCCGATCTCGCCGCTGCGCCCCTGGGCGCCGCGGAAATAATCGCCCTCGATCACCAGGCCGCCGCCCAGGCCCGACGAGACCAGGACGTAGAAGAAGCTGGGACGGCGCAGGCCGTGGCCGAACTGCAGCTCGCCCAGGGCGGCGGCGGCGGCGTCGTTCTCCAGGAACACGGGCAGGGGCAGGACCTCGGCCATCAGCTTGCCGATGTCGGCGGTGCTCCAGACATCGTAGTTCTCGGGCCGGTGCGGCAGGTCCACCCGCCCCAGGTCGTCGGGCAGGGCCACGCCTATGCCCGACAGGCGCGGCGGCTGGCCCTTCCAGGTCTCCAGCATCCTGTGGATCTGGGCCTTGCAGAACTTGGCCACGTCGGCGGGCAGGGGGAATTCGATCTCCTTGCTGGCCCTGGCCCGCACCGCCCCCAGCAGGTCCAGCATGACCACGGTGATGTGGTCGCGGTCGATGTTGACGCCGATCGACAGGCAGCCGTCGGGATTGATCGTCAGGTTCATGGCGGGCTGGCCGCGCGCGCCCTGGACCCGGCCCGCCTCCACGATCAGGCCGTCGTCCAGCAGGCGCTTGGTGATGTTGGCCACGGCCGGCGGCGTCAGGCCGGTGATCTGGGCCAGGGTCACGCGGGTGATCGGACCATTGACCCGGATGGCCTGCAGGATGACCCGCTGGTTGTGGTCTCCCACCCGCTCGAGATTGGCGCCCGACAGGCTTGCGCCGGCGGTGCGCTTCCGATTCGATTTTCGCGACACTTCCAAGGACGGCATTCGATGACCTCGACCTAACGTTCTAGTAGCATTGCGACGGGCGGTGGCGATAGCGGCGCCGTTGCTGTTGAATTATTTAAATTGCTTTCTTTATTCGGGGCTGCTGACTATGAGGCAAGCTGGAAGCGCATGTCGCGCACGTCTGAAAGGGCGGCGAACGGCTGGAGGAAGTGCGGTTTGATTCAGGTCGGCGTTGATTTTGGCGGCACGAAGATCGAGGCCGCCGCCCTGTCGCCGGACGGCCGGTTCCTGGCCCGGGTTCGGGCCCCCAATCCTGGATCCTACGACGCGGCCATCGCCACGGTCCGCGACCTGATCGCCCAGGCCGAGCAGCAGGCCGGCGGTCGCGGCTCGATCGGCGTGGGCGCGCCGGGCTCGGTGTCGCCGCGCACGGGCGTGATGCGCAACGCCAACTCCACCTGGTTGAACGGCCGCCGGTTCCGCGAGGACCTGGAAGCGGGCCTGGGCCGCCCGGTGCGGCTGGCCAACGACGCCAACTGCCTGGCCCTGTCGGAAGCCGTCGACGGCGCGGCGGCGGGCCTGGCGGCGGTCTTCGCGGTGATCATCGGCACCGGCTGCGGCGGCGGCCTGGCGGTGGACGGCAAGCTGGTCGAGGGCGCCAACGGCCTGGCCGGCGAATGGGGTCACACGCCCCTTCCCTGGCCCAAGCCGGAAGAATCCCCGGGTCCGGCCTGTTGGTGCGGCCGGAATGGCTGCCTGGAGACCTGGATCTCGGGCACCGGCTTCCGTCGCGATCACGCCCAGCGCACCGGCCAGACGATGGCCGGGGAAGAGATCATCGCCGCCGCCCGGGCCGGCGACGCCGAGGCCGTGATCAGTTTCGACCGCTATCTGGACCGCCTGGGCCGCGGCCTGGCGGTCATCGCCGACATCGTCGATCCCGACGCCTTCGTGTTCGGCGGCGGCCTGTCGAACGTCGGCGAACTGTACGAACGGTTGCCGGCCTTCATCGAGCCCCACGTCTTTTCCGACGGCTGGCGGGCGCGGCTGGCCCCAGCCCGGTGGGGCGATTCGTCGGGCGTGCGCGGCGCCGCGCGCCTTTGGACCCCGGCCGAGGCCGCGGCCCATGCCGCCGCCTGATCGCCGCGCCGTCGCTCCCCTGGCCCTCTGGGTCGCCCTGCTGGCCTTCGGGACGGCGGGACCGGCCTTCGCCGGCGACAGCGTCGAGGTCACCGTCACCGGCGGGACGATCCGGGGCGAGGCGCGCGGCGCCGGGGCGGCCTTTCGCGGCGTGCCCTTCGCCGCGCCGCCGACCGCCGACCGCCGCTGGAAGCCGCCGGCGCCCGTCGCGGCCTGGAGCGGGACCCGCGAGGCGATGGTTTCGGGTTCGCCCTGCCTGCAGCGGTCCTATGACTGGAACGCCAAGGACGCCGCCGACAGCCGGGAAGATTGCCTCTATCTCGACGTCCGCACGCCGGCGCTGAAGCCGGCCAGGCTCCTGCCGGTCATGGTCTGGATCCATGGCGGGGCCAACCGGGCCGGGTCGGCGCGGGGCACGGTCGAGTCGAGCCTGGTCGACCAGGGCGTGGTGCTGGTGTCGATCCAGTACCGGCTGGGCGCCTTCGGCTTCCTGTCGCATCCCGGCCTGACCGCCGAGGGTCGCGGGGCCTCCGGCAACTACGCCCTGATGGACCAGATCGCCGCCCTGCGCTGGGTGCGCGACAACATCGCCCGGTTCGGCGGCGATCCTGGCAATGTAACGCTGTTCGGCCATTCGGCCGGCGGCCAGGACGTGGGGCTGCTGATGCTGGCCCCGGAGACCCGCGGCCTGTTCCACAAGGCCATCGAACAGAGCGGTACGGCGGGTTTCGGCCTGCCGCCGCGATCCCTGGCCGAGAACGAGGCGCTGGGACGGGATCTGGGCCGGGCGCTGGGCGTCAGGGATCTGGCCGGATTGCGCGCCGCCTCGGGCCAGGCCGTGCTCGACGCCGCCGAGGGGCTGAAGCCGCCGATCGCCGACGACGGCTTCATCTGGCTGCAGGCGGTGGTCGACGGGGCGGTGATCCGCGAGACGCCGGCCACGACCCTGGCCGCCGGCCGGCAGGCCCGCGTGCCGCTGATCCTCGGCAATAGCGCGCGCGAACTGCCGCTGCACGGCGGCGCGGCCAACGCCGCCGCCTGGGTGAAGGCCAACGCGCGCGACCCCGACAAGGCGCTGCGGCTCTATGGGATCGCCGCCCAGGGCTCGGTTTCGGACGAGACCGCCGACCAGATCGCCGCCGACACCGGCTTCCGCTGTCCCGCGACCTGGGTGGCGGCCCGACACGTCGCGGCGGGCCAGCGGGTCTGGCGCTACGAACTGGCCGTCGCCGCGCCGGGCTCGGGGCCGGTGCGCCACGGCTCGGAGCTGCCGTTCGTCTTCGACACGCCGCCCATGGGCGCGACCCCGGCGACCTGGCCTCGGCTGCAGGCCTATTGGGTCAATTTCGCCCGCGCGGGCGATCCGAACGGCTCGGGTCTGGCGCCTTGGCCCGCCCAGACGGCGGCGGCCGAGGCGATCAGCTTCACCCCGTCCGGACCCCAGCTTATGAGAGACGACCGCGGCGCGTTCTGCCGCCTGCTGCCCCGACCTTGACGACGCGTTCCTGAAGACAGGCTTGGCCTGAAGACAAGCACGACCTGAAGACAAGCACGGCCCGAAGAGGCCGGACCGAGGAGGAAGACATGACCACCAAGTTCGCCCGACGGATATCCCGCCTGTCGCTGCTGGCCGCCTGCGCCGCCCTGGCCGTCCTGCCGGCCGCAGCCCAGACCCCCTCCGTCCACGGACCCTACAACGCCGACCTGCCGCGCGGCGGCGACGGCCTGGCCAAGCCGCTGGCCGGCGCGCCGCTGCCGGCCGAGGGGCCGTGGTCGCTGCAGGCCTGGATCTCGCCGGCCGTCGCGTCGGCCGGGCGGGTGGTGGCGGCCGGGATCGGCGATCCGGCGAACGGCGGCCGGTTCATCGGACTGGAAGACGGCGCGCCGGCCGTCTGGGCCGGATCGTCGACCGTGAAGGGCTTGGCGGTGCTGAAGCCAGGAAGCTGGAGCCACGTGGCGGCGGTGTCGGACGGAAAGACGGTGGCGCTCTATGTCGACGGGACCAAGGTCGCCGAAGGGCCGGCGACGGCGGTCGCCTCGGCCGCCACCGTCCAGCTGGGCCCGCGCAAGCTGACCGGCGCGGCGCCGTTCGGCGGCAAGGTGGCGGGCTTCACGGCCCAGGGCTCGGCCCTGAGCCCCGCGGCGGTCAAGGCGCTGGCGGCGACCCGGCCGGATCCCCTTCTGACCGTGTACGAATCCGGCAGCCCGGCCTGGCCGGTGCAGGTGCGCCAGATGTACGGCCAGGTCTCGCCGCAGGACGCCTGGACGCGGCCCAAGAGCAAGGCCCCGGTCTCCAAGCCCGTCGCCGTCGCGCCCTATGCCGGCCCCGCTCTGGTCGCCGCGCCCGCGCGGGAGGGCGCCGAGGCCTGGATCGTGAAGCGCTGGTCCCTGGCCGAGGCGCCGAAGGTCGCCGACGGCGAGACAGCGCTGTCAAGTCCGGGTTACGACGCCAAGGCCTGGTACGCGGCCACGGTGCCTGGCACGGTGCTGACCACCCTGGTCGATCGCGGCGTCTATCCGGACCCGGACTACGGCCTGAACAACACCGCCATTCCGGAGAGCCTGAACAAGCAGGCCTACTGGTACCGCAGCGAGTTCGTCGCCCCGGCCGGCCAGGAGGGCCGCCATCAGCAACTGATCTTCAAGGGGATCAACTACGCCGCCGAGGTCTGGCTGAACGGCGAGAAGCTGGGCGAGCTGAAGGGCGCCTTCATCCGCGGCCAGTTCGACGTCACCGGCAAGCTGAGGCCCGGCGCGGCCAACGCCCTCGCGGTCAAGGTCTCGCCGCCGCCGCATCCGGGCCTGGCGCACGAGGAATCCCTGACCGCCGGGGTCGGCGAGAACGGCGGCATGCAGGCCCTGGACGGCCCGACCTTCATCGCCAGCGAGGGCTGGGACTGGATCCCCAGCGTCCGCGACCGCAACACCGGCCTGTGGCAGGACGTGGTGCTGCGCTCGACCGGTCCGGTGCGGATCGGCGACAGCCACGTGGTCACCACCCTGCCGAAAGCGGACGACAGCGTCGCCGAGGTCGAGATCGCCGTACCGGTCGAGAACCTGACCGACGCCCCGGTCCAGGCCACGGTCCGCGCCGCCTTCGACACCGTCGCCGTCGAGAAGACCGTCAGCCTGGCGCCGGGCCGGGGCGAGGTGGTGTTCAAGCCCGTCGACTTCCCGCAGCTGTCGGTGAAGAATCCCAAGCTCTGGTGGCCCAACGGCTACGGCGCCCAGACCCTGTACGGCCTGCGCCTGCTGGCCTCGGTGGACGGCAAGGTCTCCGACCAGAAGGACAGCCGCATCGGCCTGAGGCAGATGACCTACGAGCTGTCGCTGATGGATTCGCGGGGCGAGCTGCGGCGGGTCGAGGTGGACTACGCCAAGGCCCGCCAGCTGGGCCAGGATATCACCGACGGTAGCCACGAAGGCATCCGCAAGGTGACCGACGGCTGGGCGACCTCCCTGACAAAGGTCGGCGAAACGTCCCCGGCGGTCCGCGACGCGCCCGACACCGGCCTGACGCCCTATCTCGTGATCAAGGTCAACGGCGTGAAGATCGCCGCGCGCGGCGGCAACTGGGGCACGGACGACTGGCGCAAGCGGGTGTCGCGCGAGCGGCTGGAGCCCTATTTCCGCCTGCACAAGGACGCCCACCTCAACACCATCCGCAACTGGGTGGGCCAGAACACCGAGGATGTCTTCTACGACCTGGCCGACGAGTACGGCCTGCTGGTGCTGAACGACTTCTGGGCCTCGACCCAGGACTTCCAGCTGGAGCCGCAGGATGTTCCGCTGTTCCTGAAGAACGCGGCCGACGTGATCAGCCGCTACCGCAACCACCCTTCGATCGCCCTGTGGTTCGGCCGCAACGAGGGGGTGCCGCAGCCGATTCTCAACGAGGGCCTGGAGGCCCTGGTCCACGAGCTGGACGGCACGCGCTGGTACACCGGCAGCTCCAACCGGGTGAACCTGCAGAACAGCGGCCCCTATAACTACCGCGAGCCGGAGACCTACTTCACCGAGCACGCCAAGGGCTTCTCGGTCGAGGTGGGCACGCCCTCGTTCCCGACCCTGGAGGCGTTCGAGGCCGCCGTGCCGGCCCCCGACCGCTGGCCGATCAGCGACGTCTGGGCCTATCACGACTGGCACCCGACCGGGAACGGGGACACCAAGACCTTCCTGGACGCCATGGCCGCCAAGCTGGGCCCGCCCACCAGCCTCGAGGACTTCGAGCGCAAGGCCCAGCTGATGAACTACGAGACCCACCGGGCGATCTTCGAGGGCATGAACCAGGCGCTGTGGACCAAGTCGTCGGGCCGCCTGCTGTGGATGACCCAGCCGGCCTGGCCCTCGACCATGTGGCAGATCCTCAGCCACGACTACGACACCCACGCGGCCTATTACGGGACCCAGAAGGCGGCCGAGGCGGTCCATGTGCAGATGAGCCTGGCCGATCACCGGCTGGCCGTGGTCAACAACGGCCTTGCGCCGATCGCCGGCGCCAGCCTGCGCGCGCGGGTCGTGGGCCTGGACGGCAAGCCGCTGGCCGATCGGACCTCGAAGATCGACGCGCCCGCCAACGGCGTGATGCTGGGCGAGGTGCTGGACCTGTCCGGCCCGTTGGCGCAGGGCGCGGTGGTGGTCCGGCTGGACCTGGCCGCGGCCGACGGCGCGCCGCTGTCGAGCAATCTCTACTGGGTGGCGCGCGACGCGCAGGGCGAGCGCGAGCTGTCGGCCATGGCGCCCCAGCCTGTGTCGATCACGGCCACCGGCGGCAAGGCGGGCGCCGAGACGGTGGTCACCGTGACCCTGGCCAACACCGGCGCGGCCCCGGCCCTGAACGGCAAGCTGACCCTGGTCGACGCCAAGGGCGCGCGGGTCTTGCCCGCCTACTATGCGGACAACTATGTGTCGCTGCTGCCGGGCGAGCGCCGGACGGTGGAGATTCGCTATCCGGGCGCGGCGAAGGCGGGCGCGCGGGTCGAACTGCGGGGCTGGAACCTGATCCCCGCCAAGACGGAGGTACGTTGATGCTGGATCGTCGCACCCTGCTGGCGGGCGGACTTGCCGCCGCCCCCGGCCTGGCCCTGGCCCAGACCGTCGCGGCTCCGCCGGCCCCGAGCCCGGAGGACCTGCGGCTGCGCACCGACTGGCCGTTCCTGCAGCGCTACGCCGCCGAGAACGCTGTCGACCGCGATCTGCCGGCGGAGCGGCGGCGGGTGGTGTTCATCGGCGATTCGATCACCCAGGGCTGGCGCGACGCCAATCCGGCCTTCTTCACCGACAACGGCTTTCTCGGCCGCGGCATCGGCGGTCAGGTGACGGCCCAGATGCTGGTGCGGTTCTGGCCCGACGTGGTGGCCCTGAAGCCGGCCGCCGTGCACATCCTGGCCGGGATCAACGACATCGCCCAGAACGCCGGGCCCTACGACCTGGCCGCCACCCAGGCCAATCTCCAGGCCATGACCACCCTGGCCCAGGCCAGCGGGATCGCCGTGATCCTGGCGACCGTGATGCCGGCTTTGGATTTTCCCTGGCGGCCGGGCCTGGGGCCCGTGGCCAAGGTCCGAACGCTGAACGCCTGGCTGACGGCCTATGCGGCCGAGCGCGGCGCGGTGCTGGCCGACTACACCCGGGTGCTGGACGACGGGACGGGCGGCATGAAGCCGGGCCTGGCCTATGACGGGGTCCATCCGACCCGCGAAGGCTACGCCGTCATCGAGCCGGTGACCCTGGCCGCCGTCGCCTCGGCCCTGGCCGCCAAGTGACCTGAAAGCCGCACCACCAAAATCGAATCGGATTTCTCTTGTCCTAAGTTGACAGCGCTGTCGGTTGTCCATAGGTTGAAGCTACCGGCACTTTAGAAAAAGCCGGAACTCCACGGGAGGATGCGCACGCATCCCTCAAAACTCCGCGTCTTGGCTCGTTCGGCTCCGCTGATCGAGAACGAGAACTGCTGCCGCACATCAGGGGAATGCACAATGAAGACAAGGTCTTATCGATCGCGTACGGCTCTGCTCTGCGCCGCCTCGGCCGTGGTGCTGCTGAGCGCCGGCCAAGCCCTGGCCCAGGCCGCGCCAGCCCAGAACGAGGAACCATCCCAGGTTGAAGCGGTGGTCGTCACCGGCTTCCGGGCCTCGCTGGCGAACGCGCTGAATCTGAAGAAGAACTCCAACCTGATCATCGAGTCGGTGACCGCCGAGGACATGGGCAAGTTCCCGGACCAGAACATCGCCGAGTCGCTGCAACGCTTGCCCGGCGTGCAGATCGACCGCGAGAACGGCCAGGGCACCAAGGTCCGCATCCGCGGCCTGGACCAGAACGTCACGGTCCTGAACAACGAGATCTTCGTCAGCGGCCTGGAGATCTTCCGCCTCTACGAAGGCAAGATCACCCAGGACAACTCGCTGGAAGGCATCCCGTCGCAGCTGATCGGCGGCGTCGACGTCTACAAGTCGCCGGACGCCTCGCTGCTGGAAGGCGGCTTGGGCGGCATCATCAACCTGAAGACCCGCAACGCCCGCGACCTGGCCGACGACACCACCATCGCCGGCGACATTCGCGGCCAGAAGGGAACGGGCGCCGACTGGACCCCGACCGGCTCGCTGGTGCTGGGCCACAAGTTCAGCGACCGCTTCGCGGTGCTGGGCACGATCTCGTACGACAAGACCGACAGCCACACCGACGTCCTGGCCGGCGAGAACCGCGGCGGCTGGGCCTATGAGGACCGCCCGCAGGGCGCCGGCACGGTTGACGTCTGGTCGCCGGAATACCGCTACGCCACCTATCGCGACCAGGAACGCAAGCGCCTGGGCGCCTCGGTGAACCTCGACTTCGCCCTGTCCGATTCGCTGCAGCTGACCGGCGACTGGTTCCACTCCGACCTGAAGATCCTGACCTCCGAGGCCTCGATCAAGTTCCCGTTCGCCAACGAGAACGCCAACTATTCGGCCACCGGCTTCACCAAGGATTCCAACGGCGTCCTGCAGACCGGCACGGTCACCGCCAACTCGGCCGAAGGCACCTCGTACGTCCAGAACGCCGAGGCCAAGACCGACAACTTCCAGGTCGCGCTGAACTGGGACAACGGCGGCCGCCTGACCGGCAGCGTCCGCGCGGCCTATTCGACCAGCGACTATGTCAGCGACAGCGGCAACAACGACGTCCGCTACACCCAGTACACCGTGCGCAACGGCACGGCCGCGGGCCTGATTCCCAACGCCACCGCGCCGGCGACCTTCACCTACACCTACACCAACGGCGACAATCCGAAGTTCACCCCGGCCAATCCGAGCCAGTTCACCACCCCCAGCAGCGTCTTCGCCAAGTCGCACTGGGTGTTCGGCGAGCGGACAGGCATCGACAACACCTCGGCCCGGATCGACTTCAAGTACCGTCCGGAGTTCGGCGAGAACGGCGACCTGGTGATCAGCGCCGGCGCCCGCTACGCCGAGCGCAAGGTCGATTCCGACTTCCTGCTGCTGCTGGCCGACTATTCGGGCAAGGGCGAGCTGAACGGCCAGGCCCTGGGCCAGGACTGGACGCCGCTGGGCTACTTCCAGGACGGCGCGATCGGCTACAAGTCGTGCGGCCTGCCGGCCGGCACGCCCGGCCGTCCGAACTGCGGCCAGACCACCACCGACGACGGCCGCTTCGGCGCGTCGCCGGCCCTGATCACCCCGTACCAGACGGCGGCCAGCAATCCGGAACGCTTCGAGACGCTGACCGTCGGCGGGATCACGGCCCTGTTCCAGAACCGCGACCAGATGAAGAATCCGGTCCAGTGGCTGTCGGCGCTCTATCCCTCGACGCCGTTCAAGTACTATCGCGACCCGATCCAGTCGTTCAAAGTCAAGGAAGAGACCACCACCGGCTACGCCATGGCCGATGTGGGCGGCCCGGACGACGGCTATCATCTGAACGCCGGCGTGCGGGTGGTGAAGACCGAGCTGACCATCGACGCCAGCGCCACCCCGACCGTGCCCAACTTCTACGGAACCGACAGCTGGAACGGCGTGATCTCCAATCCGGAGAACATCACGACGTCGCGCTCCTACACCGACGTCCTGCCCAGCGTCAGCGGGGTGTTCAACATCAACGACACCGACAAGGTTCGCGTCTCGGCGGCTCGCGTGGTGTCGCGCCAGAACCTGTTCCAGCTGGCCACGGGCTCCAGCTACAACTTCACCCGCAGCTCGACCCCGGGCCCCAACCTCAACCGCTTTCTCTACACCAACGGCAGCGGCGGCAACGCGGAGCTCGATCCCTATCGCGCCTCGCAGTTCGACGTCGCCTACGAGCGCTACATGGGCTCGCAGGGCCTGTTCTCGGCCGCGCTGTTCTACAAGAACGTCGACTCGTTCATCCAGACCGAGACGGTCTCGCGGACGGTGGCCGACGGTTCCGTGGCGGGCGCGACGACCGGCATCTTCGACCAGCCGATCAATGGCGAGGGCGGCACGATCAAGGGCCTCGAACTGGCCGCCCAATACGCCTTCGACAATGGGTTCGGCTTCACCGCCAACTACACCTACTCGGACTCCAAGACCTCGAACTTCAACGACTATGACGACGACCTGCCGATCCCCGGCGTGGCCAAGAACGCCTTCAACATCCAGGGCTATTACGAGGGCCACGGCTTCGAGGCGCGCCTGTCCTACGCCTGGCGCGACAAGAGCTTCCAGGGCAACTTCGGCTTCGGCGTCGACAACAGCGCCAGCGGCGGCGTCGATGACGCCCACAAGCTGGGGACCTGGGAGCGGGCCTATGGCCAGCTCGACGGCCAGATCGGCTATGCGGTCAACGACCAGATCAAGATCGTGCTGGAAGGCATCAACCTGACCAAGGAAGACACCGGCCGCTATCTGCAGTGGGAGAACCTGCCGTTCCGCTACGCCACCGGCGACCGCCGGGTGGTGCTGGGCGCGCGGTTCAAGTTCGGCATGTAGGGCGGGTCCGGAGCGCGATGTCCGGCGCGCTCCGGGGATTTTGAGTTGGAACCTTCGCCCCCTGGGGAGAAGGTTCCCCGACGGGGCGGCGGCTCATCCCCTGCCGTCCCGCCGAGCCCCGCGCCGGCCGGCCCCAGGCGGGCCGGCGCCGCTTTCCGCTCTCGTTTCGGGAGGACGTCATGACCGACAGGGCCGCCAACCGGGCCATCCGATCCATCGCCATCGTCGGCGGCGGCACGGCCGGCTGGATGGCCGCCTGCCTGCTGGCCCAGACCCTGCGGGGAACAGGCTGCGCGATTACCCTGGTCGAGTCGCCGGACATCGGCGTGGTGGGGGTCGGCGAGGCGACCATCCCGCCGATCTTCGACTTCCTGAAGCTGATCGAGGCCGATCTCGACGCCTTCATCCCGGCCACCCAGGCCACGTTCAAGCTGGGCATCAGGTTCGACGACTGGCGCGCGATCGGCGACAGCTACTGGCACCCGTTCGGGACGTTCGGCGTGTCGATCGACCGCCGGCCCTTCCAGCATGTGTTCCACAAGGCGCGAGCCCAAGGCCTGGAGCCGACCGTGCCCCAGTTCAGCCTGGCGGCCGCCCTGGGCGACGCCGGCCGGCTGGCCCATCCCGATCCGCGCGCCCCCGGCCCGCTGGCCGGCCTGCGCCAGGCCCTGCATTTCGACGCCGTCCTGGTCGCCCGCTTCCTGCGCGACCACGCCGAGCGCCGCGGCGTGCGGCGGCTGGAACGCGAGGTCGCGCAGGTCAGGCTGCGCGACGACGGCTTCATCGACGCCCTGGCGCTGAAGGGCGGCGGCGAGCTGGCGGCCGACCTCTATATCGACTGCAGCGGCTTTCGCGGCCTGCTGATCGAGCAGGCCCTGGGCGCCGGCTACGAGGACTGGACGCGGTGGCTGCCCTGCGATCGCGCCCTGGCCGCGCCCACCGCCCATGCCGGCCCGCCCGCCCCCTACACCCAGGCCACGGCCCAGGGCGCGGGCTGGCGCTGGCGGATCCCGCTGCAGCACCGGGTGGGCAACGGCTATGTCTATTCCAGCGCCTTCATCGATGACGGCGCGGCGCAGGACGAACTGCTGGCCGCGATCGGCCCGCCCCTGGCCGAGCCGCGCAAGCTGAGCTTCACCGCCGGCCGCCGCAAGGCGATGTGGAGCCGCAACTGCGTGGCCCTGGGTCTGGCCTCCGGCTTCCTGGAGCCGCTGGAATCCACCAGCATCCACCTGGTGTGTAGCGGGCTCTACAAGCTGCTGGACCATTTCCCCGACCGCGACTTCGCGTCCAGCAACATCGCCGCCTACAACCGCGCCCTGGCCGACGAGTATGAGACCTATCGCGACTTCATCCTGCTGCACTATTGCCTGACGGCCCGCGACGACACGCCGTTCTGGCGCGAGCGGGCGGCCGCGCCCCTGCCCGACCGCCTGGCCGAGCGGCTGGCGCTCTACCGCGCCTGCGGCCGGGTCGACGCCAGGCCGGGCGAGCTGTTCACCGACCTGTCCTGGTTCTACATCTTCGAGGGCATGGGGGTGAGGCCAAGGGCCTATGATCCGCTCGTGGACGCGTCGAACTTCGACCAGGTGCGGGCCATCCTGCCGGACCTGACCGCCCGGATCGACACGGTCGTCGCCCAGAGTCCCACCCACGAGGCCGCCCTGGCCGCCATCGTCCGCCGCAGCGCCGCCTGAGCCATGGGGTCTCGCGAGCGCCTTCTGACGGGTACCGCTCACATCTTCGCTAGACAGCGCTGTCAATCCATGTTGAGGTTCTCGCCAGTCAGAGGGGCCGCAGCCTCCGCTTCAGGGAAGGAAACATCCGCGCCGCGCCCGCGCGCCCGATGGCGAGCGGCGCCCCCTCGTCCCGATCCGTCCCATTCCAGCGCCGACCTGCCGGCGGGGACGACGCGCCTTCGTCAGACCCCTCCGACGCCGGCGCGCCTGGACCCCCACTATCGGGGGCTCTCCAAACTCCGGCGCGACGATGTTCTCCCCGTCGCGCCGGTTCTTTGCCGCGCAATATCCGCCCGCGTCCTGTCGCCGGCCGTTCCCGAAGGTGTTGAATGACCGTCCGTTCCCGTCGCCTCGCGCTTTCGGCCCTGCTTGCCTCGACCATCGCCGCCTCGGCCAGCCTGGCGAGCGGGTCGGCCTTCGCCCAGGCCATGCCTGCCCAGGCCGCGATTGCCCATCCGGCCCGATGGCCCGCGGCGGCCAGCCCCGCGGCGATCACCGACGCCAAGACCGAGGCCTTCGTCAGCCAGCTGATGGCCAGGATGAGCGTCGAGGAGAAGGTCGGCCAGACCATCCAGGGCGACATCGCCTCGATGACCCCGGCGGACCTGGAAAAGTACCCGCTGGGCTCGATCCTGGCCGGCGGCAACTCGGCGCCGGGCGGCAATGACCGCGCCCCGCCCAAGGCCTGGACCGACCTGATCGACGCCTATCGCAAGCAGGCCCTGGCGGCCCGGCCCGGCCATGTCCCGATCCCGATCCTGTTCGGCATCGACGCCGTGCACGGACACAACAACATCGTCGGGGCGACGATCTTTCCGCACAATGTCGGCCTGGGCGCGATGCGCGATCCCGCCCTGATCCGCCGCATCGGCCAGGCGACGGCCGAGGAGGTGGCGGTGGCCGGCGGCGACTGGACCTTCGGCCCGACGGTGGCCGTCCCCCGCGACGACCGCTGGGGGCGCAGCTACGAGGGCTATGCCGAGGATCCGGAGGTGGTGAAGTCCTATGCCGGTCCCATGACCCTGGGCCTGCAGGGCGCGCTGAAGCCCGGCCAGACCCTGGGCGCCGGTCACATCGCCGGTTCGGCCAAGCACTTCCTGGCCGACGGCGGCACCGACGGCGGAAAGGACCAGGGCGACGCCAGGATCCCGGAGGCCGAGCTGGTCGCCCTCCACGCCCAGGGCTATCCGCCCAGCATCGACGCCGGCATCCTGACGGTGATGGCCTCGTTCTCCAGCTGGAACGGCCAGAAGATCACCGGAAACAAGACCCTGCTGACCGACGTGCTGAAGGGCCGGATGGGCTTCCAGGGCTTCGTGGTCAGCGACTGGAACGCCCACGGACAGCTCGCCGGCTGCACCAACACCAGCTGCCCGCAGGCGATGAACGCCGGGCTCGACATGTACATGGCCCCCGACAGCTGGAAGGGCCTGTTCGACAACACCCTGGCCCAGGTGAAGTCCGGCGAGATCCCGATGGCGCGGCTGGACGACGCCGTGCGGCGGATCCTGCGGGTCAAGGTCAAGGCCGGGCTGTTCGAGCGCGTCGCGCCCGCGGTCCAGGGCCGGTTCGACCGCCTGGGCGCGCCCGAGCACCGCGCGATCGCCCGCGAGGCGGTGGCCAAGTCGCTGGTGCTGCTGAAGAACGACGGCGTACTGCCGGTCAGGCCGGGGGCCCGGGTGCTGGTGGCCGGCGCCGCCGACGACATCGGCAAGGCCTCGGGCGGCTGGACCCTGACCTGGCAGGGCACGGGCAACAGGAACAGCGACTTCCCGCACGGCCAGTCGATCTGGGGCGGGATCGAGCAGGCGGTGAAGGCGGCCGGCGGTCAGGCGGAGTTGGCGCCCGACGGCAAGTTCACCGCCAAGCCGGACGTGGCCATCGTGGTGTTCGGCGAGGATCCCTATGCCGAGTTCCAGGGCGACCTGACCAACCTCGGCTACCAGCTGGGCGACAAGACCGACCTGGCCCTGCTCAGGAAATTGAAGTCCCAGGGGATCCCGGTGGTGTCGGTGTTCCTGTCGGGCCGTCCCCTGTGGGTGAATCCCGAGATCAACGCCTCGGACGCCTTCGTCGCGGCCTGGCTGCCGGGCAGCGAGGGCGGCGGCGTCGCCGACGTGCTGGTGGCCGGACAGGACGGCAAGCCCAGGCGCGACTTCCAGGGCCGGCTCGGCTTCTCCTGGCCCAAGCGCGCCGACCAGGGTCCGCTGAACCGCGGCCAGCCCGGCTACGACCCGCAGTTCGCCTACGGTTACGGCCTGTCCTACGCCAAGCCGGGCAAGGTCGGGATCCTGCCGGAGGACGCGGGCAAGGTCGTGGCGGCCGGCAGCGTCGACCGCTATTTCGTCGACGGCCGCGTCGCCGCGCCGTGGCGCATGGACTTCGTGGGGGCCGGTTCGGTCAAGGCGATCGACGCCGGCGCCCAGGAGAACGCCCGCCAGGCGATCTGGACGGGGCAGGGCATGCTGGCCATCCACGGCCCGGCGGTGGACCTGTCGCGCCAGACCACCGGCGACATGGCGGTGAAGGTCCGCTACCGGATCGACACCACCCCCACGGGCCCCGTGACGATGAGCATCGGCTGCGCCGACGACGCCTCCTGCGCCGGGACGATCGACGTCACCTCCGCCGTCAAGGAGGCGCCGCTGAACGCCTGGCGGGACGTGAAGATCAAGCTGTCCTGCTTCCAGGCCGCCGGCGCGAAGATGGACCACGTCACCGCGCCGTTCGTGGTCGGCGCGAGCGCGCCGTTCTCGCTGTCGCTGGCCGAGGTGCGGCTGGCCTCGAACGAGGGCGACGCGGTCTGTCCGAACTAGGGCGTGGAAACCGAAGCTAGCCCGCCTGTTGTCATCCCGGACAGCCTCTGCGAGGCTTCCGGGATGACAATGGTGAAGAGGTCCCGACCAAAGCTGGCCCGGCTCGGGCGGGCTTGGCTATAATGGGTCATGTCTCGCACCACGCCCGCCACCCTCGCCCTGACCAAGGCCGGGGTCGACTTCACGGTCCACGCCTACGCCTATGATCCGGACGCCGACAGCATCGGCCTGGCCGCCGCGGCAGCCCTGGGCGAGGATCCTGGTCGGGTGCTCAAGACCCTGATGGCCCTGGTCGACGGTAAGCCGGTGCTGGCCGTCGTCCCATCCGATCGCGAGGTGGCGATGAAGAAGCTGGCGGCGGCGGTCGGCGGCAAGTCGGCCCAGATGATGAAGCCCGCCGACGCCGAGCGGATCAGCGGCTACAAGGTCGGCGGCATCAGCCCCTTCGGCCAGCGCAAGGCCCTGCCGACGGTGATCGAGGCCGACGCCCTGGCCGAGACCTACGTCTACATCAACGGCGGCCAGCGCGGCCTGCAGGTGCGGTTGGACCCGAACGCGGCGCGGGACGTGCTGAAGGCGACAGTGGCCCAGGTTTCTGGCTGAACCCCCAGAGCCTGTCATCCCGGACAAGGCCTGCAGGGCCGCCGATCCGGGACCGCCGGAAGCGCCGAGTTCACGCGTTGGTCCCGGATCTTCGCGCTGCGCGCTCGTCCGGGATGACAACGATCGCTATGCGGCGGGATTGTACCGCATCGCCACGTCGCACCGTTCGTAGCGGCCGCCGAACAGCGCCATGATCTCCGCGTCGTGCTGGAAGCCCAGCTTCTCGTAGAGGTGGATGGCCGCAGCGCACTTGCGGTTGGTCAGCAGGTACAGCCGGTCGGCCACGCCCATGGCCTTGGCCCGCTCGATCGCCGCGGCCAGCAGGAACTCGCCGACCTTGCGGCCGCGCGCGGCCTCCAGGACGCCCATCTTGGTCAGCTCGAACCAGCCGTCCTTCATCCGCATGATGGCGCAGGTCCCCACCACGCCCAGGTCCGGGGTTTCGGCGAACAGCACCGCGCCGCCCTTGTCGACGATCAGGGCGCGGGGATTCTCCAGCAGCGTGACGTCGTTCTCCTCCAGGGTGAACATCTGCGAGATCCAGGCGGCGTTGATCGCGTAGAACGCCCCGGCCAGGTCGTCGGAAAAGTCGCGCACGCCGATGGCCGGCGTCGGGGCGGACGCCATGACCCGGTCCAGGAGCGACCGGCGGTCCAGCTCGGCCTCGATCAGGGCGATCTCCTCCAGCAGGGCGGCGTGACGGCCGCCGCACAGCGACACGGCGGCGGCCTCGACCCGGGGCCACAGCTCGCGCTCCAGCCGGTCCATCAGCGCCACGCCGGCCGGGCTCAGCGACAGCAGCTTCTGGCGCTGGTCGCGGCCCTCGCGGCTGACATCGATCAGGCCCTGCTCGATCAGCGCCTGGATCGCGCGCGTGGCGGTGGGCTGGCTCAGCCGCAGGTGCTGGGCGACGCCGCCCACCGTCTGGGGCCCCTGCCGGCGCAGCACGGCCAGGAACTGCTGCTGGGCCGGCTGGATCGGCAGGTCCAGGGCCTGGAGCGTGGCGGCCGCGTCGCCCTGCAGGCGATCGGCCAGGCGCTTGAGCCGGCTGCCCAGGAAGGTCACGCCCAGGTCGGCGAGGGTGTCGGGAGTCATGGTCAGGCTCGTCAGCGAATAAGCATACCTATCTATATACATAGATATGTATATGACTTGGCAAGTGCGAATTTGGCGCGTCGCGAGACCTCGTCCTCCCTGGCGCGTGCTTGCACGGCGTTCGCCGAACCGTGTCCGGAGGGCAACAAGGCGAACCCTGAGTTGTCGTCGCCGTCGCGACCCGCTTGTCCAGGATCGAGGATCGTGAGATCAGCGCCTCCCGATCCACGCTCCGGAAGAAGCCGCCGCCGCATGACCTTGAACGCCGCCCAGCCATACAAGCCACCGATCCCGGTGCGATGGCGCGCGTCGTGCGAGCCGCGCCCGCTTCGTCTCCACCTCAACCGCTAGCGACGGCCCGCCCCGGCTGTCGCCGGGAGCTATCGATGACCACCCTCGTTCTGGCCAAGGCGACCGAGCTCGCCTCCCCCCTGCTGCGCCTGATCGCGCCCGCCTATGCCGACGTGCTGGCCGCGCTGTGGCCCGCGCCGCACATCCCGTTCGTCACCGCCCCGACCGCGCGGCGGCACCTGATCTGCCTGATGCTGGCGACGGAAGCCGGGCGCGGCGCGGCGGCCGATGTCGACCTGCTGCTCGCGGCGCCTTTGCGCAAGGCCGTGCGGCTGGTGCTCGATCCGGCCCCGGAAGGCCTGGCCAGGGCGCTGGAGCGGCTGGGCGAGATCGCCTGGACGCCCGAGGACTATCGCGTGCTGGTCGCCCTGCTGGCCGACCCCAAGCCGGCCAAGACCCTGCGCCACGCCGAGCGGATCGATCCGCTGCAAGTGCGGACCCTGGGCGCCTTGCCGCGCCCGCTGCGCGACGCCGGCGGGGCGGCCGTGCGGGTCGGCGCCGCCCAGGCCAAGCTGCTGGCCGAGGCCCACGCCCTGCTCGCCCGCCGGCTGCCCGAAGCCGTCCTGGCCGAGCGGATCGCGGTCTGGACCCGCGCGCCGAACGCCAAGGCGCTGTTCAACCTGGTGGCCGACGACTTCCGTCGCGAACTGCCCAAGCCGCCCCATCCGGGTACGGAACATCTCCGACCGCTGGAGACGGTGGCGGCGATCCGCGACGCCGCGCGGCGCTACCGCAACTGCCTGGCCAACTATGTCGACGCGGCGGTCGACCGCCGCTGCGCCATCTACGAATGGCTGCCGGAGCCCGGCGCGGTGATCGAGCTGACCCCCGACCCCTATTTCGGCTGGCGGCTGGACCAGGCGCGGCTGGAGAACAACAAGTCGGTCGACGACGCGACCCGCGCGGCGATCGTCGACGAACTGCGCGGCATGGGCGTCCATGTCGGCCGCAGCGCCTGGCAGATCCGCCACGCCCTGGAACGCGCCGGTTCGCCCAATTTCGAGCTGGAGTCGGAGGATGCGGCGATCGCCGACTATTTCACCGACGACTGAGGGCGAGGCTCGTCGGGGCCGTCCCATGGTGCGTGGGAGGGCGGCTGGAGGGTTTCCACCGGAGATGGCATGATCCGGCTCAGGCTGAACCCCGAGCTTGGCCAATCCTCGGGCGACGGAAGGGGCGGATAGACCACTTTCTGAAGCCAGCCTGGGGGTGAAGACATAACCTTCGGCGAACGCGAAAACGTCGGCTTCGCTCGGCAACTGGCGCGGGCGGGCCCCTCCGCCCGTCCAGCGACTTTAGCGTCGGCGTTCAGCTTCGGTCGTCACTTCCAACGGAAGGTGAGAGGCGCACATTAAGGGTCTCGACCTTGGAAAACGCCGCGGCCATGAAGTCCATGAACACCGTGGCGCGACGCGGAAGAAGGCGGTTGGCCACATAGAGGATATGGATCGGAACGGGGGCGGCTTCGTATCCGATGAGGATCCGTTTCAGGCGCCCGGTCTTGAGACCGTCTTCAAACAGCCAATGCGGGCCAAGCGCGACGCCCAAGCCGGCCAGGGCGGCTTCCCGGGCCGCCTCTGGCGCGCTCACGCGAAGGCGGCCGGACACCGCAACCTCGACATCGGCGAAGCGCCAGGTCGCGCCCGTCGAAAGCAGGGAATAGACGATGCAGTCATGGTGCTTCAGATCTTGCGGGGTTTCCGGCGTCCCGCGCGCGTTCAGATAACCCGTCTCCGCGACGCAGATGCGGGTGAAGAGACCCACACGTCGCGCGCGCAGGGCGCTGTCACTGAGGTGTCCTATCCGCAATGCCAGCTCCACGCCCTCGTCGATGAGATTCACGAAGCGATCGGAAATCTGCAGATCGAGGTCGAGGTCGGGGTAGGTCCTCAGAAACTCAGGGACCTGCGGCATGAGAAACGCGTGGGCGAAGGCCGTGGGGCAGGCGACACGCAGCAGACCGGATGGACGGACGTCGCTTTTCAGCGCCGACTCCGCTTCGCTGACGGCATCGAGAATCCGTCGGGCTTCGACGTAGTAGCGCTCGCCTTCGGGCGTCAGGTGCAGCTTTCGGGTCGATCGCTGCAAGAGCCGCTGCTGGAGATGGGCCTCCAGGGCCGCCACATAACGGCTCACGTTCGGCTGGCTGAGGCCGAGGTCTCGCGCGGCCGACGAAAAGCCGCCCGTCTCCACCGTCCTGACGAAGCACTCCATCGAGAGTAGACGGTCCATCCTACCCAATCATGCGTATGACGTATGAAACATATGCAATCTGCCCAACTTATCTTGCTTTGAGCATGAGCGCATCTTGCAAACCACGAGGCCGAACGCAATCGCCTCACGGTTTTCAAGGATGGTTCCATGTCTCGCCTTTCCGGCAAACGCACCCTCATCACCGGCGGCACGAGCGGCATCGGCCTGGCCACCGCCAAGAGCTTCCTCGCCGAGGGCGCCCGCGTCATCGTCACGGGCGTAAACCCCGACAGCCTGGCCAGCGCCCGGGCCGAGCTGGGCTCGGACGTCACCGTGCTGGCCGCGGATTCCGCGAACGTCGCGGCGCAACGCGACCTGGCCGCGGCCGTCGCGGCGGAGTACGGCCAACTCGACGTCGCCTTCATCAACGCCGGCGTGTCCGTGTGGCAGCCCATCGAGGCCTGGACCGAAGAAGCCTACGACCGCTCCTTCGCGATCAACGTCAAGGGCCCCTACTTCCTGATCCAATCGCTGTTGCCGGTCTTCGCCAATCCGGCGTCCGTGATCCTCAACACGTCGGTCAGCGCCCATGTCGGCGCGACGAACTCATCGGTCTACGCCGCGACCAAGGCCGCGTTCCTGAGTCTGTCGAGAACGCTGTCGAACGAGCTGATCGGGCGCGGCGTTCGCTTCAACGCCGTCAGCCCTGGACCGGTCGAAACGCCGCTCTACGACAAGCTCGGCGTTCCAGACGCCCATCGCGCCCAGATGGCCCAGGCGATCGCCGCCACCATTCCGCTGGGCCGCTTTGGCTCGCCCGAGGAAGTGGCCAAGGCGGTGCTCTATCTCGCCTCCGATGAATCCGCCTGGACCGTGGGCTCGGAAATCATCGTCGACGGCGGGCGCACCCTGAACGGCTGACCGACATGACCCCCTTCCACGGCAACGCGATCACGACGCGGGATTTCCTGCGGGCGCCGCAATAGCCGGCCGTCGCGCCCAGCTTCACGCAGGTGGAGCTGGGCCTCCTTTCTCTCTCAGAACGAAGTCGCCATGACGAACTCCAGACTGACGCTGATCAGCCATCCGCTCTGCCCTTTCGTGCAACGGGTCGCCATCGTGCTGCGCGAAAAACACATTCCCTTCGAGCAGGTTCAGATCGACCTGAACGACAAGCCGGCCTGGTTTCTCGCCATCTCCCCCGCCGGCAAGGTGCCGTTGCTCAAGGTCGAGCGTGATGCGGACCAGGCGGTCGTATTGTTCGAGAGCATGGCCATCTGCGAGTACCTGGAAGAGGCCTATCGCGATCACGGCATCCATCCCGCAGCCCCCCTAGCGCGCGCTCAACACCGGGCCTGGATCGAGTTCTCGTCCGCGACGCTGGTGGACGCATGGGGATATCTGAACGCCGTCGACGAAACGGTCGCCGCGACCAAGGCCGCCGATCTCAGGAAGAAGCTGGAGCGCTTCGAGGCGGTGCTGTCGGACAAGCCCTATTTCGCCGGAGCCGGCTTCAGCATGGTCGACGCCGTCACGGCTCCCGTCTTCCGGTATTTCGACATCCTGGGAGACGACGTCCCTCCCGACATTTTTGGCGGCTTGAACCATGTCGCGTCGTGGCGACGCGCCTTGGCCGAGCGTCCAAGCGTCCGAGATGCCGTTATGGCGGACTATGGCGCCCGCTTCCGCACGCACTTGAAAGACCATGCCGCGCTTTTGGCGTCGGGCTAGACACGCCGCCCCGCCAACCTAGATGTGGACGGCGAAGCGCCACAACCGGTCGGAAGGCGAGCGTTGCCGGGCCGAGCGTGGAACGATCACGAGGACCGCCGCTAGACGTCCACCTCGGCGTCCAGGGCGTTTTCCTGGATGAACTCGCGGCGGGGTTCGACCAGGTCGCCCATCAGGCGGCTGAACATGTCGTCGGCGTCGTCGGCGTGGTTGACGCGGACCTGCAGCAGGGTGCGGGCCTCGACGTCCAGGGTGGTTTCCCACAGCTGGTCGGGGTTCATCTCGCCCAGGCCCTTGTAGCGCTGGATCGACAGGCCCTTGCGGCCGGCGTCCAGCACCGCGCCCACCAGGTCGAGCGGGCCGCGCACGGTGGTCGACTTGTCCTTGCGGCGGAAGATCGCCGAGCCCGAGAACACCTCGGCCAGGGCGCCGGCCCGTTCGGCCAGGCGGCGGGCGTCGGCGGCGTGCAGCAGACCGTCGTCCAGCACCACGCTTTCGGTCACGCCGCGGCGGATGCGCTTGAACACATAGGCGGTGTCGCCGCGCTCGCCCGACCACGGGCCGTCGCCTTCTTCCGCATACAGATCAAGGCGCCTGGCGGCGGCGGCGATGTCCGGCGCGTCGCCGAACAGGCCGGCCAGGGCCGCCTGCTCGATGGCGAAGGCCGGCGCGCGCTGCGACAGGCGGTCGATATTGCCCTTGGCCTGGCGGCACAGCTGGACCAGGGCCAGCAGGTCCTGGCTGGTGCGGCGCTCGCCCGACGGCAGGTCCAGCTCGGCCCCGTCGACGCCTTCGTCGACCAGGAAGGCGTCCATCTCGCTGTCGTCCTTCAGGTAGCGCGACGACTTGCCCTTGGCGGCTTTGTAGAGCGGCGGCTGGGCGATGTAGATGTAGCCGCGCTCGATCAGCTCCGGCATCTGGCGATAGAAGAAGGTCAGCAGCAGGGTGCGGATGTGGGCGCCGTCGACGTCGGCGTCGGTCATCAGCACGATCTTGTGGTAGCGCACCTTGTCCGGGTTGAAGTCGTCGCGGCCGATACCGGCCCCCAGGGCGGTGATCAGCGTGCCGATCTGGTCGGACGACAGCATCTTGTCGAAGCGGGCGCGCTCGACGTTGAGGATCTTGCCGCGTAGGGGCAGGACCGCCTGGTTGTCGCGGTTGCGGGCCTGCTTGGCGCTGCCGCCGGCTGAATCGCCCTCGACGATGAAGATCTCGGACTTGGCCGGGTCGCGCTCGGAGCAGTCGGCCAGCTTGCCGGGCAGGCTGGTGATGTCGAGCGCGCTCTTGCGGCGGGTCAGTTCGCGGGCCTTGCGGGCCGCTTCGCGGGCGGCGGCCGCCTCGGCGATCTTGGAGACGATGGCCTTGGCCTCGTTCGGATGCTCCTCGAACCAGGTGGCCAGGCCCTCCTGCACCAGGCTTTCGACCGCCGGGCGCACTTCGGACGAGACCAGCTTGTCCTTGGTCTGCGAGCTGAACTTGGGGTCGGGCACCTTGACCGACAGCACGCAGGTCAGGCCTTCGCGGGCGTCCTCGCCCCCGACATTGACCTTCTCCTTCTTGGTGATGCCCGAACTCTCGGCGTAGTTGGTGATGATCCGGGTCAGCGCGCCCCGGAACGCCGACAGGTGGGTGCCGCCATCCCGCTGCGGGATGTTGTTGGTGAAGCACAGCATGTGCTCGTGGTAGCTGTCGTTCCACCAGACGGCCAGGTCGACCTCGACCTTGTCCTTGCGGCCGCGGATGACGATCGGCGTCTTCAGCAGCGGGGTCTTGGCCTTGTCGAGGTGGCGCACGAAGGCCTCGATGCCGCCCTCGTAGTGCAGCTTCTCGACCCACGGCTCGGCGTCGCGGTCGTCCTTGAACCAGATGGTCACGCCCGAGTTCAGGAAGGCCAGCTCGCGCAGGCGATGCTCCAGCGTCTTCCGGTCGAACTCGATGAAGGCGAAGGTGTCCTTGGACGGGAAGAAGGTCACCTCGGTGCCGGTCAGCACCTCGCCGGCCTTCGGGCCGTCGGCGCGGACGGGCGAGTCGCCGGTTTCCTTCAGCGAGGTCACCGCGTCGCCGCGCTCGAAGCGCATCTGGTGGCTGCGGCCGTTGCGGTGGATCTTCAGCTCCAGCCAGTCGCTGAGCGCGTTGACCACCGAGACGCCCACGCCGTGCAGGCCGCCCGAGACCTTGTAGCTGTTCTGGTCGAACTTACCGCCCGCGTGCAGCTGGGTCATGATGACCTCGGCCGCGCTGACGCCCTCGCCCTCGTGGATGTCGACCGGGATGCCGCGGCCGTCGTCGGTGACCGTCACCGAGCCGTCGGCGTTGAGGATCACCTCCACCTTGGTGGCGTGGCCGGCCAGGGCCTCGTCGATGGCGTTGTCGACCACCTCGTAGACCATGTGGTGCAGGCCCGAGCCGTCATCGGTGTCGCCGATGTACATCCCCGGACGCTTGCGCACCGCGTCCAGGCCCTTGAGCACCTTGATGGAGTCGGCGCTGTACTCGCCGGTCATCACCTCGGGAGCCGACATTTCCGAACCGTCGGCGGTGGTGAGGTGGTCTTCGGGCTGGCCCTTGGTCTCTTCGGTCATACGTCTTCCAATGCGGTCAGGCCGAGTTCGCTGACGCGAACGCCCAGAGCCCGACCTTTCAGATGGTCGAACAGCGACTCGTCGGTGCCTGTCAGAAAAGCCTGCAGGCCGAGCGCCGTGATTTCGTCGGCCAGGGCGGCCCGCCTTTTCAGGTCGAGATGCGCGGCGACTTCGTCGAGCAACAATATAGGATTCGGCGCGTCGTTCGCACGCGAAAGTCGCGCGGCCTGCGCCAAAACCAGGTTCAGAATCAGCGCTTTCTGCTCGCCGGTCGAACATTCCGCGGCGGGGCGGTCCTTGTCGACGTGGTGGATGGCCAGATCGCCCCGGTGCGGACCGGTCAGGGCGCGCCCGGCGGCCCCGTCGCGGGGGCGGGCGGCGGCCAGGGCGGCGGCCAGGCGGGTCTCGATTTCCGCCGTCTCGACGCCGTCCAGCGCCATCCGCTCCCATTCGCCGGCCAGGGCCAGGCGGGCCCGCGGGAAGGGGCGGTCGCCGCGGCCGTCGATCTCGGCCTGCAGGGCCATGAGGGTGCGGGCCCGGGCGCCGGCCATCAGGGCGCCGGCCTGGCCGAGGCGGGCTTCCAGGGCGGCCAGCCAGATGGCGTCGGCCGGCTGGCCGGTCTCGGCGGCGTCGGTCAGCAGGCGCATGCGCTCGCGCTGGGCCTTGTCGTAGGCGTTGGCGTGGCGGGCGTGATCGGGCTCGCCGGCGAACACCAGGCGGTCGAAGAACTTGCGGCGCTCGCCGGCCGCCTCGAGGAACAGCCGGTCCTGGGCCGGGGTCAGCCAGATCGGGCGGACGTGATCGGCCAGGCGGCCGGGCGGGACGGTCTCGCCCTCGATGCGGACCACCCGGCGGGCCGCGCCGGCCAGTTCGACGCCCGTGCCCAGGCGCACCGGTTCGTCGTCCCCCGCCTGCGCCTCGGCGGCGACGGCCCAGGCGCGGCCCGCGACCTCGCCGGGCAGGCGGCGGCCCACCTCGGTCAGGCCGGAGCCGCGCAGGCCCTTGCCCGGCGACAGCAGGCTGATGGCCTCCAGCAGGTTGGTCTTGCCCGCCCCGTTGGCCCCGAACAGATAGACGCTGGCCCCTTCCGGACGCAGCCGCGCGCGCTCGTACGAGCGGAAGTCGGTCAGGGTCAGCGAAAGGAGGGCGGCGCGGCTCACCCACGCCTTCTAGCCTATTCGGGGCGCAGGTCTAAATCCGCCGTCAGCCCAGGTCGCGTCGGCGGCCGATGGCCGCGTGGGCCATCAGGCGGGCGGGGTGGCGCAGGGCGTGGGCCAGGTGCGGCCCGGCCACCAGGGCCAGCGCCCAGGCGGTCCCGCTGAAGACGACGGCGGCGATGCGGTCCCAGCTCGTACGCATGGCGGACTCCTAGCAAGCCTGATGGGCAAGATCCCGGTGGGTCTGCGCCCGGATCGTGGCGTGCGCGGGTGGGAATGACGGCTGAATCTTGGCCTTTGGCCGGTCCGGGGTCAGCCGAACTTGTAGCCGCACAGCTTGTTGCCATCCAGGTCGCGGAAATAGGCGAAATAGGCCCCGGGCATCCGTTCGCCGGGCGCGCCCTCGCAGGTTCCGCCCAGCGCGATCGCCTTGGCGTGGAAGGCGTCGACCGCCTCGCGGCTCTCGAAGTCGAAGCCGCCCATCGTGCCGTTGCCGACGCAGGCCGGCTGGCCGTCATGGGGACCCAGCACCCCGAACAGGCCCGTGCCCTTGCCGCGATAGAGCCGCCCACCCGAGGGGTGCTCATAGACGCCGTTCATGCCGATCGAGCCGAGCAGGGCGTCGTAGAACGCCTTGGCCTCTTCCAGCCTGTTGGATCCCACCGTCATGTAGCTGACCCGCGCCATGCGTTCCTCCCGTTTTCTTATGAAACGGAGGCTAGCACGGGCCGGGAGGCAGGCAAACGCACGCCCTCGAGGCGGGAGTTCGCGCGCAAGTCGTCGCAGGAACCGGAAGTTGCTTGCGCGGTAGGGTTTCTATGTTCTGAATAGCGGTAACAGACCCTGGGGAGGGGGACATGAAACTCAAGGCTTTGGACGCGCCACGTCAGTGGTGGCAAAACAACCCGGAACTCGGCATCGCGACCGGGTGGGCGGTGATCTTCGGGGGATTGTGGCTGGTGGTGCGGCTTCTCGGGGTCGGCTGAGGCTGCGCGCGGCTTGCCCCAGAGCGCGTTGGGCGAAACTGTGAGCGGTTTCGCCGCCAAACGCGCTCCAACCCTTTGACTCCAGAGCCTGTTCATCGCGTTCAGATGATTCCATCTGAACGCGACAGGCTTTAGCGATGGGCGTTCATCTTGAAGCCTGGGATCAGCACGCAACGGGCTTGGCCGTTCTGGATCGCCACGCGGGCCGCATGGCGCGAGGGCGGCGCGAAATAGGCGCGTCTGCCGCCGGTCTCGACGCCCAGGAAGACGGGCCCCGTGAATTGGCAGACGGGATAGGGACCCCCGGTCCCCTGTTCCCCGGGGCGTCGAGTGCACATCATGTGGCCGACCCGATATTCGAAGCTCGCCCCGCCATACCTCGTGACCTGGGCCGTTCCCCAGGCCCGCTGGTAGCTGGCCTGGTCCAGGGTCGGGCAAGGCGGACCGCGAAGGCTCCAGAACGCGGCCTCGTCCGCCGACGCGTTTTTCTGGGCGAGATAGATCGCCGCGCAGATCCCTAGGGACGCGGCGATCACGATCCAGCCGCCGAGGCTCATGCCGCTGTCGAGGATGTTTCGCCGTCCTCGCCGGCGGACCCGGGCGACCCGGGCCGGTCGTGTTCCCTCTGGATCGTCCGGCACGGTCATGAAAATCCGACGTCCCCTCCGAGGCCCTCTCCGGCGCCCCGAGTGGGAAGGATTGGGGGAAGGCCGTCAATCCTGGATTGCGAGCGAACCGCAATCCACGGCAAAACGGGCGCCCGCGGCGCCCGTTTTCGGAGTCAGAGAAGCCTCGAGGCCCCTACACCCGCAGCGGCATCAGCACGTACTTCACGCCCGGGTCGGTCGGGTCGACCACCAGGGTGGGCGAGGCCGGGTCGGCGAAGCGGAACTCGGCGATCGGGCCGCCGATCTGGCCACAGACGTCCAGCAGGTAGCGGGCGTTGAAGCCGATCTCGAAGGCTTCGCCGTCGTAGTCGACCTCGACCTCCTCGACGGCCTGGCCGGCTTCCATGTTGCGCACGGTCAGGGTGATGCGGCCCGGCTCGACGGCCAGCTTCACCGAGCGGCTCTTCTCGGCCGAGATGGTGGCCACCCGGTCGACGGCCTTGGCGAACAGGTCGTTGTCCAGGGTCAGGATCTTGGCGTTGTCGCGCGGGATCACGCGCAGATAGTCCGGGAAGGCGCCGTCGATGACCTTGGAGGTCAGGGCCGCGCGGCCGAACTCGAAGCGGACCTTCTGGGCCGAGACCTGCAGGTCGACCTGCTCGCCGGCCGATTCCATCAGGCGGCGGGCCTCCTGGATGGTCTTGCGCGGCACGATGATGCCGGGCAGGCCGGCCGCCCCCTCGGGGGCGTCCATCTCGGCCAGGGCCAGGCGGTGGCCGTCGGTGGCCACGGCGCGCAGCTTGGTCACGCCGCCGTCGTTGACGGTGTGGAGGTACAGGCCGTTCAGATAGTAGCGGGTCTCTTCGGTCGAGATCGCGAAGCGGGTCTTGTCGATCAGCCGGATCAGCTCGTTGGTGTCGACCGAGATGCGGCCCGACAGGCCGTCGCTGCTCATCACCGGGAAGTCGCCCGCCGGCAGGACCGGCAGGTTGAAGCGCGAGCGGCCGGCCTGGATCACCAGGCGGGGATCGTCGCCGCTGAAGCTGAGCGAGACGTCCGAGCCGTCGGGCAGCTTGCGGACGATTTCATACAGGGTGTGGGCCGGGGCGGTGATCTGGCCGGGCTGGTCGATCTGGGCCAGGCCCTCGTCGATGATTTCCATGTCCAGGTCGGTGGCCGAGAACGACAGGGTGTCGCGATCGGCCGACAGCAGGATGTTCGACAGGATCGGGATGGTGTTGCGGCGTTCCACGACGCTCTGCACGTGACCCAGCGCCTTCAGCAGCGCCGCCCGCTCGATGGTAAGCTTCATATCTCGGTCCAGGCTCGGGGTCGCCGCCGAACGAGAGAATCCCCCTGCGGCCCCGTCATGATTGGACTTGCGACATTAGCGCAAACCGCGACCGGGGGAAGGCCCGGGTGCGGCGAAATGCGCGCCCGGGTCGCGATCAGGTGTGGCCAGGGGGCGGACTCAATTGAAATGCCGGGTTCCAGGTTGTCATCCCGGCCGAAGGGGACCGTAGAGCCGGGACCCAGGGGTGACCGCGGCGCGTCGGTCCCTGGGTCCCGGACAGCCTCTGCGAGGCTTCCGGGATGACAACGATTAGAGATCTGATTTCTCTAGAGTATCTGGATCTAGACGGCCGCCGCGCGCTCGGTTCGCGCGGGCAGCGTCCAGCCCGGGCGGATGAAGTGGCAGGTGTAGCCGTTGGGGATCCGCTCCAGATAGTCCTGGTGCTCGGGCTCGGCCTCCCAGAACGGGCCGGCGGGGGCGACCTCGGTCACCACCTTGCCGGGCCACAGGCCCGAGGCGTCGACGTCCGCGATGGTGTCCTCGGCCACGCGCTTCTGCGCGTCGCTCGTATAGAAGATCGCCGAGCGGTAGCTGAGACCGATGTCGTTGCCCTGGCGGTTCAGGGTGGTCGGGTCGTGGATCTGGAAGAAGAATTCCAGGATCCGGCGATAGCCGATCACGGCGGGATCGAAGACGATCTCGATCGCCTCGGCGTGGGTCCCGTGGTTGCGATAGGTGGCGTTGGGCACGTCGCCGCCGGAATAGCCGACGCGGGTCTTCAGCACGCCGGGATAGCGGCGCAGCAGGTCCTGGACGCCCCAGAAACAGCCGCCGGCCAGGATCGCGGTCTCGGTGGTCATCGGAGTCGGCCTTTCGTCAGGGGAATGGGCGAGGCTACATGTTGGGCCTGTCCGGCGCGCGCGCAAGCGGCGCGTCCTGTCGCCGAGAGGTCATCCGTGAAGCGCGCCGCCGTCCTGTTCGTCTGCCTCGGAAACATCTGCCGCTCGCCCCTGGCCGAGGCGGCCTTCCGCCAGGAGGTCGCGCGGCGCGGGCTGGAGGTCGAGATCGATTCGGCCGGCACCGGGGACTGGCACGTGGGCCATCCGCCTGACCGCCGGGCCCAGGCGGTGGCGCGGCGGCGGGGGATCGACATTTCCGGCTATCGCGGACGGCAGGTGACGCCCGACGACTTCCGCTGCTTCACCCATATCGTCGCGCTGGACCGCGCCAACCTGGCCGACCTGAAGGTGCTGCGGCCGGCGGACGGGACGGCGGAACTGCTGTTGCTGCTGGACGCCGTCGAGGGGCGGCGGGGCAAGTCGGTGGCCGACCCCTACCTTGGCGACGACGCGGACTTCGAGGCGACCTGGGCGGACGCGGTGGCGGGGGCCAAGGGGTTGGCGGACCGGATCGCGGGGCAATCCTAGACGCCGCTCATCCCGGCGAACGCCGGGACCCAGATCCCAAGGCGCTTGGGATGATTGGAAGAGCGCGGAGCTCATGGAGCCCGCCTCAAAGCCATTCCATCTGGGTCCCGGCATTCGCCGGGATGAGCGGATCAGAAGGTGGATCTCAGGCCTTGGTGTCGAAAGCCCCGCCGGTGTCCGCGCCGTTGGCGGCGTACGGGTTGGCAGCGCCCGCCGTCGGCTCGGCCGGGGCGTCCGGCCCCTTGGAGCCCTTGGCGGCCACGGCCACCATGGCCGGGCGGACCAGCCGGCCCATCAGCTCGTAGCCGGCCTGCAGCACCTGGACGACGCCGCCGGCGGCGACCTCGTCCGAGGGCTGCTCCATCACCGCCTGGTGCAGGTGGGGATCGAACTTCTCGCCCTTGCCCGGGTCGATCTTCTTGAGGCCGTTGCGCTCGAAGGCGGCCAGCAGCTCCTTCTCGGTCATCTCGACGCCGATGATGAAGTTGCTCACCGCCGCGTCCTGCGAGTCGCGCGGGCTGTGGGCGGTGGCGCGCGACAGGTTGTCGGCAACGCCCAGCAGGTCGCGGGCGAACTTCTGGATCGCGTAGGCGCGGGCGTCGTTCATCTCGCGCTCGGCCCGGCGCTTGGTGTTCTCCACGTCGGCCGCGTAGCGCAGGGCCTGGTCCTTCAGGGCCGCCACTTCCAGCTTCAGCGCCTCGATCTCCTGCGACGCGTCTTCCCATGAAGCCTGGTCGGCCTCGAAGGCCACGTCTTCGGCCGGCGTTTGTTCGTCGGTCATCTCGTCCTCTATCCGTCCATCATCCGGCCAAGCACGCGGGCGGTATAGTCCACCAGCGGGATCACCCGGGCATAGTTTAACCGGGTGGGGCCGATCACGCCGATCGCCCCCAGCACCTTCTGTCGGCCCGTCATATAGGGCGCCGCGATCAGGGAGGAACCCGAAAGCGAAAAGAGTCGCGTTTCGGCCCCGATGAAAATGCGCACGCCCTCGGCGGTCCGCACGTCGTCCAGGAGCCCGATCAGCTGGCCTTTCTGCTCCAGGTCGTCGAACAGCCGCCGCACGCGCTCCAGGTCTTCCCGGGCGCTGGCGTCGGCCAGCAGGTTGGCGCGGCCCCGGACGATCAGGGCGCGGTCGGCGTCTTCGCCGCCGCTCCAGGCGGCCAGGCCGTCCTCGACCAAACGCGCCGCCGTGGCGTCCAGTTCACGCCGCGCCGCATCCAGCTCGGCGGCCATCTCGGCCTTGGTCTCGTTGAGCGTGCGGCCGCGCAGGCGGGCGTTGAGGAAGTTGGAGGCCTCCTGCAGGGCGGCCGGCGTGACGCCGGCCGCCCGCCGCATCAGCCGGTTCTCGACCGTGCCGTCGTCGAACACCATGATCGCCAGCGCCTGGTCGCCGCCCAGGGCCACGAACTCCACGTGCTTGACCCCGCCCTCGCGGACGGGCGCGACCACCACCCCGGCCCCGCCGGCCAGGCCCGACAGGATGGCGCTGGCCTCGCCCATCGCCTCCTCGAACGAGCGGCCGTGGGCGAACAGCCGGGATTCGATGGTCCGCCGCTCGTCCTCGCCGATGTCGCCGACCTCCAGCAGGCCGTCGACGAACATCCGCAGGCCCGCATGGGTGGGGATCCGGCCGGCGCTGGTGTGGGGGGCGTCCAGCAGGCCCAGCTGGGCCAGGTCCTGCATGGTGTTGCGGATCGAGGCCGGCGACAGGGCCACTCCGCCCCGGGAAATGGTCCGTGACCCGACGGGTTCGCCGGTCTCGAGATAGGATTCGACCACCCGCCGGAAGATGTCGCGGGCGCGGGCGTCCAGGTCCGTGAGGCTGGGAGTCTGAGCGGAAAACCCCGAAAACAGCTGTGTCATGTCGCCTTCGAACGCGCCCGCCAAGGTCGCCTGGGGGCTCTCCGGATTCCGACGGGATTGGACGACCCCGCCGGAGTTAGGATAAGCGGCCCCATCCTATCACGCAAAGCCCCGGAGTTTCCCATGCGTCCGTCCGAACGCGCCCCCGACCAAACGCGAGACGTCACGCTGGAAACCGGCGTCAACCGCTATGCCGAGGGCTCCTGCCTCGTCAGTTTCGGCCACACCAAGGTGCTGGTCACCGCCACGGTCGAGGAGAACGTCCCGGGCTGGATGCGCAACAAGGGCGCCGGCTGGGTCACGGCCGAGTATGGCATGCTGCCCCGCGCCACTCACACCCGCGGCCGGCGCGAGGCCGCCCTGGGCAAGCAGAGCGGCCGCACCCAGGAGATCCAGCGCCTGATCGGCCGCTCGCTGCGCGCCGTCGTCGACATGAAGGCCCTGGGCGAGCGCCAGATCAGCCTGGACTGCGACGTCATCCAGGCCGACGGCGGCACCCGCACCGCCGCCATCACCGGCGCCTGGGTGGCCCTGCGCATCGCCGTCAACTACCTGATCGAGGAAGGCGTGCTGAAGACCGATCCGATCCTGGGCCAGGTGGCGGCCGTCTCGTGCGGCGTGTTCAAGGACACCCCGGTGCTGGACCTCGACTACGAGGAGGATTCCAGCGCCGAGGCCGACAGCAACTTCGTGCTGACCGACAGTGGCGACATCGTCGAGATCCAGGCCACCGGCGAAAAGCGTGGCTTCACCCGCGGCGAGTTCGACACCCTGTTCGCCCTGGCGGAGAAGGGGATCGGCGAGCTGTTCGTGAAGCAGCGGGAAGCGGTTTCTGGGAAGTGACCCCTCTCCCCTTGCGGGAGAGGGTGGCCCCACGAAGTGGGGTCGGGTGAGGGTTCAAGACCAGAAACGCCGCGACAGCCTCAAGGCCGGTCGCGGCGTTTTCCGTTTGCGCGACCCCTCATCCGTCGGCTTCGCCGACACCTTCTCCCGCAAGGGGAGAAGGATCAGGTCAGTCCTCCTCGTGCGCCTCGCCCGGCCCGGGCTCGTAGGTCATCAGATCCCCCGGCTGGCACTCCAGCTCGCGGCACAGGGCGTCCAGGGTGGTGAAGCGCACGGCGCGGGCCTTGCCGGTCTTGAGGATCGACAGGTTGGCGATGGTCACGCCGACCCGGTCCGACAGCTCGGTCAGCGACATCCGCCTTTCCAGCAGGATGCGGTCCAGTTGCACGCGGATGGCCATGGGTTCTTCGTCTCCGCGTCAGATTGTCAGTTCGGCTTCCCGTCGAAGGCGCGCGCCCTCGCGGAAGACCTCGGCCAGGACGAACACCACCAGGACCGGGAACCAGGCGCTCAGGCTGAACGAGCCGTCGACGATCTTGGTGTCCGGCGCCAGCCACTTGGCCAGGGCGGCGAAGATGTAGTGGCCGATCTCCAGGGCGGCCAGGACCAGGCCCACCACCCGCAGGCGGCGGACATTGTCGGGATGGAACGGATCGCCGGCGGTCAGGGTGGAGAACACCCGCCGCAGGCGCTCGACGATCACCATCCAGCCGCCGGACAGCAGCGCCCAGGCGCCCAGGGCGCCGGCGAACAGCGGTCCCTTGCTGATCAGTTCGTCGATCGAGCTGCCGATGTGCAGTTTCGAGGTGATTAGCTCGGGATTGAAGCTGAGCAGCAGCACCGCGACCGTGAAGATCGCCAGCAGGCTGACCCAGACCCACAGGCCCACATAGATCACGTCCAGGATGATCTTCAGGAAACTCGATACCGAGCCAGGCCCCAAGGCGCGCATCCGCTCTTCCCCTCACGCAGAAACGCCGACCATGCCCCGGCGGATCGGGACCGGTCAAAGGCGAGCTGGACCCCGGGTCAGAACGTCTTGATCGCGAAGGTCACGGCGGCGAGCGGCAGACCGGCGATCAGCGTCAGCGTGGCCAGGCGGGTGGCGACGGCGTCGACGATGCGGAACAGTCTGGCGGCGGACATGGCGGGCCTTCGGGTCGGGTGCGGGACCGCGCCGGCATGGCGTGTCTCCCAGGCCTCGAAGATAGGGACCGATTTCCCGGCCGCCAATGTCGCTTATCGATAAACGATATTAAACTTTAGCAATGATCGCGCTCATCGAACGGATTATGCCAGGTGTGGCGCCGTGGCCACCATCGCCGTCCGGCGGCTGGCGGCCTCGTACCAGGCGGCCAGGTTCGGGCGGCCTTCCCGCCAGTCCAGGACCTGGCGGGCGTCGAGGTAACCCAGCTGTGCGGCGACGGCGATCTCGCCGATCTCGAAGCGATCGCTGGGCGGGGTCCGGCGCTCCAGCAGGTCGAGGGCGGCGGTCAGCGCGGCGGCCTGGCGGTCGAACAGGTCCTGGCGGTGCGGACCCTCGCGCAGGCGCTCGCGGACGATGGCCAGGGCCGCGTCGCCCATGCCGTCGGCCATGGCCTGGGCGGTCAGGGCGGCCCAGCGGTCGGGACCGGCGGCGGGCGTCAGCGACCGGCCGGCCAGGTGCTCCAGGTATTCGCAGATCACCGGCGAGTCGAAGATCGGCGGGCCCTCGTCCGGGACCAGGACCGGGATCTTCGACAGCGGATTGATCGCCCGCACGCCCTCGTCGGTAAAGGGACTGGCGACCGTCAGCTCCAGCCGTTCGGCCAGGCCCAGCTCGAAAGCGACCACGCGAACCTTGCGGGCGAAGGGCGACATGGGGGAGTAGAGAAGCTGCATGGTCTTGTCCCGGAAAGGAGCCGCGTGATGACGCTGAAGCTGGAAGCTGGAACGAAGCTTGTCGCCGCCACGCACAACCCTGGCAAGGCCAAGGAACTGGCGGCCCTGCTCGACGGCCGGTTCGAGGTGCTGGCGGCCGGGACCCTGGGCCTGCCCGAGCCGGACGAGACCGAGACGACCTTCGTCGGCAACGCCCTGCTCAAGGCCCGCCACGCGGCCGACCTCTCGGGCCAGATCGCCCTGGCCGACGATTCGGGCCTGTCGGTCGCCGCCCTCGACGGCGCGCCCGGCATCTATTCGGCGCGCTGGGCGGGGCCGGGCAAGGACTTCGCCCTGGCCATGGACAAGGTCGCCGAGCGGATCGAGGAGACGGGGTCGGAAGACCGTTCCGCCTGGTTCACCTGCGCCCTGGCGGTGGCCTGGCCGAATGGCGGCCCGGCGGTGGTCGTGCAGGGCGAGGTCCACGGGACCCTGACCTTCCCGCCGCGCGGCGACCGGGGCTTCGGCTACGACCCGATCTTCATCCCGGCCGGCTTCGACCAGACCTTCGGCGAGATGGAGCCGGCCGCCAAGGACGCCATGAGCCACCGGGCCGTGGCCTTCGAGAAACTGAAGGCGGCGCTGTTTGAGTAGCCCCCTGCTTTGTTGTCATCCCGGAAGCCTCGTAGAGGCTGTCCGGGATCCAGGGGACTGGGCCGACGCCTTGCGGTTCACCTGGATCCCGGACAGCGCTGCGCGCTTCCGGGATGACAACCGTTATGGGAGGCCGCGGTGACCGGCCTTCCGTCCCTCGGCGTCTACGTCCACTGGCCCTACTGCGCCCGGATCTGCCCTTATTGCGACTTCAATGTCGTGCGGGATCGCGGCAAGACCGGCGAGCAGACGGCCCTGGCCGACGCCATCGTCGCCGACCTCGTGGCCCAGCGCGAACTGACCGGACCGCGAACCCTGCTGTCGATCTTCTTCGGCGGCGGCACGCCCTCGCTGATGGACCCCGCCCAGGTCGCCCGGGTGATCGAGGCCGCCAAGGCGCTGTGGACCCCGGCGCACGACCTGGAGATCAGCCTGGAGGCCAATCCGACCGACGCCGAGGCCGACCGCTTCGAGGCCCTGGCGGCGGCGGGGGTGGCGCGGCTGTCCCTGGGCGTCCAGGCCCTGGACGACGCGGCCCTGGCCCTGCTGGGCCGCAACCACGACGCCGGCTCGGCCCGGCGGGCGATCGCCGTGGCGGCCAGGGCCTTCCCGCGCCTGTCGGCCGACCTGATCTATGCCCGCCCCGGCCAGACGGTCGAGGCGTGGACCCATGAGCTCTCCGAACTGCTGGCCCTGGGCCCCGAGCACGTCTCGCCCTATCAACTGACCATCGAGTCCGGCACCGCCTTTGACCGGGCCGTCGGCCGCGGCAAGCTGGTCATGCCCGACGAGGACCTGGCCGCCGCCCTGTTCGAGACGACGCAAGGCGTGCTGGAGGCCGCCGGCTTCGACGCCTACGAGGTCTCCAACCACGCCCGGGGCGAGGCGGCCCGCTCGCGCCACAACCTCGTCTACTGGCGCGGCCACGACTATGTCGGCGTCGGGCCGGGCGCCCACGGCCGCCTGACCCTGGCCGACGGAAAGCTGGCTACCACGGCCCGGCGCGGGATCGCCGACTACATCCGCGCGGTGGCCGAAACCGGCGTCGGCTTCGAGCGCGAGGCCCTCACCGCCCTGGAGGCCGCCGAGGAGCGCCTGCTGCTGGGACTGCGCATCGACGACGGCGTGGCCTTCGCCGAGATCGCCCCCCTGGAGTTGTCGCCCGACACGCCGAAGGTGAAATCCCTGGTGGAGTCCGGCCTCCTGGCCGATGATCCCCTGCGCCTGCGGGCCACCCGATCCGGACGTCTGGTGCTGGACCGGCTGACAGGAACGCTCGCGACCTGATATTCCTTAGTGCGCGCCGCTTCGTGGGCGCTCAGTTCGCGTCGGAAAGTCCGCCCTTGAGCCGCCAGCCCGCCCCGCCCATCCTGTCCGACGCGCCGCTGGCGCCGGGGTTGTATCTCGTGGCGACGCCGATCGGGAACCTGCGCGACATCACCTTGCGGGCCCTGGACGTGCTGGCCGGGTGCGACGTCCTGCTGGCCGAGGACACCCGGGTGTCGGGCAAGCTGCTGGCCGCCTACGCCATCTCCAAGCGGCTGCAGCGCTATGACGAGCACGTCGCCGACCGCGAGACGCCGCGACTCCTGGAGCGGCTGGCGGCCGGCGAGCGGATCGCCCTGGTCTCGGACGCCGGCACGCCGATGGTCTCCGACCCCGGCCTGCGCCTGGCCCAGGCGGCGATCGCCGCCGGCCATACGGTCGTGCCGATCCCCGGGGCCTCGGCGGCCCTGGCGGCCCTGACCCTGGCGGGCCTGCCCACCGACCGCTTCCTGTTCGCCGGTTTCCCGCCCACCAAGACCACCGCCCGCAAGGCGTTCTTCGAGGAGCTGGCCACGGTCCGCGCCACCCTGATCTTCTACGAGGGCGCCTCGCGGGTGGCCGACAGCCTGGCCGACATGGCCGCCGTGTTCGGCCCCCGGCCCGGCGCGGTGGCCCGCGAACTGACCAAGCTCTACGAGACCTGCGTCCGCGGTCCGCTCGACGAACTCGCCGTGGATCCCCGGTTCGAGGCCCCTAAAGGCGAGATCGTCATCCTGGTCGGGCCCGGCGAGGACGAGGTCGCCACCGCCGACGACGCCGAGGCCGCCCTGCGCGAGGCCATGGGCCGCCTGCCCCTGGGCGAGGCCGCCTCGGAGGTGGCCAAGGCCCTGGGCCTGTCGCGCAAGGATCTCTATCGCCAGGCCCTGGCGATGAAGGCGGCCGGATGAGCGTCGTCCGGCCCGTCCGTCCGGAACGCCAGGCCCAGAGGCAGGCCCGGGGAACGGCCGCGCGCCTGTCGGGACGCCGCGCCGAGGTGGTCGCGGCCCTGTGGCTGATGGCCAAGGGCTATCGCATCCTCGGTTTCCGCCTGGCCACGCCGCTGGGCGAGATCGACCTGCTGGCGCAACGCGGCGGCGTGCTGGCCGTTGTGGAAGTCAAGAGCAGGACCAGTCTGGAGGCGGCGCTGGAAGCGGTGACCTACGAGCAGCGGGCCAGACTGCGTCGCGCGGGCGCGCATGTCGCCGCGCACCGCGCCGGCCTGCGCGGCGCGGTGGTCCGGCTGGACCTGATCGCCCTGGCGCCCGGCCGCCGGCCGCGTCACGTCCCCGACGCCTGGCCCAACAGCTGGAACGGCGATCAATGACGCGGGAAGAGGCCGAAGCCCTGCTGACCGACGCCGGCGAGCGTTCGGACAAGGCCTTTCCGCTGTTCGAGGCCGCCCTGGCCTGCGCTGTGCACGACGACCCCGACCGCGACCTGGCCCCCGTGCTCGACATGGCCAAGGCCTCGATCGACCGGCTGACCGACCGGCTGAAGAGCGAGTCGCCAGAAGAGGCCCTGGCCGAGACCATGGCCGGCGATCTGCGGCTGTCGGGCGACCTGATCACCTACGACCATCCCGACAACGCCGACGTCGTGGCCGTGGCCGAGCGGCGCAAGGGCCTGCCGGTGACCCTGGGCGTCTTCTACCTGCACGCCGGCCGGGCCTGCGGCCTGGACCTGCACGGCGTCGACTTCCCGGGCCACTTCCTGCTGCGCATCGAGACCGAGGAGGGCCCCCTGGCCCTCGACCCGTTCAGCGAGGGCCGGGTGGTGCTGCCGTCCGAGCTGTCGCGCCGGGCCCTGCGCACGGGGCTGATGCCGGACGTCGCCGCCAAGCTGGACGTGCTGATGAGCCCGATCCCGGACCGCGCCGTCCTGATCCGCCTGCAGAACAACATCTTCGCCCGCGCCCAGCAGGCCCGCGACTGGGCCCGGGCCGAGCGCTCGGCCCTGCGCCGCGCGCTGCTGGACCCCACCGACCACCATCCCTGGCTGGACGTCGCCGCCGCCCGCGAAGGCCAGGGCGCCCTGGCCGGCGCCCTGCAGGCCCTGTCCCGCGCCCAGGTCCTGGACGGCGGCGCGACCATCGCGGCCCGGGCGGCGCGGGAGCGGATGCGGCTGCGGCTGAACTGAGGAGGGCGCCGCGAGAACCCGGATGGGGACTTCGCGAACGTCGCCGACCGCTGGTGAACGGGTATTGATCCCTCTCCCTCTGGAAGAGGGATCAATCGTCCGCTCCGGGCCGTGACCAAAGGCATGCCCAGCGCCGGAAGTCGGGCGCCGGAGTCCGCCTCGATCAAGGTCCCGGTCAAGGTTCGCCCCGGCGCCGGCCTCGGGCGCGCACTCCCCTCTCGCATTCACGCCTTGGCCGCCTTAACTAGGCAGTCGCAGCGCGGGGCCCGCACGTCCCGCCCAAGCCGATCCGGAGCCCCCATGTCGCTGAGAGTCGCCGTCCAGATGGATCCCGTCCTGGGGATCAACATCGAAACCGACACCACCTTCCTGATGATGTGGGAAGCCCAGCAGCGCGGCCACAAACTTTGGTTCTACACCCCCGACAAGCTGTCGATGGAGGACGGCCGGGTGTTCGCCCGCGCCCAGCCGCTGACCCTGACCAAGACCCAGGGCGCGCACGCCGAGCTCGGTGAGACCGTGCTGCTGGACATGAAGGACGACGTCGACGTGGTGCTGATGCGCCAGGACCCGCCGTTCGACATGGCCTACATCACCGCCACGCATTTCCTGGAAAAGGTTCACCCCCACACGCTGGTGGTCAATAATCCGGCGGAAGTGCGCAACGCGCCGGAGAAGCTGTTCGTCACCGACTTCCCGGGCGTGCAGCCGCCGACCCTGATCACCAGCGACCACGAGGCGATCTACGACTTCCGGGCCCGGCACGGCGACATCGTGCTCAAGCCGCTGTACGGCGGCGGCGGCTCGGGCGTGGCGCGGCTGCTGGCCGACGACCCCAACCTGGACGCCCTGCTCGAGCTGCACGCCATGATCGGCCGCGAGCAGGTGATCGCCCAGAAGTTCGTCCCGGCCGTCAGCAAGGGCGACAAGCGCATCCTGCTGGTGCACGGCGAGCCGGTGGGCGCGGTCAACCGCGTGCCGGCCGCCGGCCAGGTGCGGTCCAACCTCCGCGTCGGCGGCCGGGCCGAGGCGGTGGACCTGACCCCGCGCGACCTGGAGCTCTGCGCGATCATCGGCCCGGAACTGAAGAAGCGCGGCCTGCTGTTCGTGGGCATCGACGTGATCGGAGAGTACCTGACCGAGATCAACGTCACCTCGCCGACCGGGGCCCAGCAGCTCAAGCGGTTCGGCGGCGCCGACGCCGCCGCGATCCTCTGGGATCGGATCGCCGAGCTGTCCTCTACCTGAAGATTAGGAACGTCGGATAGACGACTGAATCGTCACACTTTCCTGAAACGTTCGTTTTTCGTTCTTGCTCCGCTCCAACGGCCATGCTTGGCTTGTGGATAAACCAGTGGGCAAGGGGGCGAGAAAGCCAATGGCGGCAAAGGTCGTCACGGTGGCGTTCGAGGGCGTCGAGGCGCGCCGGGTCGACGTCGAGGTGCAGCTGACGGGCGGCGCCCAGGTCATGGTCGTGGTCGGCCTGGGTGACAAGGCCGTGGCCGAGAGCAAGGAGCGGGTGCGCGGAGCTTTCGCCGGCCTGGGCCTGGCCCTGCCGCCCAAGCGCATCGTCGCCAACCTGGCTCCGGCCGACATGCCCAAGGAGGGCCGGATTTTCACGGATTGCCTTCCTACCATTTTGAAGTTTTTCTAAAACTTTCCGTAGGTTACCCGCTATCTCGGGAATGGTAGGCTACTCACCGTTTAGAAAAGGCTCGGCGTTCATAGTCTTGTCGGTTGCAGTTCGACTCGGCTAGGCCAAGAGCATGAGCAGAGGGTCGATAGAGTGGGGGCCAACCGTCCCGAAGCATGTGTCCGCCTCTGAACCGACGCCTCCCTATGCCCATGCACTATCGACTGTGCCCGGTCGGCGAATCCGCCTTGGGGGCGGAGTTGTCGACTTTGGCGGGCTGATCGAGCCTTACAGTGCGGCATTCGTAGCGCGGCTTCTGGACGCATTTGCCCAAGAATACGGGCACGGAAACATACCAAGGCCGGGCGTCGCCGCTTCGGCCATTAGGAAGTTTCTGTTGTTTGTTGCATCGCACGCGCTGAGCGGGCGCGCGGCGGATGCGATGTCTCGATTCTATGTCGCGCTAATCGAAGGGCGAGCGCCAGAAAAGCAAGACCTCAATGAGTCGGTTGCACTCGCCATTGATATTCTCCGTGAGCTGAATGACTTCACTTTCGTCGCAACGCAGAACCTGCGCACTCGGGATAGCTTTGCGACGATCCTTAAAACCACGCTTCGGGCATTGGCACCGCTTGGCTTCTGGCCGAGGTTAGACAGTCAGCGCACGAATATTTGTACTCGGCCTGATGGTCGCTCTATGTACTATGCGGTTGGCTGCGACATCTGGAGGCCCAGGGGTTGTGCTGGGACGATCCCTCTCTGGCGTTTCTGGCCTGGGCCAAGAGCTCAGACGACGCGAAGCGGCTTACTGTGGCGCGGCGTCAATGGCGAGCGCACGTGGTTTTTGATTTCTACGAACATGCATTCCGCAATGGCCACGAGACTGTCTCGATTGGAGCGTTTCTTGACGCCTTCTCAGCCCCAGTGCCTGCCGAGGCGTTGGTCAGTGGAGTACGGGTCAGGCGTAGGCTTCGGGTCAAGTTTGGTCGATCGCCAGCGCGAGTGGGGGGGCTTCGGCCCACGCCATCAGAGGCGGCGGTCGATAGGATCGCCGAGGCTCTGCTAGGCGATGGTGAAGACTACCAACAAATCCGGAACTGGATGCTCGTCCGCACAGCCTACGAGACGAACCTTAGGACCCAGGGTTTGGCACAGCTGACCGTCAGCCTACTTGACGAAATGCTATTCCGCCGAGGCGTTATTGGGAGTTCCACCAGTTTGGCGGATCTTCCACCGCAGGGGCGGGCGGAAGCACGGGCCCGATTGTCGATGCTGGAAGAAGGCGGTCTGACCGCATTTATATCTGCACCGCTCTATGAAAAGGGAAAGCATCGACGCGTCCGTTTCCCTGTCGTGTTGATGCGCCAGTTGATGGACTATGTTTGGGCAGAAAGGGCACTTTTTCTTGATCAGGGGTGCGGCGGGGCCACGAAGGCGCGCGGGGGTGGCGCGCTTTGGCTTTCAAATAAAACTGGCGAGGCGCTTCGGCGTGGAACAATTGCAGACCTCTTGAAGCGTGGATTTTCCGAGGCCGGAGAGCCGGGCAGCGGCCATCGCATTCGCGCGGCTAGTGCGATCCGATTATTGCGAAACACGGTACGACGAGCGCGAACCAACCAGGCAGGGCGGTTTGATGCCGAACTTATTTTGACCCGCGTTGCCGAAGAGATGGGGCATGAATCTCCAGCAACTTTGCGGCCGTACCTCAACGCAGTCTTATTGGAAGATCTACTAGCCGAGACTTAGACTTAAACAGACCATCGAACTCATGGAGGCTCGGGACGTGAGCGAGCTATCCCGGGGCGTGTCGCGATGAACACGCTAGAGGCTGCAGTCCGTCACGAATATGACTCCCTTCGGCCATCGAAAATGACTCGCGTGGGCGCCGGAAATGACTCCGCAGGGCGTCCACCGCCGCCCTTGGCGACGACACGGCTTAGGCGGCCTGCGCGGCCGATGGCCTGCCGGCCATCGCTGCGCATTGAGCCGGGGCGAAGCTCGAAATCCAGAAGGTGGTCGTCCATGCCGCGAGCATGCGCCCGCGTGGCCGGAGTTCAACGACGTGCGGCCTTGGGGCGTACTATGGCGTTGAAAAAGAAACTTCCGGCAAGATCGCCAGGACCATGGCCCACACCGTGGGCCGGGAAAATCCAGTGCGTGCGGCCATCGATATGACTCCCTTCAGCCAACGGCGATGACTTGCTCGTGCCAGCCCCATGACTCATCGGCAATGCACAAGGTCATTCAGGGGACAGCAAGTTAATCATCCAACTGAGGTCACCGCTTCGGTGCAATTCGTGAGTGCGGCGGCCGAGCCGCGCAGGTTCCACATCGCGCAGCGGATCGGCCGACGTCGCCGCACAGCAGTCCAGTTGCTTTTTTCCAAACCTTTCAACCGAGCGGGCTGAAGGCCCGCTCGGCTCTGAGCGATTATCGACTGCATGACTTGCTCATACGAAAATGCCCATCCTTTTCGAAGCGGGCGCCCGTCTAGCCCCCGCTACGGCACCTGCCCGATTTCGTCATGATAGAGCTTGGTGCTAGTCACCGGCATGAGCGATAAAACCATCCCGTCCGCCCTGACCCGTCCCCTGGGCTTGATCTGAGATGCCATTCGGCAACCAGTATCTGACCGCGAGCCGCCCGTGGATTCCCGAAACCGGCTACGTCCTGCACGCCGACCCCGGCCGGCTGGGGGACCTCGAAGACGACCTCCAGTTGGAGAGCACCTGCAGCGAAGAGGTGAAGAAGATCACCAAGCTCGCGCGCCGCAAGCCGCTGCTCTGCTTCCTCAGCTTCAGGTAAAGGTTACATCACGCATGTGGCGCGCGGTGAGGTCCGCTACCCCGCGCGCTCTGGCCGTGATCGCCTAGACCTCTGGAACGTCGCGCTGCTGGCAAAACCGGTCCAGATCGGCGACCTTCGCCGCGCCCTTGGCAAGGGCCGTATGCGTCCCATTAAGCGCGCGAGACTCTAGGTTCCGAAAAGTAGACCTTTTCAATTTCGCAGAAGTGGGTCAGCGGACTAACAGCAGTCAGCTGGAGGTGGACCGGACGAAATGCCGTTCAGGTGATCATCGAAGAACGAGGCGCTCCTAAGCTCGTTGCCCACCCGCCAGATATAAACCTCGCCTGAACTTTGGGGCACAATCGATCCCTCTAGTCTTTCTCCTGCACGGAGTTTGCGGGTGGGTGGGCCGACAATAGCAACTACTGACTGGTAATCCATCCCCATGCGCAACCTCGACCATTCACTCTCTGGACCTTTCGGCAGAGGCGCTGAGCAACCCGTTACTAGCGATAACGTTAGCCCGAGCCCGATAAGACGCTTCATTCCAACCTCCATTAGAAATACACGGTACCGCCGTCGTGTTCGGCGACACGTTCAGGCTCAGTAGCTCGTCATCTCAAATATTCGTTTCCGGACGATGGAATGCCTAAGCCTGCCCGATTTCCTGTGACAAGAACCCATGCGTATCAGTGTCGAACAGCTTTCTCGAGACCGCGACGCATGGATCGCTCGAACAAGGTGGCTTAGATCCATCAACCGGGGGGCTCGTCGGATTTCATGGGCGTCCAAACCGCCGCCGATCTGATCCGTTTGCGCCTTGCAACCCGGCAACATTGAATGCTTCAAAGGCATGCACACTCGAAATTCTCAGTAGTTGCATATGGTTGCCGTCCCATTGTAGTCGGTGTCGCTCAGCGGAGGAAACGGACCGACATAAATATTATAAAGTCCAGGCCGCACGCCCACCTCGAGGGGCTTCACCCAAGGTGCGGAAAGAGTAGGTACGGTGACGTTCGTGGTCCAAAACGGCAAACGATCAACGCGCTGAAAAAATACGATCAGACTCCCGCCAAAGTTTGGTAAGGGCAAGCTACCGCCCTTTCCCAGACTACGTGATCCTCCGGAAGGTCTTTGACCACGAGGCGTCTGATTCGGCTGCGTGGGCTGGGTCGCCGGTGCCGAATAGTCTTCGAAAGTCATGCCGTCGCCCACCTGCGTCGCGCCATTGCCCGATACGTAGAATCTATCAAACGTCGACATAAGTGTGAAATGCCCGTAGGCGACGTTGCGGCAATAGGGAACCCAAGGTCCGACAGTCTGGCCCGAACCTGCTCTTCCGCCGCCTCCCAATCCCAGGGATATCGGCTTTAAAACCGAACCAGAAGAGAAGTAGCTCGGCAGGAAGGTGACGTGGGTTTCGCCATAGCATCCCCCGCCTGGCAGATCCGGCCGGGTAGGTATATCCATGCATTCCGTGCCTGACGGATCGACCAGGTTCACGGGATCATTGCCCACATACGCATACCAGTTCATTCCATCGCCATAGCCGATAGGGTCGGTTTGCATAAAGCGCCCCAGGGTCGGCGAATACATCCGGGCTTTGTAGTTGTAGATGCCCAGTTCTGCGATGAAGGTCTGGCCGGTGTACTGATAGCGGCCCTGGTTTCCGGCCTTGGGCACGCCGTATTCGTCATAGGCGTTGATCGTGGTGGCGGCACCCGAACCATTGGTCACCGCCACGATCGAGCCGCGCTCGTCGGGCAGCAGGAAGCGGCGGTCGCTGACGCCGGCGCCTTCGTACCACAACAACGGCTCGTCGGTTCCCGGGCCCGGCACGTAGCGCCGCAGCACGTTGTTGGAACCATCCAATTCCGCGATCAGATTCGAGCCCGTATAGACAAATTGGGTGGTGGCTGAGCCCGCGACTTGGCCAAGGCGACCAAGTGGATCGTAGGTCAAGGCTGTGCTGCTGGCGCCAGACGCGCCCGTCAGGCGGCTGCCGGCGTCATAGGCAAAGCCCGTCGCGCCATCGCCGGTCAGATTGCCGCGCCCGTCGTAGGACAGTGCCACTCCTCCGGACATGGTCGCTTGATTGAGCCCGTTGATCGTGTAGGGCCGGCTTACAGTCGTGCCGCTGGTCCAGAGATAGGCGTCGTTGGTCGACACCCGGCTCTTGATCTGGCCGGTGGCGGTGTAGCCGTAGCTGTAAGCTTGATCCTGGGCGGTACCGGCCAAATCGAGGGTCAGGGTGCCCAGCCGGCCGGCCGCATCGTAATTGTAGAAGCTCTGGGCGCCGTTCCCACGATAGCTCGCCGTTCGCCGGCCCAAATCGTCATACGCATAGGTTGCCAATTGGAGGCTGCCGTTCTCACGAATGCCCGTTACTTGGCCAGCGGCGTTGTAGTCGTAGTTGACATAGAATCCGTCCTGCCACTGCAATTGGGTAAGTCGGCTCGCTAGGTCGTAGCTGGTCGTGGTCGGGTACCAGGTCCCGCCGCGATAGTCGTAGGTCGTCGACGGCCGACCCAGACCGTCATAGTAGTAGGCGATGACCTTCTCGGCCGAGGTGCCGGAGTAGGTGTAGGTCGGACGACCCAGGTTGTCGTAGTAGTACCAGCCTGGCGTGTTGTCCTTGTAGGTCAGGCGGTTCAGCGCGTCGTAGCTGTAGTTTGTCGTCGTCCCGCGATTGGTCGCCTGGATGATGTTGCCGGCTGCGTTGTAGGCATAACTCAAAAAATCCGTCGTCGAACTGCCGCCGCCAGAGGCGTTGGGGTAGCGGAGCTTGGTCAACCGATCGAACCCGTCGTACTCGTAGGTCGTCAGGTTTCCTTTGCCGTCGGCGGCGGTCTGCGTCTGGCCGTTGTTGCTGTAGGTGAACACGCCTTCGTCGCGCGGCGACGCCGTGCCATAGCCGGTCGTCGTCTTCAGCACTCGGTCGGCGTTGTCGTAGGTGTTGTAGGTGATCCGATCGGGACCGTCGGTGCCTTGCGTTCCAAGACTACAGGCCGAGGCCGGCAACGAACCAAAGACCGCCGGATTCATCCTCTGCGTAGCGCATGTCAGCCGATTGGCGTTATCGTAGCTGTACTGGGCGACAGCTTGGGTGGCGCCCCCCGAATTGAAACCTTGGTAGACGGCGCGGCCCATCAGGTCGTAGGTCGTCAAGCTCTGTTGCAGCACGACCATTGTCGCCCAGTCGGCGTCGGACTGGCTGTTGACCGCGCCGACCTCCTGCACCGTCGGGCGACCGACGCCGTCATAACTTGTTCGCACGGCGCGGTTCTTCAGGGCACCGCTGCCGTCAGGGTCGGGGCCGATCACGCCGACCAGTTGGCGAGCAATGTTGTAGCGGTAGCGGGTGGTGTCCGCGGTTCCGGCCAGGGGGCCGTCGACTGTCTCGACCTCGCCGAAGTTCGTATAGGTCAGTGTCGTAGTGGCGGTCAGCGATCCATCCCCCGCCCCAGATGTCGTGGAGGTGGGCATCAAGTTATTAGCGACGCCGGCCGTGCCATAGGCGACGGTCGTCTTGACCTCCGAGGCGGCACCCGCGCAGGGCGTGGCGCTTACGCAGGTCGAAGTCGACGTCGGCAGATAGATTGGCGTCGGCGCCTGGCTGAGCACGCCGGCGCTATTCTTGTACCAGGCATAGAATTGGTTGTAGGCGACGCGGGTCTCGGGCCGCACCGCACCGGCCGTCGGCGCGGGCAAGGTGATCGAGGTCAGGCCGCCGTGCGTGGCGTCATAGGTGTAGTCGGTCTGGTTGCCCAGCGCATCCTTGGTCCAGTTAGGCAGATTGCATTTGACCACATTGGCGCAGGTGGCGTCGTAGCCGGTCGTGGTGACGATGTTGGCCAAGCCCGAACCGGGCTTGGCCACCTCGGTCAATGTTGTGACATTGCCGCGTGCATCATAGTCGTAAACGGTGGAGTTGCCTTCTGGCTGAGTGACCTGGTGCAGGCGATTGTTGGTGTCGTAGGCGTAGCTGGTCGTGTGATTTAGAGCGTCAGTGTCCGACAGCACCAGCATCTTGGTCGCATCGGAAACGACGATCCTTTGATGGCCAAGAGGGTCCGTAATCGCAAGTCCGGGGCCGCTCGCGCTGGAGCCATAGGTCCAAGTGCTGGTTCCGGTTGTGACGGAGTAAAGATAGGCGCCGTTCAGACTGGTGGTGTAAATCACATCCGCGCTATCGGGACGACGATAAGTCCTGGTCGTGGTGGAGCCTGAAGGAGATCCTTTCGGCGTAAGAATCTGCAACGTGCGGCCAGCTTGATCGGTTATGGTCGAGATCCAATCGGTCGGTCCTTCGCCACTGCCGAATGTCAAGCTCGGCCAGGAACTGGATAGAGTACAATTGTAGTTGGTCGGCGCGCAGCTCTCGACGGCGCTGTTGAATGCCACGATCTTGGTAGTGGAAATGCTATCGTCGATCGTCTGGTGATTGGCGTCGATAAGCAGGGTGAATTGGATTTGATATCCAAAGTTATTCGCCACGGATACCAGCACCGGAACCATGGTGGTTGAGCCAGAGGTGGTCGGAACGGAAACGTAGCCGTAAGTCTGCTTGACTCCCGAAGGATTCGTCAGCGACGTGATGATCCCTTGGTTATAGCTCCCTCCAATTCCCAGCGACTTGGAGAAGATCGCTACGGAACCCGAAGCGGTACGATAGGTATATTCCTGGCTTGTCGCATTATAGGTAAGCGAGGAACCCCGCGCTTCAGCGGGCGTATAGACGCCGCCGGACAGGGTGAAGATTTCAGCGCTTTGGCCGACGGCCACGGTGTAGGTCGCGCCCGAGTTCTTAACGCCTCCGCTGAAATTCGAACGGTATATGCTGACACCACGTTCGTAGTGCAGACCATGAACGGAGTCGCCAATGCTTAGCGAAATGGTCGGAGAAAGCCACTTGCCCGAGATCAAATCGACGCCATTCTGGTCGACTACCGAGCGCACGGGCGGGACGGGGGTGATCTGGGCCAAGGCAAAGCCCGGAATGCAGGTCGATGCGCACAGCAGCGCGCTCAGGCTGACAAGCCGCGAAAGGCCAAGCTTCATTGATCCCCCACCATGAACGTCCTGGCAGTGAACGTCCTGGCAGTCGCCAGGGACAAACCTCGCCGTCTCAAGCTTGAGCCTGAGGCGCCAATTCGAGAAAGGCAATCTTAGAGAGAGCAACTTTTCGGGGAATTTTTCAGAACGCGATTTTCTATTGAGCGTCGCGCCACCTCGTGGAAGGCTGACGCGAGCCATTGTCGAGGGGAAGCGATGTTCATAGTCCGCAAAAGCATGATCGCCGGCCTAACGCTGGCCGCATTCTCGCTCCCAATGGCCGCAACGGCCGCGAGCACGACCACCTACACCTATGACGTGTTTGGCCAGTTGGTCGGGGTGAGCAGCACGGCGGGGCGTACCGTCATCTACACCTATGACGCTGCGGCCAATCGCACCAACATGTCGGCCACGGGGGCCATTGCGCTTAACGTCCCTACGTCTGAAGCGAAGGTGGTCGAAGCGGGCGAGAATGCGCTGACCGGCACCCCGGCAGCACAGATCTACGCCAACAAGGACCTGGATACTCGTCAGAACATCGGCGGCCAGCGCGGATCGGCGAGCAGTTCGACGGCGCAGACACTTCGGTAGTTTAGGCGGTCAAATAGCGTAAAGTAGATCGTTTCGGGCGGCGGAGCGCCAAGTCGGGCCGATCGGATCTTCACCAGGCCCTGGCTCTCGCATTTCCGTCGCGAGGTGCAAAACTCACCATCCGCTGTGCGAAACTGAAGGCCTCAGCCGAAACCGGCGCGCCAAGAACGGGGTCCCCTCGGACGATCTTGCGCGCGAGGGCGAGCAGCGCCTCCTCGAGCACCAAGGCGCGATCGACGAAGTGCCCTGCCAGCATCCGCACGAAAACCAGCTGGTAACCCGGCATCAGCAATTCGACGGGATAGATGTTGCCCTTGCCCGGTTCGCGGCGAACCTCGTGTTCGAACGCCGGCGCCGCCTGACGTTCACGGACGACGACATCCAGCGGCTTGCATATGCCATCAGACAGGATGGTGGCGATGACAACGTCTCGGTCATATCCCCATTCCTCGGTGAGTTGATTGAGATCTTTGATGAGCTGAGGATCAAGCGCCAGCGGAAAGCTGAAAGCGTTCTTGTGGATAGGCCGGAGCTTCAGGTCCCGAGACCCCATGATTCTCGCCATACCCACGCCTTCCTGGAGCCGGCGCCGGATCGTGCTGTCGACATCGCCGTCGTTCATCAGCATGCCCTCTTGAATGAGGGCGGCCATCGTCTCCTCGTCGATCCTCAGCGTCATATCGACGTTGGCTGAAACACTGCCGCTATCCAACACCTTGCCCGTTCCTGGAAACCAATCCGCTCGCGGCCAACCGGGTCGATCGCGCCGCGGGACCGCTTTACATAATATAGTTGATAAACCAAGCCCTGGGGCTCGGCCAATGGTCGGCGCATGGACATGCGTCGCACCGTCGGCTCGAACGTCCGCAGGCTGAGACTGGAGAAGGATTTGACCCAGGAACGCTTCGCGGAGCTTTCCGGGTTGGCTCAGCAATACATCAGCGGCCTGGAACTGGGACGACGCAATCCCACTGTCGTGACGCTCTACGAATTGGCCGTGGCGCTAGGAGTCGAGCCTGCCGATTTGCTGCGCAAGTAATGCGCCCGTGCGCGAACGGGGACGACCTCTAACTTGATGATTCAAGATCCTGCGTTCGAGAAAGCACCGCCGCCTTGCGAGCCTCGGCGGCCAGGTTCGCCCGCTCGACAAGTCGTTGCGCCTGATCCCTACGGCGAAACGCGACAATGACGGCGATGATGGCGACGCCGGCGGTGACACCGGCCAGGATGAGTTCATCCCGAGCGGCCGGCCCTTTGGCCAAGTACGCCAAGGTCGCCAGCAGGATAATGTAGACTAGCAGCGCCAGGAACGTGGTCAGATTCCATCGAAATTCGCGCAAAAACGTGCGGGCGCGGACATAGTCCTTGGCGGCCGTGGCCTGCTTGTCGGGGCGGCGATGTTCGGCCAGCCGGCCTCGGTTCTGGCGAAGGATCACTGCGGCCAAGTGCCCGGGGCGCTTTTCCGCGAGGTTGACGATCGGGTCTTTATGATCGCTCACGCCACGAGGTCCACAATCTTGGCGATATAGCCCTTCGATGCCGATCCGCCCTCCAACAGATGACCGACGATAGCATCGATGACCTTGATCTTGCTTTGGGTCGATAGCGTCAGGTGATTTTGAGCCAGATGGTCTTCCACCAGAATCAGAGTCTCGCGCCAAAGCGCCGCCTCACCGCCCTTGTGTCTCAAACTCGGTCCCAGCCCAACGCCGTCATAGAGCCACGCCGGGTCGACCGAAAACATCCGCGCGCTCTTAAAATAGAGCGCGCCGGGCAAGTGGCGTTCGGAGCGGCCAGCTGTGCGTCTGGCTCGTTCACCAACCCGACCCGCTTGCCGAGCCGATCCCGAGGAGGTCATCGCCGGCGCCCGCATAGGGCTGGGCGTACGGCCGGGGCGAACCTGGCGGTCGTCCTGTAGACAGGGCCTGATGGTTGCTCGCTGCTCCCTGGCGTTGACGCCTCAGTCGAACAGCGAGCGCTGTCGCGCGGGAGTTTCTTCGACATGAGCAATGATGGAGAAGTCGAGAAGCGAGGCGAGGTCAGTCACAACCCGCGTAATATGATGCCCGATATTAATGCGCCGCCAGGTCGTCGCATTGCCAGGGCCGCCGAGTTCCAGAGCTGTGTCTTGGAGCATCCGATCCGCTATCGAGAAGCCTCTTCCCGCAAAGCCATCGCTCTCGACGAGAGACCGCGCGAGCGCCGGCATTGCCGTCCGCAATGGCACGTCTTTCAGTGCTCGAACCACGGACCAGTTCTCGGGACCGGCATAGCGGTAGTGAGGAATTGTTCGGCCACCTTTTCCGAAGTTGAACTTGGCGCTGTCGGCGGCAAAGTCCCCGAACAACAACCCTCGCTGAACGATGGGATCCGAGAGCGCTGCCCCCTTCCAGGTTGCCCATTCCAGCCGTGGGACTTCGATTTGTCCGCCAGCAGCGGCGGGGTTTTTCTCGGGATAGCTCGTGCCCTGGAAGATGACGCTGTGCCACAGACCCACTTCCATGACCTGCATGTAGAAGGCCGCGAGGAGTTCGTGCGTATCCGGTAGCGACAGATCGGCCTCGGTCATGTCGAGGATGAGAGTGCAGCTGTCAGGCTTCGCGCGCACTCGCTTGAGCAGGACTTGGTGGAGGCGGTCCCGCAGATTGACGTCGACAAGGTCGGTCAAGGTAAGCCGAATGCCCAGCCCTACACCGACGCCATCGATGACGGCACTGATACCGGAGAACCGGTCGCCCTCGTAGTCATCAAGGGCGAACATCGGCACCGGCCTTCCGCCGCGATCGGTGGCGACCTTGAAGAGAGTGGTCAGCCACGCAGCCGATCCGTCGATGCCGAGGGGCTCAAAAAGAAAGCGCGGGTCCAAGAAGCAAGGTCGATAGGGCCAATATTGCGCAACGCGGCGCCCCGTTTCATGCACCATCTCGTCGGGGGTGAGGGGGCGTCCCTTCTCCGGGTCCCGCTCTTTGGGCGGCGGTGGGATAAGGTGCGGGATGACGTGGCCCGCCACGTCTGGGCGCAAGTCGGCCAGAGCAAGGTACTCGCCCTGCTTCAACCTGAGCACGGGCGCATATGATTGATGGCCGATAGTGTACATGTTCGTTCTTCACGCCTCTTTGACGAATTGACTACGAACTCTTCCCGCCCCGACTTTTTCAGAAAAAATACTGTAGTTTTTTCTCTCCATACGCGCCCGGCCAAAAACAATGGCCGGATGTATTCCCAACTGTGCAGCAAACTTCTCGATCGGCGCTGGGTCTTTGGCGATGCGCGCGGCCGACGTTCGCCAAAGCATGCTTGGCACTAGAGCCTCAGAGGCAAACTCGTCGGCCTCCGATTCGATTTGGTCCGACTCTACCGCTTCCAAGTCGTCGTAGAAACCAACCGACAGTCCCATACGGAAATGTAGGTAAATGTGAGCCAACTCATGGAGCAGTGTGAACCAGAAATTGTCGATGCGATCATGCCGCAGCGTCATCGCAATAACGGGATGGCCGCCGATGAGCATTGCTGCGCCATCCAAGCGAAGGCCCTGGATAGCGGGCTCGTAGACGAAGACGATCCCCTTTTCGCCGAGTAGTTGAGAAGCAAGTAAGGCGCCGTCGTCGCGCGCGCTTAGCCGGGTGAGATCGCCAACCCAGCCGATGTCCAAGACGTTGAACGTGGACGCGCCCTTGGCCGCTTCGCGCTCGGCACGCTCGATAACTCGCGCGCGCCATGCAGTCAGGAGAAAGTCCTGGGATACATTGTTGGGGGTCAAGCCAGTCCGTAGGAGGGCCGGTTGGCCAAGTTTTGCGATGCTTTCTTTCGTGAATTCGACAATCGACTCGTCGGAAACGTCACGGTCGGACCACCAATTGGACCGAGCGTGTTCAGCCACGCGCTTCACCGTTTTTGGGTCTGGTTGCGGCGTGGGGTTCACCGCTGCGAACTGCGGTGCCGCCGATTCTTTTATTGACGCTCTCAGGTCCACGCCCAAGAGGCTCGCGATCTTCCTATAATTCGCTAGCCCGATGGTTCGATATCTCTCGGCCTCATAGCGTTGAATCTGTTGCTCTCTAAGCCCAAGCTTTTCTGCGAGAGCGCCCTGAGATAGGCTACGAGCGATTCTGGCGATCACCAGGGCTATGCCCGGATCGCCACGGTATTGCTCCATCAACGCGGTAAAATCGCCAGCCCTGGCGGCTTCATACCGTTCTAGCGCGCCGGTCAACTCCGTCACGATTCCCGAAATCGCTCGCCGGTGTTTGTCAGCGATCAGGGGAGAAAGACCACTGCGGGTTGCCTCCAGCGACGCCGCAGGCGTCGCGATCTCACGAGCCTTTTCTAGCGTGACCTTGGCGCGCCGCGCGTCCCTCTCGTTGAGAATGTCATTGAACTCGAACATCAGGCGATCATGTCACAACAAATATGTTGTGTCACCTTCGACGGCCTCGACCGCTCCGATTGAGGCGTAGGACCAGCGGCGGTGCGTGCTGTTCGAACTGCTAGATGGCGACCGAAAGCCGCTGTCGGTTCGCAAACACACTCGGCCAGGTATCACGGAAACTCCACCCGCCATTGCTGTCCGCCTAGTCCCGCGTAGGGTGCACAGGCCTGCAGGGCGCGCACGGCGGCGCGCTCGGCTAAAAGGGTCTGGGGATCGGCCGGAACGCCGCGGTGTCTGACGGCCTTCGGGGCACCGGCTAGGCCACCGTCAGCTTGGACCGAGACCAGCAGGATCGCCTGCCGCGGCGCGGCCGCTCGCCAGCAAGGCGCTACCCGGTGCCAGAGGTCGCCGGAAGGCGGAGCGTCGGGCCGCGCGCCCACGCTTGGCAGCGAGGCGGCGGCGTAGAGATCGACGCCCTCGGCGCCCTCGCCTGGACCTAGACTTTGGTTCGCACGGCTGGAGCCGGAGGCCCCCTCCGCGCCCGCTGTTTCGGCAGGCGAGCCCGATCCCGGGCCGCTCCGTTTCGTCTCACCGACGCGCGCCGCCGGATCCACGGAGGCGGCGACTAGGCGGTCAAGGCGCTCGCCCGACAGGGTCTCGCTCGTATCGGATCGCTCCGACGAGGGATCCATTGCAGGGAGGGAGAGAGCGGGTCGATTCGAACTGGCTCCGGCGGCGCCCGGCTCTCCGTTGACCAGCGTTACCCCGACGACGGTTGGCGCTGTGGCGATCAGGGGCGCACGTCCGGCCAGCAACAGGGCGGCGAGAATGACAATCGCATGACCGCCCAGGGCGATCGCCGCGGCGACGCCGCTGATCTGGACGTCGTCCTGATCAGCTGACGAGCGGCTGGAAATGGAAACGGCTGGCATCGCCGACAAAAACCCGGTGCGTGCAATGAAGCTGAACGGTAGCGAGCCGCGCCGCATTCGTCCACATCGTGACCATAAGGAGACGCTGTCGAATTGTCGCGTCCACAGGTTGCGATGGGCCTGTTCAGGGATCGGACCGTCGTGTTACTTGGATCTTGGAGGCGGGGCGGCTTCCGTGGCGTGCGCGTCGGGGCGCGGAGTGGGGCGGTATGCGTCAGGAACCAGGTCCAGGTCGGGGCCAGGACGGCTTTGCGGCCGTTGACGCGCTGGTGGCCGTCACCATCCTGTCCTCGAGCCTGGCCCTGTCCCTGATGGCGGCCCAGGTTGGGATGCGCGCCAGCCGCGCGGCCGGCGAGACCCGGGACGCCGAACTGTTGCTGCGCGAACGCCTGGAGCGCACCTCCGGCCAAGCCGGGGTCTGGAGCGGTCGCGACCGGGGCCTGGACTGGCGGGTCGAGGCTCATGTCTCCGACGCCGGACCGGCCCGTCTCGCCGCGCCTTGCGCGCGCGTCGCCTCGGCCAAGGCGACCAGCGGCCGGACCTATCGCATCGTCACGGCCGACATCTGCTTGCCCGAGGCGGCCGGATGACCGACGACGGCTACACCCTGGCCGAGATGCTGGCGGCTCTGGCGATCCTGGGCATGGCCCTGGGAGGGCTTGGCCTGGTCACCAGCCTGATCGCCCGACAGCAACTGGCTTCCAACCGCGTTTCCGCACGCCTGATCGAGGACCGCGCCGTCGACCGCGCCCTCGGTCTTTGGCTGGCCGACCAGGACGCGACGACCTTGAGCGGCGATGATCGAAGGCTTTCAGGGACCTGCGGCCCGGCCACCTGCACCGCACGGTTGGAGGTCGACAGGCGGCGCACGGTGCTGATCCTGCAGGCGCGTTCCGGACCAGCGCGGCGACTGCGCCTGCGTCAGCCGCACGTGCGGTTCGGCTACAGGGACAGCCGCGGCGAGGTCGTCGCATGGCCAAGGCCCGATGTAGGCGACGCCCAGGACCTTGCGCCGCGCGCGATCGTGCTCGCCGGGACGAACGGCGCGCCGCTGGCCGTGGTGCGGGTCTGGCCGCGCGAGCCCCGCGATTGTCAGTTCGACACCATCGCCGGCGCTTGCCGGACCGCAGGCCGATGAGAGCGCCCTTGGATCTGCGCCTGGTGGAGCCGGGCGATCAAGTCGTTGGCGAGCCAACGCATGACGAGCCCTCGGCCATGGCCACGCCGCGCGTCTTCGCGCGTGCGGTCCAGTCGCCCGCCGGCTGGCCGTGGGAGCAGGTGCGCGGCGCGCAACTGGCGGCGCGTCATGAAGCCCCTTTGCCGATCGACCAGGTGCATCTGCGGCTCAGGCGCCTGACGCCGTGGCGTCCGACACAGGCCGCGCGGTTCGCCGCCTGCTATGTGCGCGCCTCCGAGATCGGGGAACGGTTCGAAGCTCAGGTCCAGGTCGAGGGCCAACAGGTGCAGGTGGTGTTCGAGCCGCCCGAGGCTCTGGCGGGCCGGGCGCGGCGCTCGCTGCTTGTCGGGGCGGCGGCCGCGGCCGTCGCGGCGCTGCTGTTCATTTCGATCGCCAGCGCCCTGGTGGCCCGCGCCCAGGGCGAGGAGCAACTGGGGGCTTTGGAACAAGATGTAGGGGCGAGACTGCAACGGGCCGAGGCGCTCCAGTCGGTTCGGCGGCAGTCGGCGGCGCTGACGGCGGCTGCGCCCGGCGATCGGGTCGCCGCGCCGCTGGCGGACTTGGCCTGGGCCATGGCGGCCCGCGCACCCGACGCGCGCATCGAGGCCTGGCGTTGGGACCATGGCGTCAGTCGCGTCCAGGCCCGCGGAGAAGCCTCGCCGTTCGTCGATCCCCATCGGGCGGTGACGCGCGAGGGGGCGGGCCTGTGGCGGATCGAGCCCGAGGAGACCGGGCGATGAGCCGGGATCGGGCCAGTGGGCCAGGCCTGGCGGTCGCGGCCGCGATGATCGGCGGGGCCGCAGCCATCGTCACCGCGACGGGCCTGTCGGCCCTCGCGCGCCCCGACGATCGCGCCGCGCGACTGGCCGAGGTGGAGCGCAAGCTCGATCGCATCGAGACCCTGCAGCGCGGCGGCGACGGCGGCCTGGCCTATCCGCGCGGCGCGATCTGCCGCGAAGGCGTTGGTCTTGGCGCTGGCGTCGTGGAGCGTAAGCTTCGCGCGGGGCTGGGCCAAGCCAAGCTGGCGACGATCGCCTTTGAGCCATCGGCGCCTGCGGGCGACAGCTTGCTGGCCGTCAATTTCCGTTTCGAGACTATAGGTTCCTACGAGGACGCCATGGCGCTGCTGGGTCATCTGGACGCGGTGCGTCCGACGCTGTTCGCAGACTCCGTCGACCTGGTTTCCAAGACTTCGGCCGTTTCCCTGCAGTTTTCAGGACATTTCTATTGTTCGACCTCCGCGCGCCTTTAATCCCGATCTGCGCCGCGGCAGGCCTCGTCCTGGGCGCGACCGCCTGGCTGGCGGCGGGGCGCCAGGACGTGCTGGCGCCGGCGCAGCAGCGCCTGGCGGACCTACGGCCGTCCGAAGGGCGAGGAAGCCTGGGGGGCGGCGCGCCATCGCTGCTGGGCCCGCCGTTGTTCGCTCTCTCGACCGGCCCCAACGCCGCGCGCGATCCGATGGTGAGCGTGCTGGGCGTCTCGCGCATGCCCGGGCGCGCCGCAGCCCTGGTGGCCATCGACGGCAAGCCGCCGGCATGGCTGGCGCGAGGCGAGAGCCGCGACGGCGTTGTGCTGCGCGAGGTCGGGTCCGGTCGGGCGACCCTCGACCTGCCGCTGGGCGTTCAGACCTTGCGGATCGGCGAGGCTACGTCCGCCGCCGCTGGCGGCGCGACGGCCAGCCTTGGTCCGGCCAATACGATGCCGACGGCCATGCCCGGCGACATGCCTCCGTCGGGCTTCAGGTCGCCTCCGCCGCCCGCCAGCGCCCCTGGCCTTGGCGGGTGAATTTGTGTCTCCAATGAAGTCTCCCATGACGCTCAAGCGCGCGCTCTGCCTGATCCTTAGCGGGGCGAGCCTGACCCTGGCCTCGCCAGGAACGGCCCCGGCGTTGGCCGCCGCTGCGGCTTCGCCGCAGGCTGAGCGGCCCGAGTCCTTCACCTTCGCCTTTCGCGACGCCGACATCGCCCAGGTGGCCGAGGAGATTCTCGGCAACGCCCTTGGCGTGCCCTACACGATCGATCCCGGCGTCACCGGCAAGGTGTCGTTCCGGATCGACCGGCGGCTGACCCGCGCCCAGTTGCTCGAGGCCTTCGAGACGGCCCTGGCGGTCAACGACGTGGCCCTGCTGCGTCAAGGCGACAGCCTGGTGCTGGCGCCGCGCGACAAGGCCCGTTCATCGGCCGCGTTGCGCGATCCGGGATCAATCGCCAGCGGGCGACGCGGCGGCTACGACGTCGTGGCCGTTCCGTTGTCGTTCTCGACGCCCACCGAGGTGGCCAAGGCGCTGGAGGCGATGACCGGCTCCAAGGCGGTGCTCTATTCCAACGACAAGCTTGGCCTGATCGTGCTGGGCGGGTCGGGCTCGGAACTGCAGTCGCTTCTGGAGACCATCAAGATCCTGGATCGCAACGTCTTCGAGGGCGCGCGCATCCGCTGGTTCGACCTGCATCAGGCCGCGGCCGGCACGGTGGCGGCGGATCTGGCCAAGATCCTGTCGACCGCCGGGGTCCAGGGGGTGTCCGTCTCGTCGCTGAGCCGGCTGAACGGACTGATCGTTTCGGCCCGCACGGAGACGGCGATGAACGAGGTCGCCGGCTGGATCGCCCGGCTCGACACCCCGTCGCGCGATCTTTCCACCCAGCTCTATGTCTATCGCCCGCGCAGCGCCTCGGCCGCCTCGCTGGCCCGCACCCTCTCGCAGGTCCTGTCGACGGGCGAGGACAGTGGCGGCGGATACGCTGATCGCCAGTCCGGCCGCGCATCCCAGACCGACACCGCCGCCTCGACCAAGGGCAGCGGCGGGGCGCGAAGCGGCGGCGAAGGCGACACCGAAAGTCTCGGCTATCAGAAGCTGGAGGACGGCGTGCGCATTGGCGTGGACCGCGACAGCAACACCCTGATCGTCCGCGCGCCGGCCGGGCGCTGGATGAGCCTGCAGCAGACCCTGGCCGAAATCGATCGCCCGCCCAGCCAGGTGATGATCGAGGCCTCGATCATCGAGGTCAGTCTGACCAACGATTTTCGGTTCGGCGTCGACTGGTCGGCGGTGAGCGGCAACGGCAAGCTGGGGGGCAATTCGGTCTATACCGACAACGGGGTGATCGGCCCCAAATTCCCGGGCTTTTCGATCACCTATCTGGGCGGCGACATCGACGCGGCCGTCAATGCGCTGGGCTCGCGCACCGCCATTGACGTGGTCTCCGCGCCCAAGCTGATCACCTTGGACAATCACAAGGCGCGCCTGCAGATCGGCGACCAGGTGCCCATCGTCACCCAGACGGCCACCGACACCACCACCTCTTCGCCCGCTATCGTCAACACGGTGGAGTACCGCGACACCGGCGTGATCCTCGAGGTCACGCCGCGCATCAGCGGCGACGACAAGGTCGTGGTCGACATCGCCCAGGAGGTCAGCGGGGTGGCCAAGACCGTGACCTCCGGCATCGACTCGCCGACCATCCAGCAGCGCAAGCTTTCCAGCACGCTCGTCTTGCAGGATGGCGCAGTCGTCGCTCTGGGCGGTCTGATCAGTCATCGCCGCAGCGACTCCGACAGCGGCGTTCCGGGCCTCAAGGACGTCAAGCTGCTGGGCAATCTGTTCAAGTCCAAGTCCAAGGAGGGCGCGCGCACCGAGCTGGTGGTTTTGCTGACCGTCAGGATCATGCGCGATCCGGCCGCCTCCAGCCTGATGACGCGCGACCTGCTGGCCGACATGCGTGAGATCGAGAGCCGTGGCCTGCTGCCGCACTGAGGATCGCCGCGATGCAGGCTACGCCACGGCCGCGGCCCTGACGGTCAGCCTGGCGATCGCCATTCTGGCGGCGGCCCTGGTGATGCGCGGTGTCGCGGTGCTGAAGCTGGCGCGGGCCGACTATCGACGCAGCCAGGCCGAATACGCCCTGTCCGGAGCTCAGGTCCTGGCGGTGGCGCGGCTGTTGAACAGCTCCGGTTCGGGGCGACTGGTCTGGAGCGTCGGCGGCCTTGATCCGCAGGGCGTGGCCCTGTTGGCCGAGCCGGAAGCGCCCAAGCTGGCGCTGACCGCGGCGGGGGATCTCGATGACAAGGCGCTGGCCGCGCTGGGCGCGGTTGATCCGGGCGAGGCGCGACTGCGGTTGGCGGGGCTGGAGGCGGCGAGCGCGACCCCCGACGAGATCGTGGCGGCCGACCGCGGCGACGCCTGGCGGGCTTGCGCGGCCAGCGCCATCTCCCCGTGGGGGAGGTCGCAGGTCGTCAGCCTGGGCGCGACCCGCGAGCCTGACCAGGAACCGGGGGGCGCGCGGGCGGGACAGATCTGGCGGGTGCGGGCCGCCACGCAAGACGGCTGGACGGACGAGCGGATTGTGAGATTGATCGGGCGGGCGCAGAGCCCCAGCGCGATGATATGGCGGCGCTTCGGGCGAAGCGCGGGGAAGGGCGTGACATGCGACAAGACCATCGAGGCTCGGCAGAGCGGTGCGGGCGACCCGGGCGGGAAGCCGGCTACACCCTGACCGAGATGCTGGTGGTCATCGCGATCATCGGCCTGATCGCCGCGGTCCTGACCCCCAGCCTGATGGGCCAGTTGGGTCGCGCGCGCGTCAAATCGGCCCAGTTGCAACTGGAGTCCGTGGCCGCCGCTGTCGAGATGTTCCACTCCGACGTCGGCCGCTATCCGACCGCCAGTGAAGGCCTGAAGGCGCTGGTCGACGAGCCGGCCGACGTCGAGGGCTGGACCGGGCCCTATCTCAAATCGGCCAGCGCCCTGAAGGATCCCTGGGCCGGCGCCATCCTCTATCGAGCCGTCGATGACCAGGCCTTCGAGGTCGTCAGCCTCGGCGCCGACCGCAAGGCCGGAGGGACGGGGACCAAGCGCGACCTGGTCGCGCCCAAATGAACCTCCCCGCGCTTTTCGCCGCCCCGCTGCTGGGCGCGGTGGTCGGCAGCTTCGCCGCCACGGCCGGACTGCGCTGGACGCGTGGCGAGCAGGCGCTGAGCGGGCGCTCACGCTGCGACGCCTGCGCCGCGCCGCTGGGGTTCGGCGCCACCGTTCCGATCGTTTCCTACGTTCGCCTGGGCGGGGCGTGCGCCGATTGCCGCGCGCCGATCCATCCGGGCCATTTCGCCGGCGAGGTTCTTGGTGCGGGCCTGGCGATAGCCAGCGTCGCGTTCCTGCCGATCGGACCGGCCTTGGTCGCCGCCGCCCTGGGCCTGGTGCTGATCGCCGCCGCCGCCGCCGACGCCGCCAGTCGCCGATTGCCGGATCTGGCCAGCGCGGCGGTGGCCGTTCTGGGCCTGGGCCTGGCGCTGCTGCGAGGTCCAGCGGCGCTGCTGGCCGCTCTCGCGGCGGCTGTCCTGACGGGCGCGATCCTGTTCCTGCTGCGCCGCGCCTTCACGGCCCGGCGAGGCGATCCGGGCCTAGGCCTGGGCGACGTCAAGCTGGCCGCGGCCCTGGCCCTGTGGCTGGGGGCGGCGACGCCCTGGGCCATGGCCCTGGCGGGGCTCATAGGGCTGGCGCAGGTGCGTCTGGTCAAGCCGGCCGACGGCAGGATCGCCTTTGGTCCGGTCCTGGCGGCCAGCGGCTGGGTGGTCGGGTTGGCGCTGCAGGCGGGCCTGTTCGGAGACCTGATCCCATGACGGCCGCCCGCGGACCCGCGCGCTTGGCAGCGCGCGCTCGCCTGGTCGAGATGCTGGTCGAACGCGGCCTGGTCGAGGGTTCGGCCATCGCCCGCGCCGAGCTGGTCGCCGTGCGCACCGGCCAGCCGGTCGAGCAGGTGCTCAACCAGCTAGGCGCGCTGTCGGACGAGGATTTGGCGCAGGCCTACGCCCAGGCGACCGGCTGCGAGATCTGGGAGCCGCGCTTGCGGCCGGCGGTCGTCGAAATCGCCAACCTGGGCGTCACAGCCGATTTCCTGCGCCGGGCCCGGTTGCTGCCGCTCGACGAGACAGGAGCTGCCTTGGTCTGCGCGGCCTGTGACCCATTGGACGATGAGGCGCTGGCGGGCCTGGTCTTCGCCACCGACCGTACGGTCAGCGTCCTGGCCGCGCGTCCGGGGGAGTGGCGCCGCGCGTTCGACGAACGCCACGGGCCCGAGGCGGCCGCGCCGGCCGAGGCGATCGACGAGCGGCGCCTCGCCCGCGAGATCGACCAGGTGTCGGACGGGGTCGTCGAGGGCGGCGGCGCGCGCCTGGTGGCCGAGGCCTTCGAGGCGGCGATCACCCTGGGGGCCTCCGATATCCATTTCGAGCCGCGCCGTCATGACCTGCGCGTGCGCCTGCGAGTCGATGGCCGGATGATCGACCATCGGGTCGTGGCCGCCGATCTGGCCGCGCCAGCGGTGTCGCGGATCAAGGTGATCGCCAACCTCAATCTGGGCGAGCGCCGCCTACCGCAGGATGGTCGCACGTCCTTTGTGATCGGCGGCAAGTCGGTCGACGTTCGCGTCGCCACCGCCCCGACGGTGTTTGGCGAGACCGCCGTGCTGCGGATCCTCGACCGCAGCGCCGTGCCCCTCGACCTGGGAGGCCTTGGTCTGGCCGAGGGCGTCACCCAGGTGTTGCGCAAGGCCGGCCGCGCGCCGCACGGGATCTTCCTGGTCACCGGTCCCACCGGCAGCGGCAAGACCACCACCCTCTACGCCCTCCTGGAGACCTTCACCGGTTCGCCCAAGAAGGTGCTGAGCGTCGAGGACCCGGTCGAATACCATTTCGAGCATGTCTCCCAAACACAGGTCGCGCCGCAACTAGGGCTGACCTTCGCCGCGGCCTTGCGCTCGTTCCTGCGCCAGGATCCCGACGTCATCCTGGTGGGCGAAATCCGCGATCCGGAGACGGCGGCGGTGGCCATCCAGGCGGCCATGACCGGACACCTAGTGCTGGCCTCGATCCACGCCAACGACGCCCTGGCCGTGGTGCCGCGCCTGCTGGACATGGGCGTGGAGCCCTACCAACTGGCGGCGGCCTTCCGTGGGGCGGTGGCCCAGCGGCTGGTGCGGCGGCTCTGTCCGCATTGCCGGCAGGCCGGAGCGGCGACCGAGGCCGAACTGGCCTTCGTCGCCGACCAGGGTTTGGCCGCGCCGATGCGCACCTTTCAGGCTCAGGGATGCTCGGCCTGCAAGGGCGCCGGTTTTCGGGGGCGCGTGCCGATCGCCGAAGCCTTCCTGACCAACGACCTCCTGCTCAGGGCGATCGCCGATCGCCAGCCCGCGGCTGAGATCGCCCGCTTGGCCCATGAGCTGGGTCTGGCCAGCATGGCGGCCGACGGCCTGGACAAGGCCTTGCGCGGGGAGACCACGCTGGAGGAAGTGATGGGCGCGGTCCATGACTGAGGGCCAGAGCTTTGCCTATGTCGCGCGCGGGGCCGACGGCAAGCGCGTTCGCGGCCAGGTTCCGGGGCCCAGCGAACAGGCCGCCTTCGAGCGCTTGCGCCGCCAGGGACTGTCGCCGCTCAAGCTGCGGCCGGTGCGAAACCAGGTTCGCGGCGGCGACCATGGCCTCCAGGACCGCGAAAGCGCCGAGATCCTGCTCAGCCTGGCCGATCTCTTAAGCGCTGGGGCGGACATGCGATCGGCGCTGAATGTGCTGCTGTCGCGCGCCCAGGGCTCGCGGGTCGCCAACGCCTGCCGCCGATTGCTGCAGGACATCAGCGCCGGCGAGGCGCTGGATGCGGCCTTCGCCCGCACCCTGGCGCCGCGCCACGCCTTCGTGGCCGCCCTGGTCGCCGCCGGCGAGGCGGCCGGCGATCTGCCCCAAGCGCTGCGTCGGGCCGGCGAGATGCTCGAGGCGGCCATCAAGCTGCGTCAGCAACTGGTCGCCGCCCTGGCCTATCCGCTGTTCGTGCTGATCAGCACCTTGGCGGCGGCCGGCGTGATCCTGCTGGCCGTGGTGCCGTCGCTGGAACCGTTGGTCAGCGACGGCGGCGAGGGGAGCGCGCCGATCCTGTCGGGCCTGCTGGCGGCCAGCCGCTTGCTGCGCGAGCAGGGCTTGATGCTGGCCGGAGGCCTGGGAGCCGTCATCATTCTGGTGGCGGGTCTCGGCCGGGCCGGTCTGTTGCGCGGTCCGCTCGACCGCCTGTGGCTCACGGGACCTTGGCGGCGTACGACCTGCGCCCTGGCGTTCGGCGGCTTTGCGATCTCGTTGGGCTCCATGTTGGCGGCGGGCGCGCCGATGAGCGAGGCCCTGAGGCTGGCTATTCGCGGGGTGCGCTCCGACCTGGCCAGGAGCCGCCTGCAGAGGGTGCTGCAGCAGGTGCGCCAGGGCGTGTCCCTGTCCCAGGCCCTGCAGGGCGTGAAAAGCTTTCCGCCGACCATCGTGCGGCTGGTCTCGGTCGGGGAATCGACCGGAGCTCTGGGACGCATGCTGCAGCGCTCGGGCAAGCTGGAGGAAGACGCCGCTGTGCGTGGCGTCGAGGCGGCTGCGCGGTTGCTGGGGCCCGCCCTGATCGTCCTGCTGGGGGGGCTGATCGGGTTGATGATGGCGGGGTTGCTGTCCGGTGTGACCGAACTGGGGCAGACTGCGTTGAATTAGGAACGTCGCGGCCTGTATGAGGTCTTCTGCTGGTGCAACCCTGCCGGTCTCTGTTACAAGCTTGACCTTGGGGCTTGGTGGGGAATTTCGATGCGATTGTTGTTGGGCGTAGTGCTCGGCGCGACCTTGGTCGCTGCGCCGATCGGAGCATTGGCGGCTGGCCAGGCGGGGCCGGCCCAACTGGGCATGGCGCCGCTGTGCGGGGCCAAGGTGCTGGTGCTGTCGACCGCGGCGGACGCCGGTCCGGTCACGGCGACGGTCAATCCCGTCTCGGCCGCTCCGGCCTGCGTCGACAAGGACGGCGACGTCCTGAAGCTGACCGTGGTCGAGCGGTTCACCAACGGCGCCGTTGGCGCGCTGGGGGGGAACAACCAGGTGGAAGTGTCCAATATCGGCTCGGGCGGGACGACCTTCACCTATGTGGTGGTCGACAGCCGCGGCCTGGCCGTACGCACGACCTTCACGATCCAGCGGCCCTGATCCGATGCGTCCCTTCAAATTCGTCCTGATCGCCGCCGCCGCGGCGACCCTGCTGGCGACTAGCGCCCCGGCCCAGGACAGGTCGGACTACGCCTACGACGCCCAGGGCCAACTGGTCGTGACCCGGAAGATCGGATCGGAAACGACCTACGCCTACGACCTGGCGGGAAATCGCACGGCGGTGACCTATCGCCCGCTCTATCCGATTCTGCAGTCCTGGGAAGCCGAGGAGCTCTCCTGGCACCAGGTCGGCTACGCCGACGGCGACGGCTGGGCGGCCAGTGCGACCACGGCGGACGGTCTGATGACCTACGGGCCCTACGCGACCAACACCCCGATGGGCGACAATGTCGCGGTCTGGAAGCTGACCCGGGCGGTGTCGGCTCTGCCCGCCAGCCAGCCCGTCGTGGTTCTGAGCGTCTTCGACACTAACCAGATGGACACCATCGCCAGCCGCACGATCACGCTGGCCGACTGGCCTGTCGCCTCGCGGCCGGAATACTTTACCGTGCCGTTCAACTTGCCGGCCGCGCGCAAGGGCCACTATCTGGAGTTCTATACCCGCTACGTCCCGTCGACCTACGTCAAGCTCGACCGGATCGGCCTGGTCCTACCCACCCTGGTGGGAGGCCAGGCGGGCGCGGCGACGATCAGCTGGGAAGCCGAAGGGGCGGCCATTGGCCATACGACAGGCTTCGCCGAGGGCGACGGCTGGGCCGCCAGCACGGCCAGCGCCGCCGGCTTCATGACCTACGGGCCGTATGTGGGCTCTCTGGCCGCGGGCGAGCACACCGCCTTGTGGACCCTGATGATCGATAACAACGACTATGACGAGCTGCCGATCGTGCGGTTGGAAGTCTATGACGCCACCCAGGGCGATGTGATCACCGACCGCACCCTGACCCGCCGGGCCTGGGCGCTGACCCTGCAGCACCAGACCTTCGGCGCGCCGTTCACCCTGGAGGCCGTCCGCGCCGGCCATACGATCGAGTTTAGGACCTACTTTTGGCCCCACGCCTATGTCCGCGTCGACAAGGTCGGGGTGCGGTGAACATGGCTAGGCGCTGCACTCAGGCGGACAGCTTTGTCGCCCATGCGCTGATCAATGGCCCCGGCGGCCAGAGCGCGCCGGCCACGGCGTCGATCACCGTCGCCGATCCGCCCGTCGCACCGCCGCCGAACCTGCAACCGGACTCGGCCGGCGTTCATTCGCGCAACTCGGTGGAGCGTTGTCAGGTTAAGCCCACCAAGGCGCGGTAGGCGCCAAAGAACCCACCTCAGGCGGCCACAGCAACGTTCCAGACGCGCATGGCTTCGCTGCGGAACCGGCGAGGCGTCTGGCGACGGATCAGGTGAGGCTGGAGATAGAAGGTGTTGTAGGTCGCCGCGTGGGTGGTCAGGAACCGCTGAGCGGAGGCCTGAGATTTAAACCCCTGCATCTTCCGCTCTCGTCGTCGTATCGGCAGGTGAGAGTTTTCGGCGCGGTTATTTTCACGCAATCGACCGGGGCGGTGCAGGTCGATCAGGTCCAGTTTCTTCAGCGCCGTAGTGTGGGAGCCGAGCCCGTCGGTCGTGATCAAGACCGGATCAATGGGCTGATTTCGTAATAGACGCTTGAGCAGCTTCAGGGCGGCGGCCGTATCCCCCCGCCGCTGCATCACCAGATCGAGAACCTCACCCTCGTCGTCGACGGCGCGCCACAGATACATCCTGCGACCGCCGACGTTGCAGACCATCTCGTCCAGGTACCAGCGTGGCGACGGTGCGGGCCGGCGGTGCTTCAGGTTCCCGGCGATCTGCGGACCGAACTTGATCGTCCAGCAGCGGATGGTCTCGTAGCTGACCTCGATCCCGCGTTGGCCCAGCAGCTCCTCGACGTCACGGAAGCTCAGGGTGAAGCGGAAATACAGCCACACCGCATGGCGAATAACGTCAGACCGGAACCGGTGACGCTTGAAGGACAGAGCACGCATGGCGCCCTTCTGACCGCCTCAACGAACCGTGTCCAGCCAAAGAGGCTCACAGCGCTTCAGTTAAGCTGACAACACCGCCCCGAGACGCCGTCATCACGCGGATCTTTTCGTCGACCTAACTTCACCGCGTCCGAATAAAAGAGTGTGTGACTATGCTTTCAGACAGCAGGGTAAGATCACATCAAAACAACAAATGTCTGAATTCCCAATGAATGAGCCAATCATTGAAGAGTAACTACCAGCTCGCTTTAATTAATACGGAAAATTTTGAGTATTAACCGTACAAAATGTACATTAGCAGCCCAGCAAATAACAGCAAACGCCCCAACAGCCACCCCTTCTATGATTCTAGGAACGCCAGAGTTGTCTAGAATGGCAAATACAAAATAAAAAATAGTGACAGCTATGGAGAACCATAACGCCCCTGACAGGGTAATTATTAGGATTTTCATTTCATTTCGTTCCGCAAAGCCTGAGCTTTAGATCATCTTTGAATTTGGTAATTTCAGGCTCGTAAATAGCTCCGAGCACCCCTCCGGCAAACATTCCTACTATACCTAACCTGCCAAACGTTTTCTCTCCAAACTGGCCACCTCTTACGGCGCCGCCGACGACTCTGCTCGCGCTGCCGATCTCAAAACCGATGCTCTTGGCGGCTCCTTTCGCCACATTTTCAGTGACCTTGCCGACGACCCCTCCGGTCAAGCTTCCAATACCAGCACCTAACGCCCTTGAAGCTCTGTCAGATATAGCGCCTACCGGATCACCAGGCGAGTCGATCGACCCAATACAGATTTCGCTGTATATTTTTTTAGCCGCCTCGCGAACATCTTTCGCTGTCAAGCCGCCAGAAAGAGTAATGAGGGGGCTAAGATATGAGGTACTCACAAGTCTACTTAGGTCGATCATGCCACAGCTCTTCGGCCCCCCGCCGATACCATCAACCTCACCTGGACCGCCGGGAACATTAAACGCCACCCCGCCACAATAAGCCTGAACGAGCTGGAGTCCTGAAGGATCGCTGAAATTGATCGGATCATTGCCCACGTAGGCGTACCAGTTCATCCCATCATCATATCCGATCGGATCGGTCTGCATGAACCGCCCCAGGGTCGGCGAGTACATCCGGGCCTTGTAGTTGTAGACCCCCAGTTCCGAGACGAAGGTCTGCCCCGTGTACTGGTAGCGGCCGACGTTGCTCGCCCCCGGTACGCCATATTCGTCATAGGTGTTGATGGTGCTGGCCGCGCCCGAACCGTTAGTCACCGCCACCACCGAGCCGCGCTCGTCGGCCAGCAGCCACCGCCGGTCCCCCACCCCGGCGCCTTCGTACCAGACCACCGGCTCGTCGGTCCCTGGCCCGGGGACATAGCGGCGCACCAGGGTGTTCGAGGCATCCAGTTCGCCGACCAGGTCCGTGCCCGAGTAGAGGAACTTGGTGGTCGTCGCGCCGGAGATCTGACCCAGCCGGTCGGCCGGATCGTAGTAGAGGGTGGCGCTGCCCCCTCCGGACACGATCGTCAGCCGATTTGCCATGTCATAGGCATAGGACCTTCCTTGGCATTGACCCGCCGCGGCGTTCCACGCGTCACAGCCCAGGTTGCCCTTGCCGCCATAGGTGATGGCGTTGGCGCCCGACGTGATCGTCTGGTTGAGGCCATTGATCGTATAGGAACGGCTGACCTCCCCACCGCCGGTCCAGCGATAGGCGTCGTTGCTGGAGGTCCGCACCTTGATCTGTCCAGCAGCGTTGTAGGTGAAGCCGTAGGCTTGGTCCTGGGCCGTGCCGGCCAAGTCCAGCGTTAGACCGGCCAGCCGCGAGGCGGCGTCATAGCCGTAATAGGTCTGGGCGCTGTTGGCCCGATTGACCGCCGTCCGCCGGCCCAGGTCGTCATAGGCGTAGGCGGCCAGGGTGAACGAGCCGTTCTCGCGAATGGCGGTCATGGCCCCGCTTAGGTCGTAGTCGTAATCGACATAGAACCCGTCCGACCATTGCAGGCGGGTGCGCCGGCCAGCCAGGTCGTAGCTGCTGGTGAGCGGGACCCAGTTGCCGCCCCGATAGTCGTAGGCGACGGTCGGGTGTCCTAAGCCGTCGTAAGATTGCAGCATGATCTGCTCGGCGTTGTCGCCAGCGTAGGTGTAGGTCGGGCGGTTTAGGTTGTCGTAATAGTACCAGCCCTTGGGGGCGTCCTTGTAGGTCAGCCGCCCCAGGGCGTCGTAGGAGAAGTTGACGGCGTTGCCATCGCGGCGACGGTCCTGGAGAACCTTGCCGGCCGCGTCGTAGGTGTATTGCTCGTAGTCGGTCGTCGAACTTCCGCCGCCCGACGCGTTGGGATAGCGCGCCTTGGCCAGCCGGTCGAAGCCGTCGTATTCGTAAGTCGTCACGTTGCCCTTACCATCGGTGATGGTCGCCTGGCGGCCATTGGCCGTATAGCTGGCGGCGGCCTCGACACGTGGCGCTGCCGTGCCGTAGCCCGCGGTGACTGACAGCAGCCGGTCGGCGTTGTCGTAGGTCCGATAGCTGATGCGATCGGGTCCGTCAGCGCCTTGGGTCCCCAGATCGCAAGCCGACGCCGGCAGAGAGCCGAAGCTCGGATAGGATCCGAAGATCGAGGCGTTCATTCGAACCGTGGAACAAACAAGCCGGTCGGCGTTGTCATAGCTGTACTGGACAACAGAGCGCAGCGCGCCCCCGGTGCTGTAGGCGCTGTGCGTCGGGCGACCCGCGGAATCATACTTCGTTAAATCTTGGCTTAGGGCGGTCATCGCGACCCAGTCCGTGTCCGACTGGCTGTTCACCGTGCCTTGCTCGATGATGATCGGCCGGCCAGCGGCGTCATAGGAGTAGCGCAGCGCGCGGTTCTTCAATGGGCTGCCCGCGCCATCTGGATCGGGACCGACGAGACCAACGAACCGCCCGTTGGTGTCGTAACGGTAGCGCGTGACGTCGACGGCGCCAGCCAGCGGACCATCAACGGTCAGCAGCGCGCCGATGTTGTCGTAGGTGAAGCTGGTGGTGGCCGCTAGTGAACCGGCGCCGTCGGTCTGGGTCGTTGAAACCGGCAGCAAATTCGTGCCGCCTGACCGCGCGATGCTGATCTTGCTCTCCTCGGCCGCGCCAGCGCATGAGGCGTTGGTCGCGCAGGCCGATGATCCTGTCGCGGCCCAGATCGTGCCGATCTGGACGAGGGCGCTGGCGCTGTTGAGGCCGTAGGTCGGAATCTGCGCATAGCTGAGGCGAGTTTGTGGGCGCACTGCGCCGGCAGTCGGCGGCGCGGCCGTGACCGTTAAGATGCCGCCGTGGGTTGCGTCATAGGTATAGTCGGTCTGCGCGCCCAGGGCGTCCCGGGTCCAGTTGGGCTTGTTGCAGGTGACCGGATTGGCGCAGGTGGCGTCGTAGCCCGCCGAGATGACGATATTGCCCAGGCCCGAGCCTGGCTTGGCCACATGGGTGACCTGGGTGACGTTGCCCCGCGCGTCGTAGGCGTACTGGACCGAATTGCCTTCGGAGAAAGTCACGGTTCCTGGGCGGCCCGAGGCGTCATAGGTTCGCGAGATCACGTGGCTCAGCGGATCGGTTTCGCTGGTGATGCCGAAGCTGTTGGTTTGGATGGTTGTCTGGTGGCTCAGCGGATCAGTTACAATCGTCGTGCCAGTTGTGGCATTGTAGTTGTAGAGCCAGGTGCGTCCGGCGCTTGAGATTGAGGACGGTGAGGAGGCGGTGCTGGTGGCGTAACCGTAGGTGATGGTCGGCGCGCCGGACGAGGCGACCGACTGAAGCTGTCCCATCCCGTTGGTGGTCGCCGTAACCCATTCACCCTTTTCGTTGGTGACGGTCTGGGACAACCAGTCCGCCGAGTGTGTGTAGATCAGGCGCGGCGCGTTCGAGGGAATATTCGCACAGGCGTCAAGGGTTGGATCGCAGTAGTAGGTAGCCGTGTTCAGCCCTACCACGCTGGTAAGCGCCTCGGCGGTATAATTGAAGCGGATCTGATAGCCGGCACTGCTGTCGATCGCGTTGAGGCGATAGCTGTTGCTGCAGACAGTCCCGCCTTCGGGAGTCTCGCTACAGGTAGTAACGGTCTTGTAATTGTAGGTGATGACCGTGCCGTCAGGCTTGACGATTGATGATAGACCGGCGGGATAGCGCGGCCCCGCGCTCAGCGCCTTCGTGAAATAGGCCGTCAGGCCTTCTGCAGTCTTATAGGTGTAGGTCTGGGTCGTGGCCGAATAAGACAACGACGATCCGCGTTGTTCTTCAGGGACATAGGTTCCGCTGAACCGCTCGGCCGAAAAGCCGATAACCACCTTAAAGACCCCGCCAACCGAACTAATATAGCCCGCCGCCGTTGTGCCGCTGCCGACGCTGTTGGACGCGGAGCGCGTGACGTAGGTCAGCCCTCCGGCGGCCTCATCCCCAACCGTCATGTGGGCCGTCGTGCGCCTAAGCGCGCCTGACAGGAAATCGAAGCCGTTCTGGTCAATCGACGAGTGAACGGGTGGATCGGTGACCTGGGCCAGGGCGATCGGGGTCAGGCAGGTCGAGCCGCACAGCAACGCCGATAGGGCCAGCCAGACTCGAAGGCCCGGCTTCGGCTGAGTACCCGCCGCTGCTCTGACGACGGAGCGTTGGGCGCCCGACGTCATGGTCTTGGCGCGGACCGTTCCCGCAGTTCGTTCCAGCAAAGCAACCCCCCGAGCTTCCCAAGCTGGACCTTAGAGGGGGAAGTTCAGCTGCCGCAAGGGGTGTAATTTAGATATCTAAATTTATAGATTAATGACATGGCGGTGGCGCGCGACCTTGGCCGAGCCCGCCGAAAGCCATGAAGAATTAAGCCTCAGCGCGCCCGAACGGCGCGCCTTGGCTGAGCGGCTTGGGCGAGGGCGGCTCCTCCATGGCCGTCGGATGCCGGCGTGGCCCTGGGGGCGTTCGAGGGCGTGTTGAGCGCGATTGTGCCGGTGGACGTCATGTTCGTGCGATTGCCCGCGGCATCGTAGGTGTAGGACACTGACCGACCAGCGGTGCTGCTGCACGCGACCAACTGGCCGAAAACATCGTAGGTATAGGTGACGGTGCTGGCGGCCAGAGCCCCTGCGGGTGAGCTCAGCGTGGCAATCCCGGCAACGATCACGACCAGTTTTTGCCAACAAACCATTGATACGTCCCCGCGCGACAATCCGATCAACCATAACTTGACCACATCAAGGCGTTCGCGCAACGAAAAATTGGACCATCGGCGCGCCGATAGTCCGCATATGGCGCCGCGCCAAGTTCGCCCTTCCACCCTTCTCCGCCGATCCGAAGGTCTGCTTCGCCGGCCGGGTTGCGCCACGAGCAGACACTGGCCCTGGCGCTCGCGCTCTCCCCGCGCAGGATCGCCTGCGCGCACACCTTGGCCCCTGTCCGACAGCGTATCGGATCCCACCTTCGCCGGCGATGGGCAACGCTCAGACCTCGAACAGCTCGCGCGGCTCGCAATTCAACCCCTTGGCCAACGCGTACACTGCCTTCAAGCCGGCGTTTCGTTCGCCGCGCTCGATGCCGCCGATATAGTTTCGGTGCAGTCCGGCACGATCCGCTAATTCTTCCTGGCTGAGCTCAGCTGCGCGCCGAAGATGGCGTATTCTTCGCCCAAAATTTTGGAGTTCTGTGTCGGCCACGCTCGGAAGGCTGCGGGGAACAGCGGAGCGATCTACACATGATCAGTGTGATATTCACACCGCTCGTGTGCAGCAGGAAGGCGAGATGGAAAGGGGTGTCCCCTCTATCGAGGTACCTGCGCTGATTGACGCGCTCGTTGATGCCGTGGCCGGCAAAGAGCTTGATGCACGCCTTGCGGTGCAGGTCGCCATCGTCGACCACACAATGAATTCCGTAGTAGACGCGGGGAGATCAGCCGAATGCGCTAGTCTCCACAAACGAGTTATGCGCTTTCTTGTCGGTTGCATGTGGGAGGTGCTCGAGCACAACTCTAACAAGCCGCAGTGACCTAAGGGGTAGTCCAATGTTGCCGATGTTGTTCACCATGGGCTTTTGCGCAGCTATCGGCTGGGTAATGACTGGCGTTGGAACGGGGCGGACCAAACTAAACGCTGACCCGAACGGCGATCCACTCTTTGATCAATCACATCTGGTGGCGGCAGTATTGCCTATAGTCGCTGCCGCTAGCTCTTGCGCCGACGTGGGTACGGGAGCGTCGGTAAGCTGCACGCTGCACCATTAAGAATGGCTGCTGGGATTGATCGCCGAACAGTTGGCGAGCCAGCGCATGAGCCAGAAGATCGACCAGCCCATTTAACTGAACTGTCTCAGAGCCGATCGAGCGAGCTCGATCGGTAGAAAGAAAGCGGCTGAAAGGCAGTGCTGCTAGGGTCCGTCGATCCGCTGCGCGTTTGGAGATCTCCGCGCATCGACGGCCCCTAGAATGACGATAGGAATCCGCAATCCGTCAAAAGCAGCCACTACGACCTGCCGATCGCCCTGGCGGTGATGGCCGCCATGGGCGTGATCCCCATCGACGCGCTCGACGGCTGGGCGGCGATGGGCGAACTGTCCCTGGACGGACGGATCTCGCCCTGCGCCGGGGCCCTGCCGGCGGCCATGGCGGCGGGGGCGATGGACCTGGGCCTGATCTGTCCGGAGGCCTGCGGGCCGGAAGCGGCCTGGGCGGGCGGCACGCGGATCCTGGCGCCGCGCTCGCTGGTGGCGCTGATCAACCATTTCCGCGGCGGCCAGGTGCTGTCGGCCCCGTCGCCCGGGCCGGTGGTCGAGGGCGAGGCGGTCCGGGACCTGCGCGACGTCAAGGGCCAGGAGCACGCCAAGCGGGCCCTGGAGATCGCCGCCGCCGGGTCGCACAACCTGCTGTTCTGCGGCCCGCCCGGCTCGGGCAAGTCGATGCTGGCCCAGCGCCTGCCGGGGCTGCTGCCGCCGTTGAGCTCGCACGAGCTGCTGGAGACCTCGATGGTCCATTCGGTGGCGGGGCTGATCGCCAAGGGAACCCTGACCCGGGCCCGGCCCTACCGCGCCCCGCACCACAGCGCCTCGATGGCCGCCCTGACCGGCGGCGGGCTGAAGGCCAAGCCGGGCGAGGTGTCGCTGGCCCACAACGGGGTGCTGTTCCTGGACGAGCTTCCCGAATTCGGCGCTCTTATGGCGGAAACACACCTAGCGGCCTGAGGCGTCCGCGCTACAGCCTACCGTCCGCGACCCGCTGCTCGATCTCTGCCGTGAGTTCCGCGCGATCTCGTTGGAGGATCGCGATCACAAGCGCCAAATCCGCATTAGGATTTTCCCGAAGAGTTTCGCCGACTTGCCGCTCGACATCCGCGAGATGCTCAGCCGCCTGCTTCAGGTCGGTGACGCTATACTGAGTCAGCTTCACTATGATTCCCCAGAAGGCAGGACGTTAAACTCCGCAAAAGCGTTTTCCGTCGAGGGCGCTTTGACCGGCGTGGCGCTGATGAAGGTCGAAGCGGCCGTGTTCAGGATTTGGATTTGGTTGCCTCGGCGCACTTTGATCAAGGTGCCCTCCACCTCCAAGACCTCGGCCCGCCCCCAACTGGTCTCATCGCCATTTTCCAGGCTGACGAGGTTGTAGAACCCTGGCGTGATCATTCTCATGCTCCTCTTGAACTGGCGTAGCGTCATGAATCGGTTGTTGGGGTGGCGTATTTCGTCGCCAAGCTGGCAACCTCAGCGACACTGATGATGCGATCTGCATCTCGTCGGCTAAACATCGTGTCGAAGAGGGCGTGTATAATGGCTTCGGCATCAGGGATCGGGACATCGAGATTTCGGGCGAATGCCGTCCTGATCCGTTGACCCGGTTCTACTTGGCGGACGAGAATCTGAATTTCGTGGCGCGGCGGAAGAGCCGTGCTCATATATTCTGGCGGTAGTGTCTCGCCCTCTCCCGGAAAGATGGGCCGAAGACGATGCGATCGGGCGGCGTTCGCTTTAAACCACGCGGCGTCGTCGGCTTTCCACGGAGAATCGAGCCTATTAATACGATTTGGGTAGCTGGAAGTGCCAGCCCTCTTCGAAACGTCCGCAGCCAGTTCGTCAGTACTTTTGATGAACGACTGGAACCCCGCTACGGCATTCTCAATTTGGTCCGGCGGAATATCTCGTTTCGGATTACCGCTCCCCTCTTTAGGCGCGCTCAAGAAGTCGTACTTGTTATCGACAAACAGCCCTGCGCCAAAAATCTCTTCCAACTTGTCCACGCAGCATTCTCCCGCCACGGACATCTTTCCATTAGCGGGCCTACCATAATAGGTCTTTGTATTATGTTTTAGATTATCACCGCAGAGTGAGCAGTTATCCCCGCCAGAGGCTATTGCCTTCTTTATTTCACGGTCTGTACGCCTTCTCTCAGCTCTGTTCACGGCTTTGCCCTTCCGATGCGGCGGGGTTTTTGAATGGCGAACGCCTTCGATTCCGAATTGATTGTGTCCGCCGCTGCGATGCACCCTTGGAGATGGCTAGATGTATCGACCCTCCCGGCGGAGCCGGGAACGTTGATAAGCACCTCCAACCCCTTCTCGTAGCTCTTCACATAAGATCGGATACGACTGTAAGCATCCATAGATGCTAATGTCGGAAGATCAATCAGTCGAAGCTCACTCATATTCTGGAAGAGTTCTTGCATTTGAGCCCCGCCGACGATGAACTTGGCTCTATGACTTGAGGTCGAAGCTGTTTCCTGTGCAGCGATCATCCTGAAAAACGCTATGGCGTCATTCGAGATTTTGCCAGCGAGCTTCAAGGCGCTCATGGAAACCTCCCGCCTCCGGTGCCTGTCCACCAGATGGGTAGCTAGCGCGATCCCCATCGCGGCCAGGGTGGCAGCCAGCGTTGCCAACGCTGAGAGCGCTTCCCAGTTGAAGTTAGCCGACGGATTGGGTACGATGGTCAAGCTCCAGCCTTCTCAACCGTTCCGAGCGGAAAAACCCCATCCTTCTGGTTCATTTTCTGATCGAACCAGACGCACCAAACGCTCTGCACGCCAGTCATGGCGGCCTCACCGACGTTCGTCACCGTCATAGGCGGACTGCCTGATTTCAGGCGAACGACGTCCCCGATTTCAAAAGTATCAGCCATATTGTCCTCGTGGGCTGGACTACTGGAGACCAAACTTCTCCCTTATCGCCCGGCGTGCCTTGGCGGCTTACTCGAACAGACATCCAGAATGCGAACCGGGTTCGCATCCTGGAGCTTAAGCTAAGGGCATTCCGCGAGAGCCAGTAGATTGTCATTCCACTGATTGTCAGCATGAGTGCGCAGGTACTTGCCGTGACTACCGTTCACAACGCCAACGTCGGCGCGCTTCCCGCCAACCAACGTGTAGAAGGTGTTCGTCTTGGCCTCGATGGAAGCGATCACATCTTGCGCGGTCCAGCGCCAATTGGCGCCACCGAGGTGGGTAACCGCTTCATGGGTGCTGCTGCGGTTGGGTTTCGTGATGCAAGTCACTTGGGCGTCAGCCATCTTCTCTCTCATTTTCCAGAGGGCAGGGTTGATGGCGCCGGACAGGCCGGCGCCATCGTTGGGCCTAGCGCGGACGCGGCGCCGGCGGCGTGAACGGCCGGTCCGGGAACGACGGCCGCTGGGGCGGCGAAGTCGGCCGATACGGCATTTCAGGGACGATCGGGCGTTGCGGATATTCGACCATGTTCGCCTCCCTCTAGCGTTTGCTGTCGGGAGTGCGGTGGGTCGGCTTCCACGTCGAGCCCGGCGAACTGGTCGGCGGGAGCCGGGTGTTATCCGGCACCGTCGTGTAGTTCGGTCGGGAGCCGCCGCGCGGGCCTTGCTCTTGGAAAATGCCGCCGTTGCGGCCGCTATTCGAACCCGGTTTGAGGGTCATGTAAGTTGTCCACAGATGTTGAACAGGAAGATTCCTGACGCTGTGGACAGCCGACCTTGCTCCCACGCGGGGATGCGCGGTACGGAGATCGCACAACGTCGCTCGCGATGTTGAGGAGAGGGGTGATGTCGGTCCCGGCCTGATAACTTGGTCCGCGCATTCCTCTCCTATCAACCCACTGGGTTGAACTACGTGCCCGTTTCGTTCTTGCTCCTTCGTTTACCATAATTCCGATATCGCCGATCTTACCGCGCCTCCCTATCCTACCGCTAGTAGCCCGAACGCGGGTGAACGCAAGCTGTTGTGGATAGGGTGTGGATAGCGGTCGCAATCGTTATCAAAACGTGTAGCGATTCCCCTGCTCAGGCGAGTCCGGCGACAAAAACACTACTTTAACTGGCTGTTAGCCGCGCCTGATGACGTACCGTTGAGCGAACGGTGGTGTGTTGTCGTTATGGCAAACCCGAGAATTCTCACCGCCCTAGAGCGCGATTACGCGCGCCTCCTGGGCGAATACGAAGTAGCTGACGAGGCGATCGAGCCCATCATCGGGCTGGCGGCGATCGTGGAAGCCGACCGCGAGATCACCGCGCGCAAGGCGGACCTGCGGTACAGAATGGACCGTATCAGCTTGCGCATTCGCGTCGAGTTCGACGCGGAATGGACGCACCACCATCTCACGCCGAAGAGGCCTCGTGTCCGGCCCCGCTACGGCCTGACAAAGACAGCGTACAAGGCATTGAAGTTGGCCAAGGCACCGCGAACCGCACATGAGCTGGCCCAGGAGATCGCTCCTCGATTTGGCCTGCGTCCGAACGACAACCGGCTGATTGCCAAATTGGCGAGCGGGATCACGGTTTCGTTCAAACAGCTTCTCGCTGATAGGCAGATCGACAGCGACGGCGGCAAGCCGATCAGGTGGACCGCTCACGTGCGAGCTTGGCAGCCTGTTGCCGCCCCCGCTTGCGCCGCGTCAGTTCCCTTAGCCCGCGCCGCGCCCCGATCTGGAGGAGCCAGGCCGGACGCTTCTCCCAATACCCGACCAGTTCCGCGTCGGGCTGCAACGCGGTTGCCTGCGCCAGGACGTTCCGGAATTGCTGACCGTTGCTGATGCGGCGGTGATCGTCGCGCCATGACATCTCGTCGGCGTAGCGCTGGGCGTGCGCCGCGTTGAGTTGGAGATACACACCGCGTTCGCCTCGGCGGATGCGAGAATGCTGCGCCTCGACGCCGTTGATATGGACACCCTGGATGCTCATCCCCTTGGTGTGGTTTACGGATGAGTGGTCGGCGAAGGGGATGAAGAAGCGATTGTAGGCGGTCTGGTCGTCCGTCACTACGTGCGCGCTTGGATGGACGATCTCCTTGATCGCGGGAATGGCGGCTTTCTCGTCCTTCACGACGACCGCGCGCGACCGGCCGCCAGCGCGACGCTCTCGCATGGTGACGATCGAGCGGCGTTTGCGGTTGTACTCTTTCCGCCCGTCGGCGCGGTCGGCTTTCATGTTCGCTGGTCGGATGTGCCCACCGATGTAGACGCCATCGATCTCCACCACGCCCGTGAGGGTGTGTTCGGCCTGCGTCGCCGCCATCGCGCGGCGAAGTTTGTGCTGGAGAACGAAGGCTGTTTTGTAGGAGCAATTGAGATCGCGGCTCAGCCGGAGCGCGGCGTGGCCGTTCACGCCGTTCACGAACAGCAGGATCGCGGACAAGATGTCCTGGAATGACATCTTTCGGCTGCGGAAGGTGGTGCCAGAGGTGACGGTGAACTGCTTCTCGCACGCCTTGCACTTGAAAAGTCGGCGGACGCGGTACTCGTAGATCGCGTCACAGCCGCATTGGGGGCAGAACGGCTCTCCACCGTTTTCCGCAAAGCGGATCGCCTTGAACGCGGCATAGGCCTCGTCGTCGCTCATGCGAGCGACCTCGACGACACCTAGTGTTCGCGCTTTGGCGCTGAGGAGAAAGTGCTGCGACAATTGCCTTCTGGTGCAAACGCATCATATTTGATGCTAATGCACTTTTGGCGGCGAAAATTCAGATGGTCAAGCGAAATCGCATCAAATATGATGCGCCTGCACGCCTGGAGATGCGCAATGCAAGCGATTAACAGTTCAGAGCTAGTGAAGCGGTTGTTACAAGCCGATATGAAGCGACACGGCTTCACCTACGCGTCCCTGGCAGACGGCCTGAACAAACTTGGTGAAATGGAGAACGAACGAAATCTGCGGAACAAGATCAATCGGGGCAATTTCTCAGCCGCGTTCATGATCCTCTGCTATCTCGCGATGGGGTTACCCACCATCAGAGTGTTTGATCGAGAGATATTTCCAAAATTTCCGAATTTTCATGACGATATAGATCGAGTCTAGCTCATGCGCTTGGGTACAATTCTTGACATTTTGAAAATCCGGGGGAAAATCAAGATTCAACCTTGATCACGGCTCCATGGCGATGATGAATGTAATTTCCAAATCCAATGAAACCGTCGAAACGGTTTACCGCCTTCCCGACGGACGTGCTTTTACGATCAACCGGCCCGCCAACTATCCAGATCGGTTCCCGTATCTAGACAGGAGCGTCACTCTAGAGGAACTTATTGCAGTCTGGCGGGCTCATTCAACGCTATCGCGGGATGTAGCTTAGAGGTCGACCATTCTACCCGGTAATGCGTTATACGCACCACATTCGCAACGCGCTATCATTGGTTTTGAGCTTGTAAACCAGTCTTTGGCCGCCTCTAAGGTCCATCCTTCCAATATTATCCTGGAACAATCGACGCCACCGCAGGTCAAATTAAAATCGTGTAAACCATCCGGGAACTTATTTTTATCTTTCTGGCCATCATGAAAATTATATATTTCGACGGATTCAATTGTTGCTGGCGGTGATTTAAATTTAGGACCATCTACTAGTATTTCGCTTTGTATGTCGGTAACTACAAATAGTTTTTCGGTCGGACGGCCAGGCATGTGTCACTTCCATGAAGGAAAAGCAGGCGCAAGCAGCGCCCCGGATCAGGGTAGGCAACACCCCTTACCAAACCTTTAGTTGCACACGCTTCAGCGGTGCCTCTCACTCGCCGCCAGCTTGTTTAGCGAGGCTTGGCGCGAGCAACACAGCTGGTTCCGCTCCCAACGCTTCTGCGATTTTCACTAGGAACTTAAGCGACGGGTTCTCTTCGCCCCGCTCGACGCCGGCGACGTACCGCATCGCCACCCCTGACTCGTGGGCAAGCTGCTCCTGCGTCAGGCCCTTCGCCTTACGCAGCCGGCGAATATTCGCTCCAACGATCGCCGCCCAATCCATCCCGGAATGTGGCGGCGGCAGGCAGTTTGGCTCCAGGATCCATTCTGCCTATTTTGGTAACTCTTGATAGGCAAGATAGACCCTGTTCAACTACTAGGGGTCACCCATGCGCCTCGGTCGACTGGCGACAATCGCTCTTCTTTTCGTCTATCCCGGTGCCGTTTTGGCGGCGCCGTGTCCGCTTGGCGGCAACTGCCTGGGCGACCCCAAGGCGTGGTCAGCCGCGCTGGGCGAAGCCCCACCAGCCTCATCGAACGGCCTGTCAATTCGAACGTGGCGCCCCGACGAACGCACGTCCTGTACCGAAGCGCGGACCGCAGCGGGCGTGAAGCGATCCGTCACCTTCATTGGCGACTCTGGTTCCAGCCTTATCGATGACCCCAGCCCTGCGTATTGGGAGGCCATGGGATGCAATCAGGTCCGCTCCACCACACCCGCGACTTGGGACTCCCTGTTCGCGAAGTTCGATCAGGCCAACGCTACCGAGGAGCGGCGCAAAGCCAGGGCGGCCGCGAAGGGGATCAGGCTGTGTGACGTGGCGGAATTTCGCGCCGATCCCTCGGACTGCATGCGACGGGCGCGGCAGGCGGATGCGCCATAAGCGGGATAATTCGGCGGAGCAAATGGAGAGCTTCACCTTGTAACTCGCGATGGGGTAGTGTTTCCGCAACTTTTCGCCGGGAGGGCGTAAGCATGCCCAATATCATCACCACCCCAAACGTGCTCATGCACAACAACGGCACGTCGTCAGACGTGGCGTGCCCGCGTTGCGGCGCCTTTTTCCTGCATCACCTGGACGTCACGATCTTCGACCGAGGGGAAGACGACAAAACGCTCGTCAAGACGGTTGCGAGCGGACGCAGCGTGACGATGGATGAAGTCGTTTCGAAAGATTCGGGTAATCCGAGCGCCCGCCGCGACGGCATTGTCATTCGCTTCCGCTGTGAACAATGCGGTGGAGAGGACGAGGGAGAGTTGATCGAACTCACCATAGCCCAGCACAAAGGTTCAACTGAGATGGCGTGGCGTTATACACCCGCTCCTCTCGGAAAAAGCTCCAAATGAAGCTTGCATACATTCTCGGAGGCTTGGTGCTGGTGTCAGCAGCTCCCGCACTCGCCGATCCATGCAAGGCGATTCCCGACCGTGGACCGATGCCCGCTCACCTACATGACGGCGCCCGGTTCACTGGTCCTGTCTCGTATGTCGGGGACGGCGACAGCCTATGTGTCGCGCTCGGTACCTCAACCGACCGGTGGGTGGAGGTGCGGTTGGAGGATTTCTACGCCCCGGAACTTCACGCTCCAGGTGGGGCTCAGGCCAAGGCGACGCTGGAAAGGATCACCAGAGGCAAAACGATCTCGTGCGTCGCCGATCACCGCAGCTATGACCGCGTTGTCGCCCGGTGCGTCCTCGGCGGTAGGTCGGTGGGCGATATGATGCGCGCGGCTGGAGTCAAAGAGGGTGGGAATGGCCGATGGTAGATTCGTTGACGTGGTTGCCAGTGGCGGAAGCGAACCAGGGTACGCTGTCGCTATTCGCTTTGATTGTCGCGCTCGCGGTGGCCGTCCGGGAAAATACCATGGCGAACAAGGCCAAAGCGGAGGCGCTTGAGGCCGAACAGAAAGCCGAGGCTCGCGACCGCAAGGCGCTGGCCGAACAAGAACGGCGTGGACGAGAAGCCCGGATTACTGCTCGTAGGGAGGCGGTGACAGGATACGTCAACGCCGGCATCAACATCATCGCGCAACTCACCCGCGCGGCGAACCTCGAAAAGCATCGATTGCAGGAAGAGGATACTGGGCCGCGCGCGGCCGTCGCGGGAGATTTCATCCTCACCGGTCGGCGCATAGAAGGCGCGCTGCTCGCTCTGGAGCGCATCGCGCCGCCTGATCCCGACTTGATCCTGGCTACGCGCGCAGCCCTCGAAACCTTCGCTTCATGGGATACGCTCAGTTCATTGCGTGGTCTCGACTCCTGCCTGGAAGGGATTAAGGACCGCATAAAACATGCAGAGGATGCATCTGAGGCCCTGACGCACCGGTCTTATGAAGTCTGGAATTCCCATCATGATGATGTGGCCTGACGTCGCAGGTCCGCACCCTAACTCGCAGTAGTGGGAGCATGCGCGTACAGTGATACTGTTGCGAACGTCTAAGGTTCGAGGCCATGCACGCAAATCAACTGACGGCAGTTGTATTGGCGATGATCAGTACAATGGGCTTTCAGACCCCACCTCAGTCACCACAACTTGAGCCGACCACGAAGGCGACTGCGCCAGTCGGTTCTCTGAACTGGTACATGTCGAGGCCGTGGCGTCATGTGGGCTCCCCCGTTACTGATCAACAGTTTGAACAGGACAAAGCTAAGTGCGCGGTCACCGCGAATATGGCGCCAGTTGGCCAAGGTTCACCGGAGATCAAATATCTCGTCGTATGGATTAGCTGCATGAAGGCCGCCGGTTATGAACCGGTTCCGTAGTTACACGGTATATACGCTTGACGGGGGCGGCATGTCTAGTCGGCGCGATCGACCACCTCGGCGCGAGGACGCTAGCAACGTCAAGTTCAATTTCACGTGCAGCAATCAGCAATGCAGCCATATTTTTGAAATAGGGGGACACGATCTACACGTAACCGATCGCCTCATCTGTCCGATGTGTGAGTATGACGCTGTCATTTCTCACGAGGAGAGAATGCGATGCATCGAGCAAGCCGTTCAATGTCGAGATCGTGCCTTGAAAGACTTACGTAATAGTCACGAATAGATCAGTCTCACTAGTAGGTATGTCAGGGGGAGCGACTCCGCTCACCTGCGGGGCGATAAGCGCCCGCGCTACCGTCGCCCGCTCATTGTCGCGGGCGACGATCCGGCCGTCGCGCAGTCCGATGTAACCATCACCGTCATAGGCGCGCGCGCGACGATGAGGGCGTGAGGCTCGGATCACGGTGCCTCCCCATCTGAATGGCTACCTTCCTTATGGCGCCGAATGCCTGCGAGCAGCCTGGAATGCCAGTCGCTGTTGGGGAGTTCCGCTAGATCGTAAGCTGCGGAAAGGCTCCCAAATATCTTGCGATAGTAGGTCGTTCCGGGAATGCTGCCGTCGGCGTCCACCACGCTCGCGCTTATGTATCCATGACGGTCGTGGCAGCGCCGGAGGCCGGCGAGCAACTCGTCGGTCGTGAGGTTCACGATCTGCGCCCGCCTTACCGCCCAGTTGATCCGATGATAGCCGACAAGGCTGTAGGCTTCGGCCAAGGTTCCAAACCGGTCCTGATACGTTGCCGGCCCTGCCATGTGGGGGGCCTCCCTGATCAGGCGATAGGTGAGCTTTCCGTGCTTCGCATACAATCGTTTCAGATCGCGCAGCAGCCTGCTCGTACTGTACTTGTTGGTCGTGCCCGGACGCGGATTATGCCGGGCGGCGTGAACAAGTTGCGGATTGACGAGCGGAGCGAACGCCTGGGTGCTGATCCATTCGTCGGGGTGGTTCTGTTTGCAATCCGTCCCGAGGCGACGTGAAGTGCGGTTGTACGTATAGCGGCCCAAGATGAAGTCGTGGTGGATGATCCGTTCGACCTTGTAGCAGGTCCATTTCTTACCGCGTTCGGCGGGGATGCCCTCCTTGTTTAGAAGATCGGCAATCCGCTGATAGCTCCGACCTCGAACATACAGGCGGAAAATCCGCCGGATGACCGCGACCTCCTTTGCGGGACCGGGGATAGGCACAACGCGGTCAGTCCTCATTGCCTTCCAGTCGCCGGGCTCCAGCACCCCCTTCGCGGCGCCGTTTTCATCAACCAAGAGCCATCGGACCCCATAGGAGATGTATTTACCCTGAAGGTACCCGGCGGCGGCATATCGTGAATGGGCGAAGAACACCTTGGCCGACAGTTCGCGGCTATATTCCCCCGCCATGACCCGCTTGAGCTGCTTGATTAGGCTGGAGGTGGCGGTGCCATCCTGTTCAAACGGCTCCGCCACGTAGTGGACGGGCACGCCAGCGGAGCGGCACAGCCACTCGTAGTGGCCCCCTTGATCGATGTCCTGGAACCGACCCCATCGGCTTACATCCAGCACCAGGATTGCGGCAAAGGCGCCGTCGCCGGACACCGCGTCACGGAGAAGGGACTTTAGACCTTCGCGCCCCTTGAGGGTCAGTCCGCTCTTCCCGGCATCGATATAGGTCTGCACGATCTCGTAGCCCCGCTCTTCCGCGTACTTCGCAATCGCCGCGCGCTGGTTGTCCGGGGAGTAGCGTTGGTGCTCGGTCGACATGCGCACGTACTGCGCTGCGGGGATTCGTGGAGTGGCTTGCTGGGCAAATTGCACGTGGTGCTCCGTCCTTGAGGAGCCGGCGCGCGTGGACGCTTAGCGACGAGAGGTAAAGGGCGTGAAAAGTCGTATTTTCGGAGAATCCAACGTTTAACGACGGGTTCACGGCAAAGAACTGTGGAAGACGTTGGAAACATGGTGCCCTAGCGAGCCGCTCCACCGGCGATCAACGCCCGCGCCACCTGAGCGCGCTCCTGATCGCGGGCGACAATCCGGCCGTCCCGGAGGCCGATGTAGCCTTCGCCGTCGTAAGCCGGCGCGACGATGTAGGCGTGGCGCCCACGGGTGAACCGCAGCGGCCCAATGCGGGAAGGGGTCATCGGACCAACTCCCAGCCCTTGTATCGTCCCTCCATCGGGATCGACCGCACGTACCCCAGAGATTGCTGCGCGGTGAGCGTGGCGCCCACGCGCTTTCGCATCAGGACCACCGTCTCCTCGTCTGCCTTCAGCCCGCGCGCTTTGATCTGTGCGTGGACGATTTCGAGCGACGTCAGCGGCCGGTCCGCCGCCTTCAACATCCGCAGGACAAAGACTGACGCCTGCCCCTTGGTGGCGCGATGCTTGGTCGGATATCGGGCGACGCGGCTAATGTCGGCGTTCGCGTCGAACATGCGGATCGTCGCGTCGATGTGGTCGAGATCGCAAACGACCTTGCGCAGTTCGGCGCGGTGGAACTTGATCATGCCCGCCAGTTGGGCGCGCTTCTCAAGGAGGCCGGCGATGGTGTTGGGGCGTTCAGGCTTGTTTTGCATGCGGAAGAACGTAGCAAGAACAACAACTTGCGTCTCAAGCGGCTAGGTGTGTTTCCGCCATAAGAGCGGAATTCGGGGTCCAGGCCCTCGACAGCCTCCGGGGCCCGCTGGAAACCGGAGAGGTGATGGTGGCCCGGGCCAACGCCCATGTCCGTTATCCGGCCCGGGTGCAGCTGGTGGCGGCGATGAATCCCTGCCGCTGCGGCCACGGCGGGGCCGGGCGCGGGGCGTGCGGCAAGGCGCCGCGCTGCATCCGCGACTATCAGGGACGGGTCAGCGGGCCGCTGCTCGACCGGATCGACCTGGCGGTCGACATGCCCGCCGTCACCGCCGCCGACCTGGCCCTGCCGCCGCCGTCCGAGGGCACGGCCGAGGTCGCCGCCCGGGTCGCCCAGGCCCGCCGCCTGCAGCTGGAGCGGGCCGAGGCGATCGAGAACGCGCCGGTCGGAGCCGAGGCGCTGAACGGCCGGGCCGAAGGCCGCTACCTGGAAAAGATCGCCGACCTCGACGAGGCCGGGCGCGGCCTGCTGGCCCGCGCCGCCGAGGCCGGTCAGATCAGCGCCCGGGGTTGGACCCGCGTCCTGCGCCTGGCCCGCACCATCGCCGACCTGGAGGGCGCGGCCAGCGTCCGCCGTGTGCATGTCGCCGAGGCCCTGGCCCATCGCCGGACCAGCGCGATGGGGACGATGAACGGCGAGGGGGTGTTCTGAGCGTCTCGGTCGGACGGGCCGGTGGGATGTTTATGCTCGGCGGATGGCGACTCGCGTTCAATGATTTCAACGCCTTAATTTTTCTCGACCCGATTTGGTCCTCACCCCTTCGAGCTGACCTTATCCTGACCTCACCTGAAGGCACGGGGAGGGCGCACGTACGGCGACCGATGCGGCTTTTAGGGGTGGACGAACGGGAAGGCCTTGTCCGCCGCGCTTCCTCGGAAGCATCCCGGGTTGGTTCGGAGCAGGTTCGCCTCGCGACGAAGCTTCGGCGCCCGGGACAGGCGGATCAGGCCGGCAGGCCCGGGCTGAAATCGCCCGGGCGGTCCAGGGTGAGCCAACACCCTGCCCGTCGGGGGCCTCCATCGGAGCGGGTTAAGAATCCGCGACCCGAAGGCTTCCGGATAACGGCTCCACGCGAAGCGCCTGAACTTCGTCGAAACGGTACTCAAAACTGCAAATCATCCGGGCGAGGCCCGGGCGCTTCGCACCCTTCCCATCCGCTCAGCGAGAGATCGCGTGAGGCGGCGAAGCCGCGCCTACCAGATCCTCCCCCTGTGGGGGAGGTGTCGGCGAAGCCGACGGAGGGGGAGTGATCGGAAGGTGGCCCGTTCTACGATCGACGATCCCAAAGCTACCCCCCAACGATCGCTGCGCGATCGCCTCCCCCACAGGGGGAGGGCCTGGCGGCGGGTCGCTAGCTCCCCACCGCCAGGTCGTCGGCGTGGATCATAGGGCCTTCGGTGAAGCCCAGCTCGGCCTCGATGGCGTCCGAGCGCAGGCCGGCGATGCGGTGGGCGTCGGCGCTGTCGTAGCGGACCAGGCCGCGGGCCACCTCGCGGCCGGTCTCGTCGCGGACCCGCACGGCGTCGCCCTTGTCGAACGGGCCCTCGACGGCGCGGACCCCGGCGCAGAGCAGGCTCTTGCCGCTGGCCAGGGCGGCGGCGGCCCCGGCGTCGACGGTCAGCCAGCCCTGGGGCGCCAGGGAGCCGGCGATCCAGGCCTTGTAGGCGGCGGCGGGCGAGGCCCCGGCCTCGATCACCGTGGCCAGGGCGCCGTCCTCGATGGCCTGGAGAGGGGAGGGGCGCGAGCCCAGGGTGATCAGGGTGGCGCAGCCGGCGGCCCGGGCGATGCGGGCGGCGGCGATCTTGGTGGCCATGCCGCCGGTGCCGACCCCGGCCGAGGCGTTGGCCCCCTCGGCCATGCCGGCGATCTCGGCGGTGATCTCGCTGACCCGCGCGATATGGGCGGCCGACGGGTCACGGCGGGGGTCGGCGGTATAGAGGCCGTCGATGTCGGACAGCAGGACCAGCAGGTCGGCGCCGACCATCTGGGCCACGCGGGCCGCCAGGCGGTCGTTGTCGCCGTAGCGGATCTCCTCGGTCACCACCGTGTCGTTCTCGTTGACCACGGGCACGACGTTCAGGGCGATCAGGGTCTCGGCGGTGGCGCGGGCGTTCAGCCAGCGGCGGCGCACCTCGGTGTCGTCGCGGGTCAGCAGAATCTGGGCCGCCCCGACCCCGTGCGGCTCCAGCGCCTCCTCCCAGGCCCGCATCAGCACCGACTGGCCGGCGGCGGCGGCGGCCTGCTTCTCGGGCAGGGTGAGGGACTTGCGCCCCGTCAGGCCCAGGCGCCGGCGGCCCAGGGCCACGGCCCCGGACGACACCACCACCACCTGCTGGCCCCGGGCCCGCAGCCGGGCGAGGTCGGCGCAGAAGGCGTCCAGCCAGGCGCGATCGGCGGCCCCGGTCGCGGCGTCGACCAGCAGGGCCGAGCCGACCTTGAAGACGATGCGTCTGGCGCGGCTGAGCGCTTCCCCCGAAGCCGCCATTACGGAGTCCAGCCCCCGGGGGTCTCCTCGACGTGATCCTCGTCGTCCTCGATCTCCTCGATCGCGTCGCCCCGGCGGATGCGCACCTGGGTGTAGGCGGCGCGCAGCAGCTCGGTGACGCCCTCGCCGGAGACGCCGGAGACCAGCATCGGCCTGGTTCCCGCCACGGCCTCGAGCTCGGCGGCCTTGGCCGCGCGGGTCTCGTCGTCCAGGGCGTCGATCTTGTTGAGCGCCAGGATCTCGGACTTGTCGGCCAGCTCGTCGCCATAGGCTTCAAGCTCGCCGCGGATCGTGGTCCAGGCGCCGGCGATGTCGTCCTGGGTGGCGTCCACCAGGTGGATCAGCACGGCCGACCGCTCGACGTGGCCCAGGAAACGGGTGCCCAGGCCCGCGCCCTCGCTGGCCCCCTCGATCAGGCCGGGAATGTCGGCCATCACGAAACGCTCGCTGGTCGACAGGTCGACCATGCCCAGGTTCGGGGTCAGGGTGGTGAACGGATAGTCGGCGATCTTCGGCTTGGCGGCGCTGGCGGCGGCCAGGAAGGTCGACTTGCCGGCATTGGGCAGGCCGACCAGGCCGACGTCGGCGATCAGCTTCAGCCGCAGCCAGACCCACAGCTCCTCGCCCTCCTGGCCGGGATTGGCGTATTTCGGGGCCTGGTTGACCGGGCCCTTGAAGTGCAGGTTGCCCCAGCCGCCGTTGCCGCCCTTGGCCAGGCGCAGGGTCATGCCGGCGGTGTCGAGGTCGGCGATCAGGGTCTCCTTGTCCTCCTCCAGCACCTGGGTGCCGACGGGAACCTTCAAGATCACGTCCTCGCCGGCCGCGCCGTGGCGGGCCCGGCCCATGCCGTGGACGCCCGTCCCGGCCTTGAAGTGTTGCTGGTAGCGGTAGTCGATCAGGGTGTTGAGGCCCTCGACCGCCTCGATCCACACGTCGCCGCCCCGCCCGCCGTCCCCGCCGTCGGGGCCGCCGTATTCGATGTACTTCTCGCGTCGGAACGAGACCGCGCCGCCGCCGCCGTTGCCGGAGCGGACATAGATTTTGCACTGGTCCAAGAATTTCATGAGCGTCTTTTGTCGCAAGGCGGCTAATCCGTCGAGCCGAAACGCGCCTACGGCCAAGCCTGGAAGGCGTTTGGGGATCGGAATCCGGTCGTTTGGCCGCGCTTTCCCATGCCGAACCGCGTTCGGCATCGTGACGAAATGTTAAAACTGATCGTGCGACATACGGTCCTATGAGCAAGCGGACGGGACTAGCGCGCGGGGAGGGCTGGCGTTGACGACGATTTCCGACGCCGAATTCGCGCATGACCTGCAGGACCTGACGCTGCCGACCCTGTGCCGCAAGTACACCCACGAGGCGTCGCTCCACCGCAACATGCTGATGAGCCGGGGGACGGGCCTGGCGCCGGAATGGCGGGACTTCCGCGCCTTCCTGATCGCCGTCGGCCGTCGGCCGAGCGACGCGCACAATTTCATCCTGCTCAATCGCAACGAACGCACCTACGGCCCTGGCCGGGCGCGGTGGATGACGCCGGACGAGCAGGCCGCCCACGAGGAAGAGTTCGACCGCCAGCAGGCCGCCAAGAGCCGCGAAGCCCACCAGCTGATGCACCAGGCCGCGGCGATGAAGCGGGCCCAGGCCCCCAACGCTCCGAACTTCGGCCAGTGGACGCCGATGGCCGGCCGCCAGGTGGCCTATACCGAGGTCGCCAAGCGCCTGGCGATTCCGATCAACGCCCTGAACAAGACCATGGCCGACGGCCGCACGGCCGACGAGCTGGTCAAGCGCTCGGGCTCGGCCCAGGAACTGATCAATCCGGACCTGCAGTGGCTGCCGCCGGATCCGACGCGCAAGGCCAACTTCTTCGAGGCCTTCCGCATCTGGCACATGCAGGTGCAGCCCCAGTTCGCCCGCGCCGCCACCCCGACCTTCCTGTTCCTCTACATCGCCCTGCCGGTGATGAAGGAGTGCCGGGACGAGCTGATGGCGCTGAACCTGTGGAACCCGCTGGGCCAGCGGGCCATGAACGCCCGCGACAGCCACCTGGCGTGGAAGAAGTACTGCGAGTTCATGCCCCGCGCCCAGGTGGCGATGATGGAAATCCCGATCTACGCCACCTATTCGCTGCTCAGCGACCTGGACGCCCTGTGCGAGCGGATCGTGGTCGCCGAGAAGCGCTTCCGCGAAGGCCCGCAGAAGGTCGTGGCGACGCACCGGGCGGCTTAGAGACCTTGCGTTTTCGCGAAACTAGGATCTGTGGGCAGTTGATGACGGTCTTGAGCCGAATTCCTCGTCCTTCGACAAGCTCAGGATGAGGAATTCTACTCAACCGCCTTACCAGTAGCCCTCATCCTGAGCCTGTCGAAGGACGAGGGCGCAGCCTCGACGCCAAACGCCTGACGGTCCACAGAACCTAGGCCAGCCAGACCATCATCCGCGTCGGCACGGACTCTCCCCGCGCCGTGGACGGCTTGTGCTCGACGACGCCCGTGTACAGGAAGCCGGCCTTGACCAGCACCTGGCCCGAGGCCGGGTTGTCGGCGAAGTGGCCGGCGACCACCAGCTTCCTGCGCCAGTCGGTCCTGGCCCAGGCCAGGGCGCCCTGGGCGGCCTCGGTCGCCAGGCCGCGACCCCAGTAGGGCCGGCCGATCCAGTAGCCGACTTCCAGGTGGCCGACCGGCGGGGTGAAGAAGCCCAACACCCCGACCACGCCCTCGTCCTCGTGGTCGATCACGAAGGTGGCGTCCTTGCGCGGGTCCTGGACCTGGCAGCGGGCCACGAAGCCGTCGGCGTCGCCCTGGCTGTAGGGCCAGGGCATGCGGGTGGTCATCTTGGCGATCGCATAGTCGTCGCACAACGCCGCGATCCGCGGCGCGTCCTGGCTTCCAGGAGTCCGCAGCGTCAGCCGCCGCGTCTGGATGATCGGAGCCTTCTCGATCACGCACATGGCGCGTCTCCCGTTCTCGGTCCTTCTAGGTGGGGACCGTGTCGCTCGGATTTCAGGCCTGGGGTCCTTTTGCGGCCAAGAAATTTCGAGCGCGGACAAAACAAAAGCGGGGAGCCCGGCGTCCGGACTCCCCGCTTGAGGTCTCGTCTGTCCGGATCGTCTTTCTCTTGGAAAGCGCGACCCGGTTTCTACGCGGTTCGCGCTATTCGGCGGCCTGGGCCGCCGGAGCCACGTTCACGTAGGTCCGGTTGTTGCGCTTGGTGACAAAGGCCACCGCGCCCTCGATGAGGGCGAACAGGGTGTGGTCCTTGCCCATGCCGACATTGGCGCCGGGATAGAACTTGGTGCCGCGTTGACGGATGATGATGTTGCCGGCGGCGACCTTCTGGCCGCCGAACTTCTTCACGCCAAGGCGGCGACCGGCCGAGTCGCGGCCGTTGCTGGACGAACCGCCAGATTTCTTGTGAGCCATGGTGGCCTCCTAGTTCCTTTGATCTGGTATCTCGAAAGAGACCTGGATCAAGCTAATCGTTCATCGAGCCCCGCGAGGGTCTCAGGCTTCGGCTTCCGGAGCGGTCTCGGCGGCGGCCTTCTTCGGCGCGGCCTTCTTCTTCGGAGCGGGGGCGGCTTCGGCCTTCACCGGAGCGGTCGGGATCGTCGCCGGGACGGCGGCGTCACCCAGGCCGCGGGCGCGGGCGTTCAGGATCACCTTCGGGGTCAGGTCGATGGCGCCGTCCCACTTGGTTTCCTTGCCGCCGCCGGCGACCGAGGTCACGCGGATGACCGACTCGGTCTGGCGGTGGCCGCGGGTGCGGCGATAGCCCTGGCGGCGGATCTTCTTGAAGATCTTCACCTTCTCGCCCTTGCGGGTTTCGAGCAGGGTTCCGGAGACGACAGCGCCGTCCACGAGAGGGGCGCCGACCGTCACGGCCTCGCCTTCGCCAAGCATCAGGACTTCGCCGAAAGCGACTTCCGCGCCCGGTTCACCGTCGAGCTTTTCGACAACCAGCAGGTCGCCGGCTTGGACCCGGTACTGCTTGCCGCCGGTTTTGATCACCGCGTACATAGGTTAGCGCCTTAAGAAACGTGCGTTCGCAAAATAGGGAACGCCCGCGAGGAGACCCGGCGGGCGAGAGGGGCGCATTTATACCTTCGAAAGTCCGTGAGTCAACGGCAACGGGGGCGCGGCTTGACTAAAATAGCGACGCAGCCCTAGCCGCGCCAAACGTCCGGATACGGGGGCATCGAAACGTCCAGGGCCTGTTCCAGGCGCCAGGCCTCGTCCTCGCCGTCGATCTCCAGAACCAGCCGCTCCAGCCGTTCGCGCACGGCCGATCCGGCCAGCCATGTGGAATAGGCCTGATAGGCGGCGTAGTCGTCGCCGTCGCCGAACCAGGAGCGCGCGTTCGAGCGCCTGAAGATTTCCGAGTTGACGGCGTCGGCCAGGTGCAGTCCCGCGCGGTGGTCGTCGCTGGCCAGCCAGGCCGCCAGGCGCGCCTCGATCGGTTCGCCCAGGACGATCAGCCCCCGCAGCCAGTCCTCGGCTTCTTCTTCCTCCGGCAAGGTCCGCAGGGCTTGGCGCCAGGCCGCGTCGAACGCCGCCACGATCGCGGCGCGCTCGTCCGCCGTCCAGTCGGAGAATTCGCCATAGACGATCTTGCGCGCGAGGCCCTCGGCGTCGCCGCCTAAGTGGACCCGCGCCGGACCCCGCACGCAGAGCTCCAGGATGCGTGGCAGGAAGTGCCTGTAGTCGTTCGCGCCACCGACCGTCGTCATGGCCCAGCCCATATAGCCGCCGAAGTCGTCGGCGGTGAGCTCGGCCAGGGGGCGGGCGGAGAGTCGGGCCAGAATCTGCTTCGGATTGCGACCGGGCGCAGCCTCGAGGACGATGGGCCGCCTATGGCGCTGGAAAGCGGCGTAGACCGCATCCAGCGCGGCTTGCAGATCGGGTTCCGGTGTCATGGCCGCGCTTCATACCATGGCGGCCAGGATCCCGCGCACGAAGCGCAAGAGAGTTGCTGGCATGTTATTTTATAACAGTATATAGCCGGTGGCGTGAACACCACCTTCTTCGCCTCCGTCGCCGCCACCGGGTTCGCCGTGGCCTTCCTGCACGCCGCCCTGCCCACGCACTGGCTGCCGTTCGTGCTGGTGGGGCGCGCCCAGAGGTGGACGACGGGCCGCACCCTGGGCGTCACCTTGCTGGCGGGGCTGGGCCATGTGGGCCTGACCATCCTGCTGGGCCTGGCGGTGGTGGCCGCCGGCCTGGTGGCCCAGCCGCACCTGGGCGACTCCTTCCACTGGATCGTCGGCGGGCTGATGGCGGCCATCGGCCTCTTCTACCTGGTGCGGGGCCGCCACCGGCACGCGACGATGGACGGGACCCGCAAGTTCGCCTCGGACAAGGCGGCCATCACCGCCCTGGTCGTGCTGCTGACCCTGTCGCCGTGCGAGGCCTTCCTGCCCTATTACCTGGCGGGGATGGAGCACGGGGTGATCGGCTTCGTCGTCCTGAGCGTGGTGCTGATGACCGCGACCGCGGCCGGCATGCTGGTGTTCACCGGCCTCAGCTTGGCGGGCTTCAACCGCCTGGGCCTGGAGCGGCTGGAGCAATATGAGGAGATCATCCTCGGCGCCGCCCTGATCCTGATCGGCGCCGCAGTGGCGTTCCTGAAGACCTGAGGTCTTTATTTTTAAGCCGCTCATGCCGGCGAAGGCCGGGACCCAGATGGAATGGCTCCGGAGCGGGTTCCTTGGGCGCCGTGCTCTTCCAATCAGAGTCCACGCCTTGGGATCTGGGTCCCGGCATTCGCCGGGATGAGCGGAGTTCAGGGGGTGCTTTCACATCGAGCGGATCCCTCCTAAATAGCGCGCATGACCCAGACCCCCGCGCAAACCGGCAAGATCCCCGTCACCGTGCTGACCGGCTATCTCGGCGCCGGCAAGACCACCCTGCTCAACCGCATCCTCACCGAGGAGCACGGCAAGCGCTACGCCGTGATCGTCAACGAGTTCGGCGAGGTCGGCATCGACAACGATCTGGTGGTCGGGGCGGACGAAGAAGTGTTCGAGATGAACAACGGCTGCGTCTGCTGCACGGTGCGCGGCGATCTCATCCGGGTCCTGCAGGGGCTGATGAAACGGAAGGGCGGCTTCGACGCCATCGTGGTGGAGACCACCGGCCTGGCCGATCCGGGCCCGGTGGCCCAGACCTTCTTCGTCGACGACGACGTCAAGGCCCGCACCTATCTCGACTCGGTCACCGCCGTGGTCGACGCCAAGCACATCCTGCTGCGCCTGGGCGACAGCAAGGAAGCCGTCGAGCAGATCGCCTTCGCCGACCAGATCGTGCTCAACAAGACCGACCTGGTCTCGGAGGACGACCTACGCCACGTCGAGGCCCGCATCAAGCGCATCAACCCGCTGGCCCCGATCCACCGCGCCCAGCGCTCGAACGTCCCGCTGGACGCGATCATCGGCAAGCACAGCTTCGACCTGGAGCGGATCACCGAGCTGGAGCCGGAATTCCTGAACCCGGCCCATGGCGAGGCCGGCCACGTGCACGATGAGCACTGCGGCCACGATCACCACCACCATGACCACGATCATGGGCACGTGCACGACGAGCACTGCGGTCACGACCACCATCACGGTCACGACCACAAGAGCGACATCCACGACGACGGCGTGAAGGGGATCTCCCTCACCCTGGACAAGCCCGTCGACGGCCAGAAGATCACCACCTGGCTCAACGAGCTGCTGGCCCGTCGCGGTCCGGACATCCTGCGCGCCAAGGGCATCATCGACGTGAAGGGCGAGGAGCGCCGCCTGGTGTTCCAGGCCGTGCACATGATCCTGGAGGGCGACTTCCAGCGGCCTTGGACCGACAAGGACAAGCGCTACAGCCGCATGGTGTTCATCGGCCGCGACCTGGACGAGGCCGAGCTGAAGGCCGGCTTCGAGGCGACGGCGGTCTAGGGACGGCAAGCCCTCTCAGTCGCTTCGCGACAGCTCCCCCAGAGGGGGAGCATCCCCGCTGCGACAAATCCTCCCCCTCTGGGGGAGGTGGCCCGAAGGGGCGGAGGGGCTCCGCGCTGGGTCAGCGCAAGTCCTCGTTGACGATCCCGATCTGGGTCCAGCCTTCGGTATGGACCCGGTCGATCACGCCCATCAGCGCCTCATAGGGCACGTCGGCCTGGGCGCTGACCATCAGGCGCTGGTCCTTGCGGGGGCCCTCCTGGCCATTCGCGGTGAAGCTGGCGCTCAGGTCCCGGGACAGGGTCCCCAGGCTGGTGGAACAGCGCCCCCGAGTCCTGGATCGAGATCAGCACCGGCGGCTTGGGCGGGGCCGCGGTGTCCCGGGCCGGCGGCATGTCGAGCTTGATCGAGGTTGTCGCCATCGGCACGGCGACCATGAAGATGATCAGCAGCACCAGCAGGATGTCGACGAACGGCGTGACATTGATGTCCGCGTTCTGCCGGATCGCATAGGCTCCGCCGCTGCCGCCGCCCGCGAATTTCGCCGCCATGACCTGTCTCCTCCTCTTGCCCGGTTCGAGGGTCGATTGAAGTTACAGGTGTAGTTTCTCTTCTTTCTTACGTTTGTAAAGCGCGCGAGCGACAGGCATGAAAAAGGGGCCGGACGCTTGGCGTCCGGCCCCTGATTTCTCGCCGATCGGCGAAGACCTAGTGGATGTCTTCGTTGATCAGGCCGACCTTGTACCAGCCGGCGGTCTGCAGGGCGTTCAGCACGCCCATGAAGTCGGCATAGGTCACGTCGGCGTCGGCGCGGACCATGACGCGCTGGTCGTCCTTCGGGCCGGCTTGTCCGGTTTCGTTGAACTTCTGGTCCAGGTCGAACTGCAGGTTGTCGAGGCTGGTTTGCTTTTCAGCGACGTACAGCGCGCCCGACTTCTGGATCGAGATGAACACCGGCTCCTTCGGCTTGGGGGCGTTCGGCGGCGGCGGGGTCGCCGGCGGCAGGTCGACCTTGATCGCCACGGTCGCCATCGGCACGGCGACCATGAAGATGATCAGCAGCACGAGCAGGATGTCGACGAAGGGCGTGACGTTGATTTCGGAGTTCTGGCCGAGCGAATAACGACCGCCCCCACCGCCAGCAAGTTTAGCCGCCATAGCCTGACTGTCTCCCAAGGGCCGCGTCTGTCGCGGTCCCGAAAATGTTAGATCGCCACGTCTGGCGCAGACGGGCGCGGAAGTAAAGCCCGACGACGCGGCGCGATGGCAACCCCTTTTGTGACTCTTTTTGGCGGAACGGCGTTCAAATGGCGGGTTCCTCTAATCCCGCTCGCGCTGGGCGCGAACTGACGCGCGACTAGGCGCCCGCATCGGGGCGCGGTATGGCGCGCGGATGATCTATTCCTTCGACGCCTATGTCACCGCCGCCCTGTTCGACCGCGCCGGTCGCGCCGCCTTCGCCCTGGGCGACGGCACGGTCCGATTCGAGAACGAGGGCGGATTCGTTACGGTCGAGGCCCACCAAGGCGCCGTCCTCGCCGCCGCCGTCCACCCCTCCGGGCGTGGGATCGTCACCGGCGGCGACGACGGCAAGGTGGTCTGGAGCCGGGTCGAGGGCGACGAGGTGGCCGCCACCCTGGTGGCCGAGGTCAAGGGCCGCTGGATCGAGCACGTGGCCGCCAGCGCCGTCTCCGGTCTGATCGCCTTCACGGCCGGCAAGGAAGCCCATGTCCGCGACTCGGCCGATCCGAAGTTCCTGCGCGTCTTCGTCCACGACAAGACCGTCTCGGGCCTGGCCTTCGATCCCAAGGGTCGTCGCCTGGCCACGGCCGGCTACGGCGGCGTCTCGCTGTGGTGGGCCCGGATCGAGGGCCAGAAGCCGCAGGTGATGAAATGGGCCGGCAGCCACATCGCCGCGATGTTCAGCCCCGACGGCAAGTTCCTGGTCTCGTCGATGCAGGAGAACCAGCTGCACGGCTGGCGCCTGTCGGACGCCAAGGACATGCGGATGGGCGGCTATCCGGCCAAGATCAAGAGCCTGGCCTTCTTCGACAAGGGCAATCTGATGGTCACGGCCGGCGCCAACGGCGCGGTGGTCTGGCCGTTCGCCGGCGCCAGCGGCCCGATGGGCAAGGAAGCCGCCGAGATCGGCTTCTCGCGCGACTCGATGGTCGTGCAGGTGGCCGGCGTCGAGGCTCTGCCGGTGGCCATCGCCGGCCAGGACAACGGCAAGATCTGGGGCGCCCACATGCGCTCGGGCCGCATCGAGACCCTGAAGGCCGAGAAGGGCGCTGCGATCAGCGCCCTGTCGGTCTCGGCCGACGGAAGCCGGCTGGCCTGGGGCGACGAGGACGGCGAGGCGGGGGTCATCGCGATCCCGGCGATGGACACGCGGTTCTAAATCCTCCGCCTGTGGGGGAGGTGTCGGCGTAGCCGACGGTGGGGGCGTGATCGGCAGGCGGCCAGATCCACGATCGACGACCCTAAAACTCCCCCCACCGATCGCTACGCGATCACCTCCCCCACAGGGGGAGGGGTATCGCATATGCCTCAAAACGGTTGTCATCCCGGACGAGCGCGCAGCGCGAAGATCCGGGACCGGGGCGTGAACTCAGAGCTTCCGGCGGTCCCGGATCGGCGCTCGGCTCTGCCGAGCTTGTCCGGGATGACAGATTTTTTCAGAGCAAATCCATATGCGACAGCCCTGCCCTGTGGGGGAGGGTTCGCTTTAGCCCTGCCCCCGCAGCGCCTTCACGACCGCCGCCACCGTCTCCCGGTCCGTATCCCTCAGTCCGTCCTGCACGAAGCCCAGCTTGTAGGCGCGATCCGCGTGACCCTGGCCCAGGCCGTAGGTCATCGGTCCGCTGCACGAGCCGTGCACCTCGCTCACGCCCGTCCGCGCCACCAGCTCGGCGACGTTCGACGGATTGACCCCGCCGCCGGCCAGGATGGCGATGCGGCCGGCGGCGCGCTCGACCAGCGCCGCGATCGTCTCGGCCCCGGCCATGGCGTTCAGGGCGCAGCCCGAGGTCAGGATCCGCTCGAAGCCCAGGTCGATGGCGGTCTCCAGCGCCGCGAGCGGATCCGGCGTCAGGTCGAAGGCGCGGTGCAGGGTCACGCCCAGCCCCTCGGCATGGGCGACCAGCATCGACAGGGCGTCGGCGTCCAGCTCGCCCGACGGGGCGTTGGCCCCGATCACCACCCCGGCCAGGCCCGCGGTCCGCACGGCGTCGATGTCGCGGAAAATGGCGTCCAGGTCGCCGGCGTCATAGACGAAGTCGCCGTTGCGCGGCCGGATCATCGGATAGATCGGGATCTCCGCCTCGGCGGCGATGGCCATCAGCCCGGGCGCCGGGGTCAGGCCCTGCAGGGCCAGGGCCGAGCACAGTTCGATCCGATCCGCGCCGCCCGCGATCGCCGCCGCCAATCCGGCGGGCGTATCGACACAGACTTCCAGGATAATGCGGTCGGCCATCTTCGCCTCTTCCAGGCTCGTGCTAGGGGATTCGCCGACAAGGTTGTCGGCAGCGTTCTTGGAGCACACCCATGCTGAATCGCAGAGGCCTAATCGGCGCGTCCCTGATCGGATCGGGGCTGGCGGGCGCCCGCGCGGCGGTCGCCGCCGAGCCGACCGGCGGCGCGGGGATCCAGCTGACCCGGCCCTGCGTGATCTCCACCTGGGACTTCGGCGTGCCGGCCAACCAGGCGGCCTGGGCGATCCTAAGCAAGGGCGGTCGGGCGCTGGACGCCGTCGAGGCCGGGGCCCGCGTCCCCGAGCAGGACCTGAAGAACCACAGCGTCGGCCGGGCCGGCTATCCCGACCGCGACGGCCACGTGTCGCTGGACGCCAGCATCATGGACGAGCAGGGCAATTGCGGCGCCGTCGCCGCCCTCGAGCACATCGCCCACCCGATCTCGGTGGCCCGGGCGGTGATGGAGAAGACCCCCCACGTCCTGCTGGTCGGGGCCGGGGCCCTGCAGTTCGCCCAGGAGCAGGGCTTTCCGCGCGAGGAGCTGCTGACGCCCGAGTCCCGCGCCGCCTGGGAGGCCTGGAAGAAGGACGCCAAGTACGCGCCCAAGGCCAACAGCGAGGTCGGCGACTACGGCAGGACCTCCGGCCAGCTGGGCACGCCGGGCGGGGCGGGCAACCACGACACCATCGGCATGCTGGCCCTCGACGCGAACGGAAACCTGTCGGGCGCCTGCACCACCAGCGGCATGGCCTGGAAGCTGCGCGGCCGGGTCGGCGATTCGCCCATCGTCGGGGCCGGGCTCTATGTCGACAACGACGTCGGCGCGGCCACCTCGACCGGGGTCGGCGAGGAGGTGATCCGCAACGTCGGCAGCTTCCTGGTCGTCGAGCTGATGCGCCAGGGTCGCTCGCCCCAGGACGCCTGCAAGGAAGCCGTCGCGCGGATCCTGAAGAAGAAGCCTCAGGCCAAGGACATCCAGGTGGGGTTCCTGGCGGTCAACAAGCAGGGGCAGGTCGGGGCCTGGGCGATCCAGAAGGGCTTCACCTACGCCCTGTGCGACGGGGCGCGGCAGGATCGGCTGGTGGCGGGGCAGAGCTTTTACTGAGCTTGGCCAGCAGGTCGCCGCCGATGACCTAAGGGTTATGGCGGCGCGGAGGACCGCCGCCGACTACTCGAACCCGCGCATCGACCCCCATGCCTCGAACGGGTCCCGGCGCGAGCGCCAGGCGTTCACCGCCGCCGTCTCGTCGCGATAGCCCAGGGCCATGCCGCAGAACAGCATGTGGTCGGCGGGCAGGTCCAGGAAGGTGGCGACCAGCTTGCCATAGGCCGACCAGAACTCCTGGGCGCAGGTGTCCAGGCCCCGCTCGACGGCCAGCAGCATCAGGGTCTGCATGTACATGCCGATGTCGGCCCATTGCGGCGGACCGCAGTCGCGATGCACCGAGAAGAACAGGGCGACCGGCGCGCCGAAAAACTCGGCGTTCTTGGCGAACTGCTGAAGGCGGCCCAGCTTGTCTTCACGCGGGATGTTTAGCGCGCCGTAGAGGTCCTCGCCGACCTGGTAGCGACGGGTGCGCAGCGGCTCCCAGAGGTTCGGCGGATAGACATGGTATTCCGGCTCGTCGCGGTCCATCAGCCGCGAGGCGACCAGGGCCTTGAATGCCTCGAGCGGTTCGCCGGCCAGGGCGTGCACGATCCAGGGCTGAAGGTTGCCGCCCGACGGGGCGCGGGCCGCCGCCTCGAGCAGCTCGCGGACAAGGGCGCCCGGCACGGGGTCGGGCCTGAAGGCGCGGACCGACATCCGGCGCGCGACGGCTTCGGAAACCGTCTTGAACTGGGTCATCAAGGCCTCGCTAGCGGTTGGACGGCTATCGCCGCGACAGAGGCTTGGCTAGCATCCGGCCGCAAGGTCAAGGCAAGCGGTGAAAGACGAGGGACGATCGGTGAAGGTGCTGGTGCGGAACATCCTGGTGGCGCTGTTCATCCTGCTGGTCGCCGGACCGATCCTGACGGTGATCGTCTATCGCTTCGTGCCGCCGCCGGCGACGCCGCTGATGGTCATCCGCCTGGCCGAGGGCAAGGGCTGGAACCACCACTGGCGGCCGATCGACGAGGTCTCGCCGGCCCTGCCGCGCGCCCTGATCGCCGCCGAGGACGCCCGGTTCTGCGACCACCACGGCTTCGATTTCGACGCCCTGCAGAAGGCCTATGAGAACAACGAGAAGGGCAAGAAGATCCGCGGCGGCTCGACCATCAGCCAGCAGACCGCCAAGAACGTCTTCCTGTGGCCAGGCCGCTCCTATGTCCGCAAGGGGTTGGAGGCCTATTTCACGGTGCTGATCGAGACGATCTGGGGCAAGAAGCGGATCATGGAGGTCTATCTGAACTCCATCGAATACGGCCCGGGCATCTATGGCGCGGAGGCCGCGTCGCGGACCTATTTCAAGGTGGGCGCCGACAAGCTGACCCCCCTTCAGGCGGCGCGGCTGGCGGCGATCCTGCCCAGCCCGCTGAAGTGGAAGGCGGTCAATCCGGGCCGCTACGTCAAGAAGCGCTCCAGCCGGATCGGCAAGGCCTCGGGCGCGGTGCGCCGGGACGGTCTGGCGGCCTGCGTGGCCTAGGGGAGTCCCGATGATCGCGCCCGGCCCGACCCTGGAAACCGCCCGGCTGATCCTGCGCCCGCCGGCCGCCGAGGACCTGGACGGCTGGGCCGAGCTGATGGCCGACGCCGAGGCGGCCCGCTACATCGGCGGCCAGATGAGCCGGTCACAGGCCTGGCGGATGATGGCCGCCATGGCCGGCTCCTGGGCGCTGAACGGCTTTGGCATGTTCTCGCTGATCGAGAAGGACACCGGCCAGTGGGTCGGCCGGATCGGGCCATGGCGCCCCGAAGGCTGGCCGGGGACCGAGGTGGGCTGGAGTCTGCATCCCCGCGCCCATGGCAAGGGCTATGCGGTCGAGGCGGCGACGGCGACCATGGACTGGGCCGTCGACCACCTGGGCTGGACGCGGCTGGTCCACTGCATCGACCCGGCCAACCTGGCCTCGATCAAGGTGGCCCAGCGGATCGGCTCGCGCTTCCTGGAGATCGGCCGCCTGCCCGAGCCCTATCACGAGGTCGAGGTGCAACTGTGGGGGCAGACGGCGGAGGAGTGGAAGGCGCGGCGAGCGTAGGCCCGCCCTTTCAACAACTCATCCCTTCAATGCGGCCTCCGGGGCCGCGTGGGTTCCGGTTCCGGCTAGGGCCTGTCGACGGCGAAGCGGATGATGCTGGCGTTCTTGTCGTCGGCGACCCAGAGGGCGCCGTCGTCGGCGACGGTGATCCCGACCGGCGTCCCCTGAGGCCGCACGCCCTCCACCCGGCCCCAGCCCGGTGTCAGCACCTGGGCCTGGGCGGCGGGACCGGCGCCGAACGGCCGCGATCCGCTGGGATAGGTCGGATAGGTCGCCTTGGCCCGGGTCAGCGGGACGCCCTGGGCGTCGACCGCGAAGGCGACCAGCCGGCCGCCGGTCGAGCGGTAGCCGTGCCAGCTCATCAGCAGCTTGCCCCTGAGCCCGGGGAACATCGCGCCCTGGTACCAGGTCATCGAGAGAGGGGCGACATGGGGCGGCAGCAGGGCGGCCGGCGGTGTGTGGGCGGTCGAGGCGCAGTCCATGGCCCCGGCCCAGCCCGTCGTCGGCGTGGCCATGTCCTGACAGTAGGGCCAGCCATAGTGGCGACCGGCCTCGATGCGGTTGACCTCCTCGAACGGGCTCCAGCGGTCGTCGAAGTCGTAGCTGTTCTCGGCCTGCAGCACCGTTCCCGACGGATGGACGGCCAGGGCGACGGAGTTGCGCAGCCCGCGGGCCAGCATCGTGAACCGGCTGTCCCAGCGGCCCGGCGCGAGGCGGGCGTAGCGGCGGATGCCGGCCGTGGCCTCCTCGCCCTCGGACTGGTCGCAACGGTCGGTCCCGACCCGCGCGCCGTTGGCGTCCAGGCACTGGTCCGAGGGCGCGCCGACATTGACCAGCAGGGCGCCGTCGGCGGCGAACACGAACTGCGACAGCGGGTGGCGATTGTCATGCAGCCTGTTGTCGGGCAGGCCGGTGATCACGTCCTGGACCGTGGCGGCGGGGTCGGTGGCGCGCGGGTCGAAGCGGAAGATCCGGCTCATCTCGCCGACATAGGCCAGGCCGTCGGGGCCGATCGCCAGGCCGTGGGGCAGGGACAGGCCGGTCAGCAAGGGCTGCAGCTGCACGGGCTGGCCCGGCGCGGCGGTCATCTTCCAGATCACGCCGCGCGGGCGGGTCCAGTCGGCCAGGTCGGCCACCAGCCAGGTCCGCGCGTCCAGCTGGACCAGGGTGCGGGGCAGGCGCAACTGGCGGCCGGCGAAGGCCCCGGGGGCGGGACCGACCACCAGGCCGGCGCACAGTCCCGTTTGGGTCTCGATCGCCAGCCGGGGCCAGCCGTCGCAGGTTCCCTCGATCCTGTAGGCGACGCGCGGCGCGGCGTCCGACGGGACGGGGGCGGCGCTCGCGAACAGGCCCAGGGCCAAGCCCACGCCGATGGCGATTCCCGCCCGCACCATGTCGTCGTTCCCACCCGATCAGAGACGACGATCTAGCGTTGCATCGGGGCGAAAGGGAAGGGGCGTCAGACCCGATTGTAGGGGTATCGGTCGCGGATCATCCGCTGGAAGAACCGGCCCTTCGACGGCGCCCGCTCGAAGGCCTCGGTCACCCGGGGCGGCACCCCGACATAGACGTATTCGTCGCCGTCGATGAAGGTGACGAACAGCTTGCCGTGCTCGGGCTCGTAGTCGATTCGCCGGATCGCCGTGGAGTCGACACGCATGGCTCAAGATCTCCGCATGGGGGTCGTCTGACAGAAAAGCGCGTGCCGCGGAGGGCGGTTCCCCGGGGCTGTCGGGCGCCTGTTTCGGATGCAATCCCGAGCGAACTGGAGTCTAGTCCCGGACCAGAGGCTCCGCTTCAAGCGAGCCGGGGGAGAAACACGCGCATGCAACCGCATTCCTGGGTCGCGATCGTCACGATCGCCGCGCTGCTGGTCTATGTCTGGATGGCCTTCCGCATCGGCCGCGCCCGGCGCGAGTGCGGCATCCACGCGCCGGCCATGACCGGTGATCCCGTCCTCGAACGCCACATCCGCGTGCAGGCCAACACCCTGGAATGGCTGCCGCTGTTCCTGCCGTCGCTGTGGCTGTTCGCGATCTACTGGAGCGACCTGGTCGCCACGATCCTCGGCGTGGTCTGGATCGTCGGGCGGATCGTCTACGCTCTGGGCTACGTAGCCGATCCCAGCAAGCGGGAGGTCGGCTTCCTCATCCAGGCCCTGGCGACGGCGATCCTGCTGTTCGGCGCCTTGGGGCGCGTCATCTGGGTGCTCGTGACCGTCGGGGCCTAGGGTCGGGCTGGCCCGGCGGACGAGGCTTGGCTATGAGATCGCGCCATGATCCTGCCCGTCGATCCCGCCCGCTACAGCGCCTTCCTGGTGACGATGTTCGTCATGGCCATCACCCCGGGGCCGGCCAACCTGTTCGCGATCGCCACCGGCATGCAGAAGGGCAGGGGCGCGGCCCTGCTGGGCGTGGTCGGCATGAACACCGCCACCCTGGTGTGGTTCGCCTGCTCGGCCCTGGGGCTGGGCGCCCTGATCGTCGCCTTTCCGAAGGCCTTCCACCTGCTGGCCCTGGCCGGCGCGGCCTATCTGGTCTGGCTGGGCCTCAAGTCGATCTGGTCGGGCCTGAAGGACCGGGGCGAGGAGGCCCAGGCGCATCGGTCGTTCCGCATGGGCCGATCGGCGTTCCGCGACGGCTTCGCCGTGCAGATCGCCAACCCCAAGATCCTGCTGTTCTTCACCGCCGTCCTGCCGCCGTTCATCGACGTCCAGCGGCCGCTGGCGCCACAACTTCTGATGTTCGCGGCGGCCACCATCGGCATGGACCTGATCAGCATGAGCAGCTACGGCCTGGGCGGCGCGGCGCTGTCGTCGCGAATGACCGAACCCGGCTTCCGCAAGGGCTTCGCGATCGTGGTCGGGGCGCTGCTGATCACCGCCGCGGGACTGATCGTCGCGCGTGGCTGATCTCATCGCTGAAACGCAATCGCCTTGGCGAAACCACAAAGCTGGGCCATGCATTAGGCTGATGGGACGAAACGAGTCTTTTCGCCAAGATTCCGAGTGAAGGAATGCGCCATGATTAATCGCAAGACCATAGGCGGCAAGGCCGGCATGGTCGCGGCCGTGGCGCTCGCCGCCCTCCTGACGGCCTGCGCCACCGCCACCCCCTACCAGCCGAACATCCGCGGCCAGCAAGCCACCGGCGGCTTCTCCGAACAGCGCCTCGAAGGCGACCGCTATCGCGTGACCTTCGCCGGCAACAGCCTCACCTCGCGCGAGACCGTCGAGCGGTATCTGCTGTATCGGGCCGCCGAGCTGACCACCCAGCAGGGCTATGACTGGTTCGAGACGGCCGATCGCCGGACCGACCGCGACGCCCGCACCGTGATCGACGGCGACCCCTTCGGCCGGCCGTTCGGCTATTACGGCGGCGGCTACGGCTACTGGCGTCCGGCGTGGCGCTATTACGGCCCCCGCTACGGCGGCTGGCGCGCCTGGGATCCCTACTGGGGCGACCCCTTCTTCGATCGCACCGAGGTCCGCACGATCGAGAAGTTCGAGGCCAGCGCCGAGATCGTGATGCACCGCGGCGCCAAGCCCGCCGGCGACCCCCGGGCCTACGACGCGCGCGAGATCATGGCCAACCTGGCCCCGACCATCCAGCGTCCGGCGCCGAAGTAGCGCCTGCGGGTTGAGAGACAGGGCCGCCGCGACCCGCCGAAAGGCCGGTCGCGGCGGTTTCCGTTTGGGAGGGCCTTATCGCGGGGCCATGCGGATGCCGCCGTCCAGGCGCACGTCCTCGCCGTTGAAATAGCCGCAGGTGATCATGGTCAGCGCCAGCTGGGCGTATTCCTCGGGATTGCCCAGGCGCTTGGGGAACGGGACCGAGGCGGCGAGGGCCGCCTTTACGTTCTCGGGGGCGCCGTTCATCAACGGGGTGTTGAAGATGCCCGGCAGGATGGTGTTGACGCGAACGCCGTCGTTCATCAGGTCGCGGGCGATCGGCAGGGTCATGCCGATGACGCCGCCCTTCGACGCCGAATAGGCGGCCTGGCCGACCTGGCCGTCCTCGCCCGCCACGCTGGCGGTGTTGACGATCGCGCCGCGCTCGCCGTCTTCCAGCGGCTCGAGATCCAGCATGCCCTTGGCGGACTTGGCGATGCAGCGGAAGGTGCCGACCAGGTTGATCTGGATGATCATGTTGAAGGCGTCGAGCGGGAAGTGCCGGGCCTCGCCGGTGGCCTTGTCGCGGCTGGCGGTCTTGATGGCGTTGCCCGTGCCGGCGCAGTTGACCAGCACCCGCTCCTGGCCGTGGGCGGCGCGGGCCTTGGCGAAGCCGGCGTCGACCTCCTCGTCGGAGGTCACGTTGACCTTGCAGAACACCCCGCCGATCTCCCGGGCGACCGCTTCGCCCTTGGCCTCGTTCATGTCGAAGATGGCGACCTTGACGCCCTGGGCGGCCAGGGCGCGGGCGGTGGCCTCGCCGAGGCCCGAGGCGCCCCCGGTGACGACGGCGGCGACGGTGCTATCGAGTTTCATGGACGTTTCCTCAGAGCCTGCGTTTAATTGGATCTTGAGGAGCGGTTTAACCCGATGAACGCCGACGCCAAACCATCCCCCGACGTCAAGCCTGACGGCGTCGACCCTGAAGCCAACGCCCGCGAGGTGCTGGATCCGAAAAAGGCCCTCGTGCCGGCGACGGTGAAGGTCAACGAGCAGCGCGTGGCGCGCGGCTTCTGGCCGAAGATCCGAAGGGTGGCCTCCAGGGTCCCGTTCGCGGCCGACGCCCTGTCGCTGTGGTGGTGCGCCAAGGATCCGACCACCCCGACGGCCGCCAAGGGCATGATGCTGGCGGCCCTGGCCTATTTCGTGCTGCCGACCGACGCGATCCCCGACGTGCTGCCCGCCATCGGCTTCACCGACGACGCCGCCGTCATCGCGGCCCTGATCGCCATCGTCGGCAAGAACCTGAAGCCCCGCCACAAGGACGAGGCCAAGACCTTCCTCGCCAAGCTGGGCGCGGATGACTGACGTCTGGCTGTGGGGCGCGGCCGGGCTCTGCGCGGCGCTGTACGGCCTCGCGCTGGTCCAGCGGTCGCCGTCGTTCCCGCGAACCGCGGTCAAGACGGCGGCGGTCGGGGCCTTGGCGGTGCTGGCCTATCTGGAGGGCGGCGGGTCGTCGCTGGCGATCGCCCTGGCCCTTTGCGCGGTCGGCGACGCCTTCCTGGCCGGCGATCCCAAGCGCTGGCTGCCGTTCGGCCTGGCCGCCTTCCTGGCCGGCCATGTGGTCTATGGGCTGCTGTTCTGGCGCGAGCGCGGGCCGGCGGCGGGCGTGGCGTTCTGGGGCGTCGCGCCGCTGGTGGTGCTGGCCGCGGCGGCGCTGCTGGCGCGGCTGTGGCGGTCGCTGGGCGCGCTGAAGCCCGCCGTCGTCCTCTACGTGCTGGCCATCGTGGCGATGGTGTCGACCAGCCTGCTGTTGCCGCGCCTGCGCTGGCCGGCCACGGTCGGGGCGCTGGCCTTCATGGCCTCCGACGCCGTGCTGTCGTTCGACCTGTTCAAGGGGCGCAAGCTGGCCGGCTCCCCCCGGTTGACGGCCTGGGCGGTGTGGTTCCTGTATTTCGGCGGCCAGGCGATGATCACCTGGGGCATGCTGCGTTAGGGAGACGGCCTTGTCCGGCGCCTTCGACATCTCCGTCCTGCCCTTCGCCGCCCTGATGGGGCTGGAGATCACCCACGCCGCGGCCGACCGCGTCGAGGGGCGGCTGGTCGTCCGCCCCGACCTGTGCACCGCCGGCGGTGTGCTGCACGGCGGGGCGGTCATGGCGATGGCCGACAGCCTCGGGGCGGTCGGCGCCTTCCTGAGCACGCCGGCCGGGATGCACACGACCACCCTGGAAAGCAAAACCAACTTCATCGGCGGCGCGCGGGTCGGGACCACGGTGACGGCCGTTTCGACCCCACAGCACGTGGGCGGTCGCTCCAGTGTCTGGACCACCCGGATCGAGGGCGAGGGCGGCAAGCTTGTGGCGGTGGTCACGCAAACCCAGATGATTGTGGCCCAGATGACCCTGGCCCAGATGAGCCTGGCCCGAACGACCACGGAGGCCTGAGCCATGACCCTGTTCGAAGCCCGCCCGATCAGCGTGTCGATCGCCCGCCCGGCCGACCAGGTCTACGACTTCGCCCACCGGCCCGAGAGCTTCCCCAAATGGGCCGCGGGCCTGGGTGGAACCCTGACCCGCGACGGCGACCGCTGGATCGCCCATGGCCCGGACGGCGACGTTCAGGTGCGGTTCTCGCCCCGCAATCCCCATGGCGTTCTCGACCATTGGGTGACCCTGCCGGACGGGACCGAGATCAGCATTCCCCTGCGCGTGGTGGCCAATGGCGACGGGGCCGAGGTCACCCTGACCCTGTTCCGGCTCCCGGGCTTGGACGACGCCCGGTTCGAACGCGACCAGGGCATGGTCGCCGCGGACCTGGCCAAGCTGAAGGCGCTGCTGGAGTCATGATCACCCTGCGCGGGCCCCGGCCGGGGGACTATGGCTGGATCGTCCAGCGGCATGGCGTCCTCTACGCGGAGGAACAGGGCTGGGACGCGCGGTTCGAGGGGCTGGTGGCCGGCGTCGTGGCCGAGTTCATCAAGACCTTCGACCCGGCGCGCGAGGCCTGCTGGATCGCCGAGCATCAGGGCCGGCCGGTCGGTTCGATCCTGCTGGCCCGCGAGAGCGACACGGTCGGCCGCCTGCGTCTGCTGCTGGTCGAGCCCTCGGCGCGCGGACTGGGCGTGGGCGACAGGCTGGTGGCGGAATGCGTGAGCTTCGCCCGGTTCGTCGGCTACCGCGAGGTGGTGCTCTGGACCCAAAGCAACCTGCTGCCCGCCCGCCGCCTCTACGAACGGGCCGGCTTCGTGCTCGAGGACAGTTGGCCCTACGAGGGGTTCGGCGAGGGGTTGATTTCCGAGACCTGGCGGTTGCGGCTGTAGGTTTCCGTCTTTGCGGAAGACTGGCGCTCCTCTTCCACGCGATGCTTTTAGCGCCCGGCCATGGCGTAGGAGCCGTCGACCGCCCATGGCGCCTGTTCCAGGAACGCCTTGGCGCGGGCCGGCTCCTTCATCTTGTCGTAGTCTCGCCCCTCGTAGCGCTCGAAGAAATAGGCGCGGTACTGCGGATTGTCGAAGGTCAGCAGACCGCGCTTTTCCGCGTCGCGAAAGAACTGTCCCAGGGCGGTGATCGGCTCCAGACCGCCGGTGTCAGGCACGCGAACGGAACGATGGCCGGCGAGTTTGCCGGTCAGCACCGGACCCACGGGCCAGTTCAGGCCATCGCGATCGACGGCGATGGTGAAGAAGGCGTCGCCGCCATAGGTCGCCTGGACGCAGTGATAGGTCTTCCAGCGCCGAACGGCCTCGGCGGCCAGGGCTCCGGCGCCGGGTGTCTGGGGGTCGACCTGCGCCAGTTCCGCCAGGGGCGCGCTCGGCGCCAGGGTCATGCCCTTGAACGGCGAGACCGGTGGTTCGACCACGTCTTCGACGTCCAGGTCGGCCAGGCGTTTCTGTTCGAGCGCAACCTGGCGGCGCCAATAGGGATAGAAGGCCTGGAGATCGGCGGCCGTAGCCTCGACGGGGCAATTGGCCAGCATCTTCGGCGCCAGGACGTCCAAGGCCTTGGCGCGGAAGCTGTTCAAGGCCCGCTGCATGATCAGGGAGCGGCCCTCGCGGCCGTTGTCCACGCCGGCGAAGTCGAACAGCGGATTTCGCGGCGACTCAAATTCGCCGGCCAGGACCGGCTGGCCGTCCAGCCGCGCCAGCTGGCCGACCTCGGCGATCTCCTTGGAGAAGTCCTTGGGCCCGGCGAGGGCCGGCGAGGCCGCCGCCATGAGCACGGCGACCGCGAGCAAGGCCTTGGGACGACGAAACACCGACAGCATCGACGCGCACTCCGAGGATGGCGATCGCAACCTAGGAGAGATTTTCGAGCTCTGCAATTGGCCTCTGGTCCGGCGCGGATCATCCCGTCAGATGCCCGCGCCACGCCTCCCGCAGCACCTTCTTGTCGATCTTGCCGGTCGCCGTCAGCGGGATCGCGGCGAACACCACGTCGTCGGGGGTCCACCACTTGACGATTCGGGGGGCCAGATAGGCCAGCACCTCGGCCTTGCCCAGCGACGCGCCTTCGTGAGCCTCGATCACCAGCAGCGGCCGTTCCTCCCACTTGGGATGCGGCACGCCGACGACGGCGGCGATCTTCACGCCGGGACAGCCGGCGGCGATGTTCTCCAGGTCGATCGAACTGATCCATTCGCCGCCCGACTTGATGACGTCCTTCTGGCGGTCGGTGATGCGCATGAAGCCGTGCGCGTCGAGGGTGGCGATGTCGCCGGTGTCGAACCAGCCGTCGGCCTGGGCGGCGTCGGCCTCCTGGCGGTAGTAGCGCCGCACCACCCACGGCCCGCGCACCTTCAAGGCGCCCGAGGTCTCGCCGTCGCGCGGGGCCTCGGCGCCGTCCTCGGTCTCGACCCGCAGCTCGATCCCGAACTGCAGCCGGCCCTGGCGGGTCCAGATCGCCTCGTTCATCGCATCGTCGCCCAGCGCCGCGAGCGAGGGTGTCGGCGTCGCCACCACGCCGATCGGGCAGGTCTCGGTCATGCCCCAGATCTGCAGAACGTCGACGCCGTATTTCGTCTTGAAGGTCTCAGCCATGGCGCGCGGGACGGCGCTGCCGCCGATCACGACCCGTTTCAGGCTGTCCGGCCGCTGACCGGTCTGCTCCAGCCAGGCCAGGTACATGGTCCAGATCGTCGGCACCCCGCCGGTGAAGGTGACGCCCTCGCCCTGGATCAGCTCATGCAATGACGCCCCGTCCATCCTGTCGGCCGGCAGCACCAGCTTGCTCCCGCAGATCGGGGCGGTGAACGGCAGGCCCCAGGCGGTGGCGTGGTAGAGGCTGGAGCACGGCATCACCACGTCGAAGGCGGTCAGGCCGAAGGCGCTGGCCAGGCCGCCGGCCATGGCGTGCAGCACAACGGCGCGATGCGAATAGAGCACGCCCTTGGGATCGCCCGTCGTGCCGGAGGTGTAGCAGAGGAAGGCTCCGGCGTTCTCGTCCAGCAGCGGCCAGTCGAAGGCCTCGGCCTCGCCGGCGATCAAGGTTTCGTACGAGGTCGCCCCGACCCCGGCGTCGTGGGTCCGCGCGGCGTCCGACAGCATGACGAAGGTCTTCACGGTGGTGAGCCGCGGGGCCAGGCGGGCGACCAGGCCGGCGAAGTTGCGGTCGAACAGCAGGACGCCGCTGGCGGCGTGGTTGATCGTGAAGACGATCTGCTCGTCCGACAGCCGGGGATTGGCGGTGTGCAGCACCGCGCCCAGGCCGGGCACGGCGTAGAACAGCTCCAGGTGCCGGTGGGTGTTCCAGGCCAGGGAGGTGACCCGGTCGCCGGACTTCACCCCCAGCCGCGCCAGGGCGCCGGCGGCCTGGGCCGCGCGCCGGGCCAGGCCGGCATGGTCGTAGCGCCAGAGCGGCTCGTCGATCAGCCGGGAGACGATCTCGCGCCCGCCGTGGGCGGCGGCCGCGTAGCGCAGGATGCCGCTGATCAGCAGCGGCGTGGTCTGCATCAGGCCCGGGATCATGGCCGCTCCTCCCTTGTCGTTTTGGGACAAGCTTAGAGCGTCGTCGCGGGAAGGGTAGGCCTTGTCGGAACGTCCGTTCGCCGAGCCGATCGGCGGGCGGCCTAGAACTCTTCCCAGCCGTCCACGGCGACCGCCGCATTGCCGTTGAACGCGGCGGCGATCCGGGTCCGGGCCGCGTGGGCCGGGCTGGCGACGGGACGCGAGGCGGGCGTGGCGGCGACCGGGCGCGAGGCCTCGCCGCCGACCTTGAAGCGCCCGACCAGGGCGGCCAGCTCGCCGGCCTCGCCCTTCAGCGAGTGGGTGGCGGCGGTGGCTTCCTCGACCATGGCGGCGTTCTGCTGGACGACCTGGTCCATCTGGTTCACGGCGCTGTTGACCTGGTGCAGGCCGGTGGCCTGTTCCTGGGCCGAAGCGGCGATCTCGCGGACCAGGCTGTCGATCGAGGCGACTTGGTCGACGATGGCCTGCAGGGCCTGGCCGGTCTGCCCCACCAGGCTGACGCCGGTCCCGACCTGGGCGGTCGAGGTCGAGATCAGCCCCTTGATCTCCTTGGCGGCGTCGGCCGAGCGCTGGGCCAGGGCCCGGACTTCCTGGGCCACGACCGCGAAGCCTCGGCCCGCGTCGCCGGCCCGGGCGGCTTCCACGCCGGCGTTCAGGGCCAGCAGGTTGGTCTGGAAGGCGATTTCGTCGATCACGCCGATGATCTGGGCCACCTGCTGCGACGAGGTCTCGATCTCGGTCATGGCGCTGACCGCCTGGCTGACGATCTGGCCGGATTTCTCGGCGCCGGTCCGGGCGTTGGCCACCAGGCCGGACACCTCATTGGCGCCCGCGGCGGTCTTGCGCACGGTGGCGGTGATCTGGTCGAGGGCGGCGGCGGTCTCTTCCAGGCTGGCGGCCTGCTGCTCGGTGCGGCGCGACAGGTCATCCGAGGCGCTGGCGATCTCCTCCGAGCCCGAGCGGATGCCGCTGGTCGCCCCGTTGATGCCGCGAAGGGCGGCCTGCAGGCGGTCGGCGGCGGTGTTGAAGTCGGACTTCAGCTGGGCGGCCTTGGGGGCGAAGTCGACGTTGATCCGGTAGGTCAGGTCGCCGTCGGCCAGGCGGTCCAGCGCCTCGGCCAGGGCCCCGAACGCCACGGCGTCCGCCTGGGCCTCGGCGGCCTTCTCGGCTTCGCGCTGGGCGCGCTCGGCCTCGGTCAGGCGGCGCTGCTCGACGGTCTCGCCCTCAAGCCGCGCCTTGGCGATGGCGGCGTCCTTGAAGCTGAGCAGGGCGTCGGCCATCAGCCCGACCTCGTCCTTGCGGCCGATGGCCGGGATCTCGGCGTCGTTGTCGCCCGAGGCCAGGCGGCGCATGACGGCGGTCATCCGCGACACCGGGGCGCCGATCGTGCTCGACAGCACCCAGCCCATCAGCCCGGCGATGGCCAGGGCGACCAGGCCGCCGACCACCAGCGACTGCGTCGCCAGCGTCATGGCGCCCTTTTGCTCCTTGGCGCGGATGGTCACGCGCTCGAGGGCGGCGCTCGACAGCTCGCGCTGCAGGGCGCGCAGGTCGTCCAGGCTCTTCTGGCCGACCAGCGCGCCGGCCTGGGCCTTGCCCGCCGGGTCCTTCATCGCCGCCAGGGTCGGCTCGGCGACGTCGCGCCGCCAGTCGGCCATCGCGGCCCGTATCTTCTGGATGCGTTCCTTCTGGGCGGCCTGGGTGGTCTTGGCCTCGAAGGCGTCCAGCGCCTTGTCGAACTCGGCGGCGTTGTCCTGGTAGACCTCGGCGAACGCCAAGTCGTCGGTCAGGGCGTAGCCGCGCAGGGCGTTCTGCTGATCGAGGATCAGGCCCATCATCGTCTCGGCCTGGCTGGCCAGGACGAGGCTGCGCTGGCTGGAGGTCGAGGCCTTGTCGATGCTTTGCAGGCTGATGAAGACCACGCTCGACGAGACCGCGAAGGCCAGGATCAGCGCGCTGAACGCGATCCCGAGCTTCGTGGAAATCTTCAGGTCCTGGAACCGCATCGCTTGCCCCGCGCGCCACTCTTGAAAACGAGGAGCAGGGTTTCGCCGAGAACCCTTAAGGTTACGTTGCGGAATCCATAAAGATAACGTCGCTATTTCAACGCCCTAGGTGCGACAAAACGGCGTCGCCCATCTGGACCGTCGACAGCTCGCCGCCCAGGTCGCGGGTGCGGGCCCCGCCGTCCAGCGCCGCCTTGACCGCCGCCAGCAGCGTGTCGGCGGCGTCGGCGCGGTTCAGCGACCAGCGCAGGGCCATCTCGAACGACAGGATGGCGGCCAGCGGATTGGCCACGCCCTTGCCGGCGATGTCGGGGGCCGAGCCGTGGATGGGCTCGTACAGGCCCGGCTTGCCCGCCGCGCCCAGGGCCGCCGAGGGCAACATGCCCAGCGAGCCGGTCAGCATGGCCGCGGCGTCCGACAGGATGTCGCCGAACAGGTTGTCGGTCACGATGACGTCGAACTGCTTGGGCGCGCGGACCAGCTGCATGGCGCAGTTGTCGGCCAGGATGTGCTCCAGCTGAACGTCGGCGTAGTCGCGGGCGTGCAGGTCGGTGACCACCTGCTTCCACAGCAGGCCGCTCTCCATGACGTTCGACTTCTCGGCCGAGGCGACGCGGTTGCCGCGGCCACGGGCCAGCTCGAAGGCCACCCGGGCCACGCGCTCGATCTCGGCGGTGGTGTAGACCTGGGTGTCGACGCCCCGCTTCTGGCCGCCGCCCAGGTCCTCGATGCCGCGCGGCTGGCCGAAATAGACGCCGCCCGTCAGCTCGCGGACGAACATGATGTCCAGGCCCGAGACCAGCTCGCGCTTGAGGCTGGAGGCGTCGGCCAGGGCCTCGAAGCAATAGGCCGGACGCAGGTTGGCGTAGACGTCCATCGCCTTGCGCAGGTTCAGCAGGCCGGCTTCCGGGCGCAGGTGGCGCGGGGCGTCGGCCCAGCGCGGGCCGCCGACCGCGCCCATCAGCACCGCGTCGCTGGCCAGGGCCGCGTCGCGGACCTCGTCGGTCAGGGGCGTTCCGTGGGCGTCATAGCTGGCGCCGCCATAGATCCGCTCCTCAAGGTTCAGGTCGGGGGTCAGGGCCTCGGCCACCCGGCGCACCTGGGTGCAGACTTCGGGGCCGATCCCGTCACCGGGCAGGAGCAGAAGCGTGGACATCGGAAAGCTCTCTTAGATGGTGCGGTAGTCTGAAACGTCGAACGACGACATGCGGCGGTCGTGGACGCCCAGTTCGGGGAAACAGGCGCGCCAGGCGGCCATGTGCGGGCTGGCGCGATGGAAGGCCAGGGCGTCCGCGTCGACGAAGTGCTCGAACACCCGGACCAGGCCGGGATCCAGCGGATCCTCGCTGAGCGCGTAGTCCAGGCAGCCCGGCTCGGCCCGGCTGCCCTCGACCTGGGCCTTCAGGTGCGGCCGCAGCTCGGCCAGGCGTTCGGGCGCGACGCGGATCGTGCCGGCCAGGATGACGGTCATGGCGTGACCTCACTAAGGGTTGTCATCCCGGAAGCCTCGCAGAGGCTGTCCGGGACCCAGGTGACTGGGCAGGCGCGGCGCCGCCGCCCCTGGGTCCTGGACAAGCGCTGCGCGCTTTCCGGGATGACAACTTGAAACCTCAAGCCTCCAGCCACGGCCGGTCCAGCGCCCGCTTGCTTTCGTAGAGGTCGATGTCGGAGGCGTGCATCAGGGTCTCGCCGATGGCGTCCAGCCCCTTGAGCATCTTGTCCTTGCGTACCGGATCGATCTCGAACCGGAAGCTCTTGCCCGAGGGCGAGACCACGGTCTGGGTCGCCAGGTCGACGCTGACCATGTGGTTGCCGCCCTTGGCCTCGTCCATCAGCTGGGCGACTTCCTCGGGCTTCAGCACCACCGGCAGCAGGCCGTTGTTGAAGCAGTTGTTGTTGAAGATGTCGGCGAAGCTGGTCGCGATCACGCACAGGATCCCATAGTCCATCAGCGCCCACGGGGCATGCTCGCGCGACGAGCCGCAGCCGAAGTTGTCACCGGCGATCAGCACGGACGAGCCCTTGTACTCCGGCCGGTTCAGCACGAAGTCGGCGATCTCGTTGCCGTCGCCGTCGAAGCGGAAGTCGTAGAACAGCCCCTTGGCCAGGCCCTCGCGCTCGACGGTCTTGAGGAACTGCTTGGGGATGATCTGGTCGGTGTCGATATTGGCCAGCGACAGCGGCGCCGCGCGGCCGTCCAGACGGGTGAAGGCTTGCATGCCGTCGCCTCCTAGTTCTTCAGGGCCTGGGTGATGGCCCAGTATTCGTTGCGGCCGCCGGTTTCGCCGGTGGTCGGGTCGGTCAGCTTGATCTTGGCTTCGCAGTCGGCCTTGGTCGTCAGGCCGCTCTTGATATCGACCTCGTAGTCGCAGGCCGAGGTCCGGTCGAGGCTCATCTTCTCGAACATCGCCCTGGCCTCGGGCCTGTTCGCCTCGGGACCCATGCGCGCCATCATCGCCTGGACCATCTGGGCCATGCTGGCGCGCAGCGATTCCGGGTCCAGGGTCTGGGTCCAGCGCAGGGTGGCGACGCCCCGGGCGGCGTCGACCTTCTGGACGACCAGCGCGCTCCTGGTCTTGATCGGCGCGCCGCCCAGCGGGTTCGGCGTCATGTTCTCGGAACTGACCGGCTTGCCGGGTTCGAGCTCGACATTGATCGGGATCGACAGGAAGCCGTCTTCCTTCAGGAACAGGCCGGCCGCCTGTTCCGGACTCATGCCGGCGAACATCGACATCGCCGCCTCCACGCCCTTGGCGGCGTCCTTATCGGCGGCCGTCAGGGTGGTCATCGACTTGCGGACCTCGGCCACCAGGCCGGGCCAGTCCTCGATCGACGAAGGCGCGAGGCTCCCGTCGGCCGTGTAGACCATGGTCCGAGTCATCAGGCCACCCAGCGCCGCTTCGACCTTGGCGGTTTCCGGACCGGCCGGCAACTTGGTCGCGATCGGTTTCAGGGTAACGCGATAGCCGTCGCCCGTGGCTTCGATGGTCTTGTCGTAGCGCGTCTCGCCGCTGTTGCGCGTGGTCTTGCCGGCGCGGACGTCCTCGCGCGTCTTGACCACCACCATCTCGACCCGGGCGGTCTTGGGCAGGTCCAGCGGCGCGGCGTAGGTGGAGGCGGCCGCGGCGAGGGCGGCGAGCATCACGACAGCCACGTGCGCACGTCGACCAGGTGGCCGGCGATCGCCGCCGCCGCGGCCATGGCTGGCGACACCAGGTGGGTGCGGCCGGCGCGGCCCTGGCGGCCCTCGAAGTTGCGGTTGCTGGTCGAGGCGCAGCGCTCGTGCGGCTGCAGCTTGTCGGGGTTCATGGCCAGGCACATCGAGCAGCCCGGCTCGCGCCAGTCGAAGCCCGCGGCCTTGAAGATGGCGTCCAGCCCCTCGGCCTCGGCCTGTTCCTTGACCAGGCCCGAGCCCGGCACGACCATGGCCTTGACGTGGTCGGCCACCAGGCGGCCGTGCAGGAAGGCCTCCTGCACCACGGCGGCGGCGGCCCGCATGTCCTCGATCCGGCTGTTGGTGCACGAGCCGATGAACACGCGGTCGATACGGGCTTCCGAGATCGGCTGGCCGGCGGTCAGGCCCATATAGTCGAGCGCCCGGTGGGCGGCGGCGCGCTTGTCCGGGGTGGCGAAGCTTTCCGGGTCGGGCACGTTGCCGGTCACCGGGATGACGTCCTCGGGCGAGGTGCCCCAGGTGACCATCGGGACCAGGGCCGAGCCGTCGATCACCACGGTGCGGTCGAACCGGGCGTCCTCGTCGCTGACGAAGCCCTTCCAGTACGACAGGGCCATGTCCCAGGCCGCGCCCTTCGGCGCCGAGGGCTTGCCCTGGATATAGGCGAAGGTCTTGTCGTCCGGCGCGACCAGTCCGGCCTTGGCGCCGCCCTCGATGGTCAGGTTGCACAGGGTCATGCGCCCTTCCATCGACAGGTCGCGGACCACCGGCCCGGCGAACTCGATGACATAGCCGGTGCCGCCGGCCGTGCCGATCTCGCCGATCACGGCCAGGGCGACATCCTTCGCCGTGACGCCGGGGCCCAGCTGGCCGTCGACGCGGACCAGCATGTTCCTGGCCTTCTCCTGGCGCAGGGTCTGGGTGGCCAGAACGTGCTCGACCTCGGACGTGCCGATGCCGTGGGCCAGGGCTCCGAAGGCGCCGTGGGTCGAGGTGTGGCTGTCGCCGCAGACGATGGTCATGCCCGGCTGGGTGCGGCCCTGCTCGGGACCGACCACGTGGACGATCCCGTTGCGGATGTCGCCCATCGGGAAGAACTCGATGCCGTTGTCCTGGACGTTGCGGGCCAGGGTCTTCAGCTGCAGCCGCGCCTCGTCGTCGGCCACGGCGTCGACGCCCTTGGCCTGGCCCTCGGTGGGAATGTTGTGGTCGGCGACGGCCAGGGTGCGGTCGGGCCGGCGCACCTTGCGGCCGGCCGCGCGAAGCCCGGCGAAGGCCTGCGGGGTGGTGACCTCGTGGATCAGGTGCAGGTCGATATAGAGGATCGCTTCGCCGTCCTGTTCGTTGACGACGTGAGCGTCCCAGATCTTGTCGTAGAGAGTCTTCGGTGCGCGGGTCATGATACCCGGGCATCTAGGCCTTGAGACGGGGCGCGTAAAGCGAGGAAACGCCGAAAATTCACGCCGGCCGGCGGCAGGTTGGATCAAACTGCCTCGACCAAGCCATGCAAAGGCCTTGCTGCGCATGTTTCTTGCCCCGACGCCGAGCTTGAGCGACGAGGACCGCGAGCGCGGCCTGCGACATCTGGTCCGGGAGGCGGGCTATTCCAACGCCGTCACGGCGGTGACCAGCGGCGTCATCCTGACCGCCTTCGCCCTGCAGCTGGGCGCCTCCAACACCACGATCGGCCTGCTGGCGGCGGTGACCTTCTGGGTGCAGCTGCTGCAGCTGCCCGGCGTGCTGCTGGTCGAGGGGCTGCGCGCCCGCAAGCGGATCTCGGTGCTGGCCAGCCTGATCAGCCGCTGCGCCCTGGTCGGCATGGCCCTGCTGGCCCTGACCGGCGGCGGCAAGGCGGCCCTGGCCGGGCTGGTGGCGGCCCAGGTCTTCTATTGCGGGATCGCCACCTTCGGCGGCTGCGCCTGGAACGCCTGGGTGCGGGATCTGGCCCCCGAACAGCGGATGGGCCAGATCTTCGCCAGGCGGACCATCAACGCCACGATCGTCGGCCTGATCGCCAGCCTGGCCGCCGCCGTGGCCCTGGACCGCGCGCCGGAAGGCTCGTTCCTGCGGCCGTTCGTCTTCGCCGGGCTGTACCTCGCCGCGTTCCTGGCCGGCTTGCTCAGCTGCCGGGAGCTGGCCCTGACCCCCGAGCCGCAGATGCCCGCGCCCGCCGAGCGGGTGAAGCTGATCCCGTTGCTGCGCGCCCCGCTGAAGGACAGCAACTTCCGCCGGCTGATCGCCTTCCTGGCCAGCTGGCAGTTCGCCGTGAATCTGGCCACGCCGTTCTTCACGGTGTTCTTCGTCAAGCAACTGGGCCTGTCCGTCACCTTTGTCGTGGTGCTCAGCGTCGTCAGCCAGGCGACCAACGTCCTGGCCCTGCGCAGCTGGGGCCTGCTGTCGGACCGCTTCGCCAACAAGTCGGTGCTGGCCGTCGCCGCCCCGCTGTTCATCGCCTGCATCGCCGCCATGGTCGGCGCCTCGCAGATCCACGACCGCGCCTGGGTGATGGCCTATCTGGTGGGGCTGCACGCCCTGATGGGCCTGGCCACCGCCGGGGTGACCCTGTCTTCGGGCAATATCGCCCTGAAGCTGTCGCCGCGCGGCTCGGCCACGGCCTACATCGCCGCCAACGCCCTGATCAGCTCAGCCGCCGCCGGCCTGGCGCCGCTGCTGGGCGGGATGTTCGCCGACTTCTTCGCCGCCCGCCGGCTGGAGATCCTGGTGCGCTGGACCAGCCCCGGCGACGTGTTGACCCTGATGCCGCTGCGGGTCTCCAACTGGGACTTCTATTTCCTGATCGCCGCGGTCCTGGGCCTCTACGCCCTGCACCGGCTGGCCATGGTCAAGGAGGCGGGCGAGATCGACAACCGGGTCATGGTCGGCGAGGTGCTGGCCCAGGCCCGCCGCGACGTGCGCAACGTCTCGCCGATCGCCGGCCTGAAGATGCTGACCGACGTCCCCGCCGCCGTGCTGCGCGACGCGCGGGTCCGCAAGCGCCTGCAGCGGATGCGCGACCGTCGCGACGCGCGCCAGGCCGCGCCACCGCCCAAGCGGCGACGGACGTCGGTCAGCGTGCGCTGAGACGGGGACACGCCCTCGCGGCATGTCCCGAACGCAAAGAGGGCGCGCCCTGTGTTTGCGGCGCGCCCTCATATCGCATTTCCTTCGGTGGCCATGACGCCGTTTCCGAAGAGGGCCACTCCCTAGCAAGGGGGCGGTCTATAAGCCCGTCGCAGAGCGGTGGGGGTGCATTTACCAAACACCAGACACCGGTGTTTTGTCAATATATTCGTGCGCTTGCACCAAAGCTTGACCAGTGAAACCCATAAGAAAAAAGGCCCCGGCGTTTCCGCCAGGGCCCCGATCTTCGCAAAGTCGCGCGCCTTATTCGGCGTCGGCGGCTTCGGTCTTGCGAACGTTCGAGCGTTCGGCGATGCGGGCCGACTTACCACGACGGTCGCGCAGGTAGTACAGCTTGGCGCGACGGACGACGCCGCGACGCTTGACTTCGATGCTTTCGATGCTCGGCGACAGCAGCGGGAACAGACGCTCCACGCCTTCGCCGAACGAGATCTTGCGGACGGTGAAGCTCTCGTGCACGCCGCCGCCCGAACGGGCGATGCAGACGCCCTCGTAGGCCTGGACGCGCTCGCGCTCGCCTTCCTTGATGCGGACGTTGACGCGCAGGGTGTCGCCCGGCTCGAACTCGGGGATGGCGCGGGCGGCCAGCAGACGCTGGGCTTCTTCGCGCTCGAGTTCCTTGATGATGTTGGCAGCCATAACTCTAGTCTCCTTTGGGCTTACCCGTTTTCGGGCCGCCTTTTGCCTGTTGATTGGCGAGATGCGCTTCCCAGAGGTCTGGACGCCGCTCGCGGGTGGTTTCTTCACGCATGCTTTTCCGCCACTGGGCCACCTTCTTGTGGTCGCCCGACAGCAGCACCTCGGGGATGTCGAGCCCTTCGAACGTCCGCGGCCTGGTGTACTGCGGATGCTCGAGGAGTCCGTCCTCGAAGCTTTCTTCCTGCGTGCTCTCGAAATTGCCCAGAACCCCTGGAGCCAATCGAACGCACGCCTCGATCACGACCATCGCCGCCGCCTCGCCGCCGGCGAGGACCGCGTCTCCGACCGAGACCTCCTCGAACCCCCGGGCGTCGAGCACCCGCTGGTCCACCCCCTCGAAACGGCCGCACAGGACGATGACGCCCGGCGCTTTCGACCACTCCTTGACGCGCGCCTGGGTCAGGGGCCGACCCCGGGCGCTCATGTACAAAAGCGGCCGCCCACCGACCTCCACGCTGTCCAGCGCGGCGGCGATGACGTCCGCTTTGAGTACCGCTCCAACGCCGCCACCCGCGGGGGTGTCGTCGAGGAAGCCGCGCTTATCCTTGGAAAACCCCCGAATGTCCAGTGTTTCCAAACGCCACAGGTCCTGTTCCTTCCATGCCGTGCCGATCAGCGAGACGCCGAGCGGGCCGGGAAAGGCCTCGGGGAACATGGTCAGGACGGTGGCGGCGAACGGCATGGCGCTCCATAGCGCCCAAACGCCGCGAAAATCTAGGCCAGGCCGGAACCCTTAGGTCAGGATGGTCTTGGGCAGCGGCTTGCCCGCCTCGGCGGGCATCAGCGGCGGGGTCAGCTTGACCGGCTCGCTGGTCGGGCCGGCGGGCGGCGCGACATGATGCACGGGGGCCACGGCCAGCACGGCGGCGGTGGTCAGGGTGGCGGCGACGAGCACCGTACCGACACGGATCTTCTTCCATGAAACCATGGGCCAGGGTCTTCCTGTGTTTCGGGTCGTCCGAACCAAAGCCTGGGGAAGGGGGAGGTTCCCGTTTTCGCGGCCTAGGCGAACCACCTGCCTCTAGGCCAGGCAATTGACCTCGCCAAGGCGGCAATACGACGCGTTCGCCGCAATTGACCGATCGCCGTTTTTGCGGGCGCCCGCCGCCAAGGGATGTCAGCAGCCGGTCATCAAGGTCCGATTTCCGCGAGACGGCCGGAGCCGGATTGCCGATAGTCCGCCCGCCTGACCGACCGGAGCCGCCGCCATGACCACGACCGCCGACCGCTTCCACGCCCTGCACGCCGGCCCCGAGGTGCTGGTCCTGCCCAACGCCTGGGACGCGGCCAGCGCCGCCCTGATGGCGGACGCCGGGGCCAAGGCCGTCGCCACCTCCAGCGCGGCGGTGGCCTGGGCGCGGGGCTATGCGGACGGCGACGCCGTTCCCGTGGCGGCCGTGGTCGACACCATCGCGAGCATCGCCCGGGTGGTGTCGGTTCCGGTCACCGCCGACATCGAGGGCGGCTACACCGACGACCTGGCGACCCTGGCCGAGACGGTCAAGGCGGTGATCGGGGCCGGCGCGGTGGGGATCAATTTCGAGGACGGCCGGCGCGATCCGGACCTGCACGCCCGCAAGATCGAGACCGTCCGCGCCACCGCCGACCAGACCGGCGTCAACCTGTTCGTCAACGCCCGCACCGACGTCTATCTGGCCAAGCTGGCCGAGGGCGAGGCGGCCCTGGCCGAAACCCTGCGCCGCGCGGCGCTGTACGCGAACGCCGGGGCCAGCGGGATCTTCGTGCCCCTGCCGATCGAGGAGGACCTGCTGGCCAAGCTGGCCGCCGGGATCGCCCTGCCGCTCAACGTCATGGGTCGACCCGGCATGCCCTCGGCCCAGCGCCTGGCCGAGCTCGGCGTGCGCCGCCTGAGCTCGGCCACCGGCCCGTTCAACGCCGCCTATGGCGCGATGCTGGCGGGAACCCGGACCTTTCTCGCGGACGGCGACACCACCGGCTACGCGGCCTATGGCAAGGACCTGCCCAACCTGAACGCCCGGTTCGGCTAGGTTCCGCGTCTGGGGTGTTTCCGCCTCCCCCGCGACCGCCTATCTTCCCGGCCATGACCGACACGCTCGCGCCCGATTCCGCCGCCCTTCCCGAGGCTGACCGTCCCTTGACCCAGGACGGCCCCGCCGTACGGCTGTTCCTGGTCGACGGCTCGGCCTACCTGTTCCGCGCCTATCACGCCCTGCCGCCGCTGACCCGCAAGAGCGACGGCCTGCCGGTCGGCGCCGTCCAGGGCTTCTGCAACATGCTGTGGAAGCTGATGCGCGACATGCAGGGCGATGCGCCCACCCACCTGGCGGTGATCTGGGACCACTCCGAAAAGACGTTCCGCAACGCCCTCTACGACCAGTACAAGGCCCACCGGCCGCCGCCGCCCGAGGACTTGATCCCGCAGTTTCCGCTGGTGCGCGAGGCCACACGCGCGTTCGGCGTCCCGGCGATCGAGCTGCCCGGCTACGAGGCCGACGACCTGATCGCCGCCTATGCCTGCAAGGCGCGCGACATGGGCGGCGAGGCGGTGATCGTCTCGTCGGACAAGGACCTGATGCAGCTGGTCGGCGAAGGCGTGTCGATGTTCGACCCGATGAAGGGCGTCCGCATCGACCGCGAGCAGGTGTTCGAGAAGTTCGGCGTCTATCCCGAGCGGGTGGTCGACGTGCAATCGCTGTGCGGCGACAGCGTCGACAATGTCCCCGGCGCCCCGGGCATCGGCATCAAGACCGCCGCCCAGCTGATCAACGAATACGGCGACCTGGACACGCTGCTGGCCCGGGCCGGCGAGGTCAAGCAGCCCAAGCGCCGCGAGACCCTGATCGAATACGCCGACCAGATCCGGCTGTCGCGGGCCCTGGTCAAGCTGGACTGCGACACGCCGCTGCCCGAGCCGATCGACGACCTGGTCGTGCGCGAGCCGGACAAGCAGGTGCTGGCCGACTTCCTGGAACTGATGGAGTTCCGGTCCCTGGCCCGCCGGGTCGGCGACGGCAACGCCGCCGCCGCGCCCCGTACCCTGGACCGCCCGGCCGCCACGCCGACCGCGCCGGTTCTGGGCGTGTCCTACATGGGCGCGGCGGCCCGCGCCGCCGCCAATCCGGTCGCCGAGCCGGTCAGCATCGACCACGCCGCCTATGTCCGCATCCAGGACCTGGAGACCCTGAACGCCTGGGTCGCCAGGGCCACGGCCAAGGGGATCGTCGCCTTCGACACCGAGACCGACGCCCTGTCCTCGGCCACCGCCGGCCTGTGCGGCGTGTCCCTGGCCATCGCGCCGGGCGAGGCCTGCTACATCCCGGTGGGCCACTGCGAGAAGGACGGCCTGGCCCTGGAGGCCGCCGCCGACCTGGTCCAGATCCCGCTGGACGACGCGATCGCCGCCCTCAAGCCGCTGCTGGAGGACCCGGCGGTGCTGAAGGTGGCCCAGAACGCCAAGTACGACATCGCCGTCCTGGCTCGCCACGGGATCGCCGTGGGGCCGATCGAGGACACCATGCTGATCAGCTACGTGCTGGAAGCGGGGCTGCACGGCCACGGCATGGACGAGCTGTCGGAGCTGTGGCTGGGCCACAAGCCCATCCCGTTCAAGCAGGTCGCGGGCTCGGGCAAGGGCCAGATCAGCTTCAAGCACGTGGGCCTGGCCGAGGCGACGGCCTATGCCGCCGAGGACGCCGACGTCACCCTGCGGCTCTACAACGTGCTGAAACCCCGTCTGGCGCGCGAGGGCCTGCTGACGGTCTACGAGACCCTGGAGCGTCCGCTGCCGACCGTGCTGGCGGCGATGGAGAACGAGGGCGTCCGGGTCGATCCCGAGACCCTGCGCCGCCTCTCCAACGAGTTCTCGATGCGGATGGCCCAGTTCGAGGCCCGGGCCCAGGAGCTGGTCGGCCGGCCGTTCAACCTGGGCAGCCCCAAGCAGATCGGCGACGTGCTGTTCGGCGAGATGCAGCTGAAGGGCGGCAAGAAGACCGCCACCGGCCAGTGGTCGACCGACAGCGACGTGCTGGAAGCCCTGGCGCTGGAACACGAGCTGCCGCGCGTGCTGCTGGACTGGCGCCAGCTTTCCAAGCTGAAGGGCACCTATACCGAGAACCTGATCGCGGCCATCGCGCCGGGCGGGGGGAACCGGATCCACACCTCCTACGCCCTGGCCGCGACCACGACGGGCCGGCTGTCGTCGTCCGACCCCAACCTGCAGAACATCCCGATCCGCACCGAGGAAGGCCGCAAGATCCGCAAGGCCTTCGTGGCCGCGCCCGGCAAGGTGCTGATCAGCGCCGACTACAGCCAGATCGAGCTGCGCCTGCTGGCCCACATCGGCGACATCCCCCAGCTGAAGAAGGCCTTCCAGGAGGGCCTGGACATCCACGCCATGACCGCGTCGGAAATGTTCAACGTGCCTATCGAGGGCATGCCCAGCGAGGTGCGCCGCCGGGCCAAGGCGATCAATTTCGGCATCGTCTACGGCATCTCGGCCTTCGGCCTGGCCAACCAGCTGTCGATCCCGCAGGGCGAGGCCGGGGCCTATATCAAGACCTATTTCGAGCGCTTCCCCGGCATCCAGGCCTATATGGAGGCGACCAAGGCCTTCGTGCGCGAGCACGGCTACGTCACCACCATCTTCGGCCGCAAGATCAACATCCCCGACATCGGCGGCAAGTCGGTGGCCCACCGCCAGTTCGCCGAGCGGGCGGCGATCAACGCCCCGATCCAGGGCGCGGCCGCCGACGTCATGCGCCGGGCCATGGTCCGCATGCCGGGCGCGCTGAAGGCGGCGGGGCTGTCGAGCAAGATGCTGCTCCAGGTCCACGACGAACTGGTGTTCGAGGCGCCGGAGGCCGAGGCCGAGGCCACGATCAAGGTCGCCCGCGAGATCATGCAGGGCGCGGCCGAGCCGGCCGTGGCGATCTCGGTGCCCCTGACGGTCGAGGCGCGGGCCGCCGCCAACTGGGACGAGGCGCACTAAAACGAAAATTTTTTGCGGCGCCGAAAGCGCCGCCACAGGTAGAGCGCTTCACTTGCGGGGCGCTCTATGCCTTTAGTCGTGCAATCTTGGATTGGACCGCGCGCAGAAAGACGGGCGCACGTCCTTCCGCCTGCGACCTTGCGCCACAGTACAGTTAAGCCCGTGGAAACCTCGCCTCGGCGACAGAGAAGGCGTGCGACGCGCGCTCCTGGCTGCTGACTAAATACCTGTGGTCCAAGAGTTTTTGCGTCGCGATCTCAAGAGGAGCGCGCCCGTGAATTTCGGCGATCTGAAAATCCCCCATAAGCTGATGGCCGTGTTCGCCGTGATGCTTTCGGCGATCGCGGTGATGGGCGTGACGCTGTTCGTCAACCAGACGAAATACGAAGCCTCGATCAAGCGTACGGAGCGGGCCTACCTGTCGCTGCGCGCCGCCGACACGGCCGCCTTCCGCCTGACCCGCCAGGAGAACTCTCTGCGCGGCTTCCTGTTGTCGGGCGACGAATACTACGTCAAGCGCCTGGAAGAGGCCCACAAGCCGAAGTTCCTGGCCGCCCTGGAGCAGCTGCGCACCCTGGCCGACGGCGACGAGGCCCAGCTGGCCAGGATCGCCGCCGTGGAGACCGCCTACGCCGACTATCGCAAGGTGGCCATCGAGCCCGGCGAGACCCTGGCGCGCGATCCGGCCACCCACCAGCAGGCCGTCGACCTGGTCAAGCACGACGGCGTCGCCGACCAGTCGGTCTCGGTGGTCGAGGACGACATCGAGCTGATCGTCAAGAATTCCGAAGCCGTCGTCGCCGCCGAGGCCGCGGCCCAGAAGAGGTCCGCCCTGGAGGCGCGCCTGACCCTGGCCATCGGCATCGGCGTCGCCATCGCCATCGCCCTGGGCGGCGGGCTGCTGCTGTCGGGCGTCATCGCCGCGCCGGTCACGGCCATGACGGCGGCCATGCGCCGCCTGGCCTCGGGCGACAACGGCGTGGGCATCCCCGCCGCCGGCCGCAAGGACGAGATCGGCCAGATGGCCGCCGCCGTCGCCACCTTCAAGGAAGCCGCGATCGCCAAGATCCAGCTGGAAGCGGTCGCCGAACAGACCCGCCTGACGGCCGAAAGCGAGCGCGCCGCCAATGACGACGAACGCCGCGTGGTCGCCGCCGAGCAGAGCGCGGTGGTCGACGAGCTGGCCTCCAGCCTGGCGCGCCTGGCCCAGGGCGACCTGACCTGCCGCATCGACGCCGAGTTCGCCGGCCGCTACCGCCAGCTGCGCGAGGACTTCAATCTGGCCGTCGAGAAGCTGCGCGAGGCCATGGGGGCCATCATCGTCTCCACCAAGGGCGTGCGCAGCGGCTCCGACGAGATCGCCGAAGCCTCCGACAGCCTGGCCCGCCGCACCGAGCAGCAGGCCGCCAGCCTGGAAGAGACCGCCGCCGCCCTGGACGAGATCACCGCCACGGTCCGCAAGACCGCGTCCGGCGCCAAGGAGGCCTCCACCGTGGTCGCCACCGCCCGCACCGACGCCGAGGAGTCCGGCCGGATCGTCGGCCAGGCGGTCCGCGCCATGACCGAGATCGAGACCTCGTCCGCCCAGGTCAGCCAGATCATCGGCGTCATCGACGAGATCGCCTTCCAGACCAACCTCCTGGCCCTCAATGCCGGGGTCGAGGCCGCCCGGGCTGGCGACGCGGGTCGCGGCTTCGCGGTCGTCGCGCAAGAGGTGCGGGCCCTGGCCCAGCGCTCGGCCGAGGCCGCCAAGGAGATCAAGACCCTGATCTCGACCTCCACCCAGCAGGTGGAGGCCGGCGTCGACCTGGTCGGCCAGACGGGCAAGGCGCTGCAGCGCATCGTCACCCAGGTCGCCTCGATCGACGGCCTGGTCACCGAGATCGCCGCCTCGGCCGTCGAGCAGTCGACCGGCCTGCAGGAGGTCAACAAGGCGGTGAACCAGATGGACCAGGTCGTCCAGCAGAACGCCGCCATGGTCGAGGAAGCGACGGCGGCCAGCCATTCGCTGAAGAACGAGGCGAACCAGTTGGCGGCCCTGGTCGACCGTTTCCGGGTCGGCGAGGCTTCCGCGACGGTCCCGGCCGCCCGCGCGCCCGCCGCGCGGCCGGCCCAGGCCCGCGCCGCGACCACTGTCCGGCCTGGCCGCGGCGGCGGCGCTGCCCTGGCCACCAAGGTTGAGGATTGGGAAGAGTTCTGATCGGCGTCCCCTCGACGATCGGATGAAGGAAGGCCCCCGGCGTCGCCGGGGGCCTTTTCCGTCTCAGTACCAGCCCGCCTCGCGCAGGGTCCGGGCGTAGGCGCGGCTGACCGGCGCCTCGACGCCGTTGGCCAGGGTCAGGGTGGCGCGGCCGTCGCCCCGCCTGACGTCCCGCACCGCCGCCTTGGCGACCCACCAGGAACGATGGGTCTGGGCCCCCTCGATGCCCTCCAGCTCGGCCACGGCGTCGGACAGGCGCAGCAGGATCAGGTCCTGGCCCCTGGAGGTGTGCAGGCGCAGATAGTGGTCCTCGGCCTCGACGGCGTAGATCTCGCCGCCGCGCAGGCGCGGGGGCAGGCGCTCGAGGAAGCGGGGCGGGGGCGCCTCCGGCGGCGCGGCGTGGGTCTCGATCGGGCGCCGGGTGGCCAGGGTCATCAGGGCCGTCATGCCGCTGGTCATCAGCAGGGTGACGCCGAAATAGGTCGCCACGACGCGCGGGCTCAGCGGCGCGCGGCCGCCCGCGACCCAGACCAGCACCGTGAACAGCGGGGTCAGCACGACGACGATGATCAGGGCGCGCCACCAGGTCGAGGCCAGGCCGGGCCAGAGTCCGCCGACGGCCTGGGCCACGGTCGTGCCCAGTACGGCGCCCAGGACCGACAGGCCGATCCAGTAGCCCAGGCGCGGACCCAGGGGCATGTCGCTCGTGCCCAGCGCGCCGATCAGGGCCAGGAAGGCGCCGGCGACTACGGCCACCGCCAGCGGGCGCAGGTAGCTTCGCAGGAAGGCCGGGACGGGCGTGTCCGTTGACGCTTCGCCAATGGCGGCGGCCCGCCGTTCACGAACTGCCGACGCTTTCTCACGCACCTTCGGATGACCCCCGTCGCCGCCGATCCTAAGCCGGACCCGACCTTGATCGCCCCGGCGCGGCGCGATCGCTTCGGGAGAAACAAGATGTCCGACACCAGCCTGTCAATCGGCCCCGCCCGCTTTATCCGCACGGTCGTCATCGGCCTGGCCGTCACCGTGGGCCTGATCCTGGCGGCGGGGGCGTCCCGAGGCCACGGACCGGCGGCCGTGCTCGGCGGGTTCCTGCACCTGAAGGGACAACTTCACGCGCCTCACCTGGGGCTGCTGGCGGCCGCGCCGCTCCAGATCCAGGTCCACGTGGCGGCGGTCAGCACGGCCCTGGCCATCGGCGTCGTCCTGCTGCTGGGCCTGAAGGGAACCACCGTCCATCGCACCCTGGGCTGGATCTGGGTGGTCGCCATGGCGACGGCGGCGATCTCGTCGCTGTTCATCCATCGGTCCAATCCCGGCGGCTACAGCTTCCTGCACCTGTTCGCCGGCTGGACCCTGATCGCCCTGCCCATGGGGGTGTTCGCCGCCCGCAAGCACAAGGTCCGCCTGCACGGGCGGACGATGACGGGGCTGTTCGTCGGCGGCCTGCTGATCGCCGGGGCCTTCGCCTTCCTGCCAGGCCGGCTGATGTGGCGGATGGTGTTCGGCTGAGCCTCCCGCTTGCCAGATCCGCGCCGGGAGGCCTACGAACGGTCAAGCAAAGCGCGGACCACGGAACATGACGTCGCAAGTTCGAGCCTCTCGCGCCCAGCCCGTCCCTCGCGCCAAGCCGGCCGGGCGTGGTCGACCGTCCAAGGCCACGGGGCGGGACCTGAAGGAGACCATCCTCGACGCCGCCGAGGGGCTGTTCGCGCGCCACGGCTTCCACGGCGTCACGATCCGCCAGGTGGCCGCCGAGGCCGGCGTCGACACCGCCCTGATCCACTACTATTTCGGCGCCAAGCGCGAGCTGTTCGACTCGGTGTTCCTGCGCCGGGCCGAGATCCTCAACACCGCCCGCAGCGTGTCCATGGACGCCTACGAGAAGAGCCACCCCGGGACCATGACGGTCGAGGGGGTGATCGAGGCCTTCATCGAGCCCCTGCTGCGCATCTCCCAGGACGGCGGCCAGGGCTGGAAGAGCTATTTCGCCCTGGTGGCCCAGGTGAACAACACCCCGGCCTGGGGCGGCGAGACCATGGCGCGGTTCTTCGACCCGGTGGTCCACCGCCTGGTCGAGACCCTGAAGGTGGTTCGTCCGGACGCGGCCTATCGCGACCTCTACTGGAGCTACCAGTTCCTGACCGGTTCGATGATGCTGGCCCTGTCGGAGACCGGCCGGATCGATTCCCTGTCCAACGGCGAATGCCATTCCAGCGACCTGGGCGCGGTGCGGGCCCGACTGTTCGCCTACTGCGCCGCCGGCTTCGAGGCGGTGATCGCCCGCGCCCCCCGGGGCTGATTTCCCAGTCTTTCCCGGGCCTTGCGGCGTCCCATGCCCTCATTTCATCAAATGATGAAAAAAGGCTGGCGCAAACCGCAACTCTGGGTGACAGTGTTCTCCAATTCGCGAGCGAATGAATTCGCGAAAGCCGGGAAATGCGTCCGTTCAACGGGGCTGTCCGGCACGGGACGGAACGCATAGGGGAAGGGGAAAACCCATGAAGACGATGCTCAAGCTCGCGCTGCTGGCCGGCGCGGCCTGGTCGGCGGCCGCGACGACCGCGATCGCCCAGGACGCCGCGCCCGCCGGCGCCGACGCCGCCTCCAATCCGGTGGCGGTCGACGAACTGGTCGTCACCGCCCGCCGGCGCGAGGAAACGTTGAAGGACGTACCGATCGCCGTCTCGGCCTTCAGCGCCGAGACCCTGGAGCGCCAGGGCGCCAACGACATCACCACCCTGTCGCAGACGACGCCGAACATCACCGTGCAGACGGCGCGCGGCTCGAACTCGACCCTGATCTCCTACATCCGCGGCATCGGCCAGCAGGATCCGCTGTGGGGCTTCGAGCCCGGCGTCGGCCTCTATGTCGACGACGTCTATATCTATCGCCCCCAGGGCGCGGTGCTGGACGTGTTCGACGTCTCGCGGATCGAGGTGCTGCGCGGCCCGCAGGGCACGCTCTACGGCCGCAACACCATCGGCGGGGCCATCAAGTACGTGACCAACCGCCTGGGCGACGAGGCCGGCGGCAAGATCCGCGGGACCTACGGCAGCTACAACCAGACCGACCTGCTGGTCCAGGGCCAGACCCCGGTCGGCGGCGGCCTGTCGATCGGCGGCGCCTACGCCCTCTACAAGCGCGACGGCTACGGCAAGAACCTGACCACCGGCGCCGAGCACTACAACAAGGACGTCCAGGCCGTTCGCCTCAGCGCCGAGTACCAGCCCACCGACGCCCTGTTCTTCCGCCTGGCCTATGACAAGGTGCAGGACGATTCCAACGCCCGCCACGGTCACCGCGAGCTGCCCGCCCTGACCGGCGGCTACCAGGTGCTGGACACCTACGACACCCAGGCCGGCCTGGGCGACAACAACGCGGTCGAGACCGAGGGCCTGTCCCTGACCGGCGAGTACCACGCCAACGAGCGGCTGACCTTCAAGTCGATCACCGCCGGCCGAAAGGGCCACACCGATACGGTGATCGACTTCGACGGCACGCCGGTCAACACCCTGGACATCCCGGCCACCTATGACGACCGCTCGTTCTCGCAGGAACTGCAGGCGGTCTATTCCGACGACACCGTGCAGGGCGTGTTCGGCCTCTACTACATGAACAGCCAGGCCTCGGGCGAGTTCGACACCATCGCGGGCAACGTGCTGCCCGCCTTCGGGGGGGTGGCGATCGCGGACGGCGGCAAGGTCAACACCCAGAGCTTCGCCGCGTTCTTCGACGTCAGCGCCAGCTTCACCGACCGCTTCAAGGTTTCGCTGGGCGCCCGCGCCACCCGCGACCACAAGCGGGCCAACGTCTTCCGGATCACCTATCTGGGCGCGACCCGGACGCCCTACCAGGGCGGGACGCCCCGCGCGCCGTTCGCGACCAACACCAACTACAGCGCCGAGAAGACCTTCGAGCAGTTCACCCCGCGCCTGAGCGCGTCCTACGAACTGACCGACGACCTCAACACCTATGTCTCCTATTCCAAGGGCTACAAGTCCGGCGGCTGGGACATGCGTGGCGACAAGTCGCTGACCCCCCAGACCGACCAGGGCTACGAGCCCGAAACGGTCAACGCCTATGAGATCGGCCTGAAGGGCTACGCGTTCGAGCGCCGCCTGTCGTTCGCCACGGCCGCCTTCCTGTCGAAGTACAAGGACCAGCAGGTCACCACCCAGGTGGCCGTGCCGGCGGGCATCGCCAGCAGCGTCGACAACGCCGGCCGTTCCACCCTCTACGGCGTCGAGTTCGAAGCCGCCGCCAAGCTGTCGGCCAATCTCTCGGCCAACGTCGCCGTGGGCTACATCCACGCCAAGTACGACGAGTTCAACCGCTTCGTGCCCGGCGGCGCTCCCAACCCGCTGAACCCGTCGCAAACCATTCCGGCCGGCGGCCAGGTGGTCAATGTGGCCGACCTCTACGGCTTCCAGAACACCCCGGAATGGACGGGCAACATCAACCTGACCTGGCGGGGCGACGTGGCCGGCGGCGAGCTGGTGATCACCCCGATGGTCAGCTATCGCGACAGCTACCAGCAGTTCGAATTGCCGCTGCCTCTGCTGGACCAGAAGGCCTTCACCCTGGTCGACCTGACGGCCAGCTGGGCGCCGGAAAGCGGCCGCTACAAGATCTCGGTCGCCGGCAAGAACCTGACCGACGAGCGTTATCGCACCGGCGGCTACAACTTCGGCGTCCCGACCTACAACAACTCGGTGATCGGCTTCTACGGCCCGCCGCGCACCTATTCGGCCTCGCTCGAGGTCAAGTTCTAGACCCCTTCCCACCCTCGACGTCCGGCGGCGGCTTGCCGAAACGAGCCGCCGCCGTTTCCTTGTCCATCCTACGAATCGCGGCGGGACCCGATGAGCGACGAAACCAGGCAGATCCCCACCCCCGGCCCGCGCTACCGCTATGTCGTGCTGGCCATGCTGATCCTGGTCTACACGCTCAACTTTCTGGACCGGCAGATCCTCGGCATCCTGGCCAAGCCGATCAAGGAGGAGTTCGGCCTGACCGACGGCCAGTTCGGCCTGATGAGCGGCCTGGCCTTCGCCCTGCTCTACACCACCCTGGCCATCCCGATCGCCTGGCTGGCCGACCGCTTCAGCCGGGTGTGGATCATGACCGCCGCCCTGACCCTGTGGAGCGGCTTCACCGCCCTGTGCGGCTTCGCCGGCGGGTTCTCGGCCCTGTTCCTGGCCCGGATGGGCGTGGGCATCGGCGAGGCGGGCGGGGTGGCGCCGGCCTATTCGATGCTGGCCGACTACTTCCCCAAGTCGCAGCGGGCCCGCGCCCTGGCGGCCTATGCGTTCGGCATTCCGCTGGGCACGGCGGCCGGAGCCCTGGTGGGCGGCCTGCTGGCGGTGCATTTCGGCTGGCGGACCGCGTTCATCGCGGTGGGCGCGATCGGGGTGCTGCTGGCCCCGGTTTTCCGGCTGGTGGTCCGCGATCCGCGCCGGGGCGGGGCCGACATGGCGGCGGGCGACACCACGACCGTCCAGGCCCCGGCCGCGCCCCTGGGCGAGGTCGCCCGGGTGCTGGCGAGGAAGCCCAGCTTCTGGCTCCTCTCGTTCGGCGCGGCCTCGTCCTCGGTCTGCGGCTATGGCGTGGCCCTGTGGCTGCCGTCGTTCTTCATGCGCAGCCTGGGCCTGACCCTGGGCCAGACGGCCTGGTACTATTCCGGCATCGCCTTCTTCGGCGGCCTGCTGGGCATCTGGCTGGGCGGGGCGGTGGCCGACCGGCTGGGAGCCAAGTCCAAGGCCGGCTACCCGCTGACCCCGGCCGTGGCCTTCCTGATCTCGGTGCCCTGCTTCCTGCTGGCCATGAACAGCGGGTCGCTGGTCGCCGGGCTTGGGGGACAGATGGGCGGAAGCGCGGCCCTGGCCCTGGCCTTCGCCATCTTCCTGATCCCCACGGGCCTGAACCTGGCCTGGCTGGGGCCGATCACGGCGGCCGTCCAGCACCTGGCCCCCGCCCCGATGCGCACCACGGCCTCGGCCCTGTTCCTGCTGATCAACAACCTGCTGGGGATCGCGGTCGGCACCTATTATTTCGGCCTGGTCTCGGACCTGCTGAAGCCGGTGTTCGGCCAGGAATCCCTGCGCTGGTCGATCTATACCGGCATGGGCTTCTACCTGGTCGCGGCCCTGCTGTTCTTCCTGGCCTCGCGCCGTCTGGCCCGCGACTGGGTGGATTAGGGCAGAGCGCCGGAGGGCCTTGGATGGGGCGATTGACCGCACCCGAAGAAGCGCCACTGTTCCGACACGTTCAGGTTACAAGAGCCGGCTGACGAACGCGGGACTGCGACCATGGGCGGCGACGACCGGCATATCTTCCACGACCCCACCGGCCGGCGGGACCGGAGGATGCGACTGATCCTGGGGATCACCCTGTCGGCCCTGGCCGCGATCGTGGCGGCCTTCCTGGCCACCCTGGCCTTCGCCCCGCGCCTGCCGGTGGTGACCCTGAAGGACCCGCATGTCCTGTCGTCGCTGCACAAGGAAACGGCGCACCGGCTGAAGCCGAACCTCGACTGGCGCAAGGTGCCGCGCCCGACCGCCGGCCAGGGCGGCGCGACCCAGTCGCGGCCGATCAGCGTCGGCTTCTATGTCAGCTGGGACGAGGATTCCCGGGAATCCCTGCGCCGCAACATCGACAAGCTGGACGTGGTCTCGCCGCAATGGGTGGCGCTGCGCGGCCCCGACGGCGACATCGCCATCGACGACGACCCGCAGGGCGTGGCCCGGATCGCCGCCGCGCCCAACCATCCGGCCGTGCTGCCCCTGGTCCACAACTCGGCCAACGCCGCCTTCAACGGGCCGCTGGCCGACGCCCTGCTGGCCAATCCGCGGGCCCGGGCCAAGCTGATCGCCGGCCTGGCCGACCTGGCCGTCAAGCGCGGCTATGGCGGCTATGTCTTCGACCTGGAGAACCTGTCGCCCGCGGGTCTGGCCAACTATCCCAAGCTGTTGGACGAGGCGCGCGCGGCCTTCAAGCCCCAGGGTCGCGAGGTCTGGGTTACCGCGCCGTTCGACGGCCAAGGCTGGCCGCTCAAACCGCTGCAGGACGCGTCCGACACCCTGGTGCTGATGGCCTACGACCAGCACTACGCCGGCGGCGATCCGGGACCCAACGCCGGCCAGGACTGGTACGAGGGCGAGCTGGCCAAGCGCTTCGCCAAGCTGGACCCGGCCCGCACGGTCATGGCCCTGGGCGCCTATGGCTATGACTGGACCCTGAACAAGGCGGGCAAGGCCGTGGCCGGCTCGCCGGCCACCTTCCACGAGGCGATCCGAAACGCCCAGGACGCCGGCGCGACCATCGACATGGACGACGACGCCCTGAACCCGACCTACGACTATGTCGACGACAGCGGCGACAGCCACGAGGTCTGGTTCCTGGACGCGGCCACCCTGTTCAACCAGGTCAAGGTCACCGACGCCTGGAAGCCCCGGGGCTACGGCCTGTGGCGGATGGGCATGGAGGACCCGGGCGTCTGGAGCGTGCTGGGCAAGCCCTACGGCCAGGCCTCGGCCGCGGGCCTGACCCGCATCCCGGCCGGCGCCAGCGTCGACTTCGATGGCGGCGGCGAGGTGCTGCGGGTGGCCAACCTGCCCACGCCGGGCAAGCGGAGCGTGGCCTTCGACCCCGACACCGGCCTGATCTCGGACCAGACCTACGACGTCCTGCCCAGCTCCTACGTGATCGAGCGCTACGGCCAGAAGCCGGGCCTGGTGGCCCTGACGTTCGACGACGGTCCCGACGCACGCTGGACACCGAAGATCCTCGACATCCTCAAGGAGAAGAAGGCCCCGGCCACCTTCTTCGTGATCGGCGAGAACATGCAGACCCGGCCCGACCTGGTGAAGCGCGAGGTCGCCGAGGGGCATGAGGTGGGCAGTCACACCTGGACCCACCCCAATATCGGCGAGACCCCGATCGCCCAGACCGACGTCGAGCTGAACGCCACCCAGCGCCTGTTCGAGGTGATCACCGGCCGGTCGATGCGGCTGTTCCGGCCGCCGTTCTTCGGCGACGCCGAGCCGTCGACCCCGCACGAGGTGGCCCCGCTGGTGATCGCCCAGGAGCTGGGCTACCTGATCGTCGGCCTGCGGATCGACCCCGACGACTGGCAGAAGCCCACGCCGCAGACGATCATCGATCGTACCCTGGAGCGCCTGGACCATCCGGGCGACCGGCCGGGGCAGGTGGTGCTGCTGCACGACGCCGGCGGCAACCGCTCGCGCACGGTGGCGGCCCTGCCGGGGCTGATCGACGCCATCCGGGCGCGGGGCTATCGCCTGGTCACCATCGGCGAACTGGCCGGCATGACGCCCGAACAGGCCATGCCGATCAGCGACCGCGATCCCGTGGCCCTGGCCCTGGACCGCGTGGGCTTTGGCCTGTTCCGCGGCCTGAAGTTCCTGCTGACCGCGCTGTTCATCACCGCCATCGCCCTGGGCCTGGCCCGGCTGGTGTTCCTGGCCGGCCTGGCCCTGGTCCACCGCTGGACGCACCAGAGCCCCGCGAACCTGGATCCCGAGACCGGGCCGCTGGTCAGCGTGCTGATCCCCTGCTTCAACGAGGAGAAGGTGATCGCCGCCTCGGTGTCGCGGATCCTGGAATCGGAGTGGAAGAACATCGAGGTGCTGGTCCTCGACGACGGCTCCAGGGACGGCACGGCCGAGGCGGTGCGCCGCGCCCACGGCTCGGATCCGCGCGTGACCCTGCTGAGCTTCGAGAACGGCGGCAAGGCGCGGGCGGTCAATCGCGGCCTGGCCGTGGCCAAGGGCGAATATGTGGTGGCCCTGGACGCCGACACCCTGTTCCCGCCCAAGACCATCGGCCGGCTGGTGCGCTGGTTCCAGGACCCGGCGATCGGGGCGGTGGCCGGCAACGCCATCGTCGGCAACCGACTGAACATCGTCACCCGCTGGCAGGCCCTGGAATATGTCACCGCCCAGAACCTGGAGCGTCGGGCCCTGGCGGCCCTGGGGGCGGTGACCGTGGTGCCGGGCGCGGTCGGCGCCTGGCGCAAGAGCGTGCTGGACGCGCTGGGCGGCTATCCGTCCGACACCCTGGCCGAGGACCAGGACCTGACCATCGCCTGCCAGCGCGCGGGCTGGAAGGTGGCCTTCGATCCCGCCGCCCAGGCCTTCACCGAGGCGCCGGACACGGTGGGCGGCCTGCTCAAGCAGCGCTTCCGCTGGTCGTTCGGCACCCTGCAATGCGTCTGGAAGCACCGGGCGGCGCTGTTCAATCCCAAGACGCCCGCCCTGGGCTTCGTGGCCCTGCCGCAGATCTGGCTGTTCCAGATCCTGCTGGCCGTCGCCGCGCCCCTGGTCGACCTGGCGGTGGTCTGGAGCCTGATCTCGGGTCTCTACGGCGCGATCGCCCACCCGGTGGAATGGTCGCCCGACGACACGATCCGCGGCCTGCTCTACTGGGCGGTGTTCATCCTGGTCGACCTGTCGGCCGGCGCCCTGGGCATGGCCCTGGAGAAGCGCGCGCCCTGGGCCGACCTGCCGTACCTGCCGGTCCAGCGCTTCGGCTACCGGCAGCTGATGTACTACGTCGTCGTCAAGTCGGTGCTGACCGCCGCCCGCGGCGGGCGGGTCGGCTGGGGCAAGCTCGAGCGGCGCGCCACCGCGACGCTCAAGTAATGGGCAGGTGGTGATCAACGGCTAGGCGCGCAGGCCCTGGACCGCCGGTGTGACAAGGCTGTCATTCGCTTCCGGTGATGGTACCGGTACCTTTTTTGCGCCGATCGAGGGTCAGCCTGACCCTTCCGCAGCCCCGCGTTCGGTGAAAAAGTCCAATGGGTTCCGGGCTCGCGGGAGTCCGCCCCACTTTTTCGCCTGAGCCGAACAATCGGTCCAAGCGCGGTTGCGCCTGCGAAATCACACTCCTATAACCCGGCCACAATTTCAGAAGCCGTCGTCGAGACCGGTCCCTCATGAACATCCACGAACACCAAGCCAAAGCCGTCCTCGCAGAGTTCGGCGCTCCAGTTCCGCGCGGCTATCCCGCCTTTACCGTCGAGGAGGCCGTCGCCGCCGCTGAAAAGCTGGGCGGACCGGTGTTCGTCGTGAAGTCCCAGATCCACGCCGGGGGCCGCGGCAAGGGCAAGTTCGAGGGCCTGGGCCCCGACGCCAAGGGCGGCGTCCGCGTCGTCAAGTCGGTGGAAGACGTCAAGACCAACGCCGCCGAAATGCTCGGCCGCGTGCTGGTGACCCACCAGACCGGCCCCAAGGGCAAGCAGGTCAACCGCCTCTACATCGAGGAAGGCGCGGCGATCGCCAAGGAATTCTACCTGTCGCTGCTGGTCGACCGCGAAACCTCGATGGTTTCGGTGGTCGCCTCGACCGAAGGCGGCATGGACATCGAGGACGTGGCCCACGCCACCCCCGAAAAGATCCACAGCTTCTCGATCGACCCGGCGACCGGCGTGTGGCCGACCCACACCCGCGCCCTGGCCAAGGCCCTGGGCCTGACCGGCGGCCTGGCCAAGGAAGCCGCGACCCTGCTGGGCCAGCTCTATACGGCGTTCCTGGCCAAGGACATGGCCATGCTGGAGATCAACCCGCTGATCGTCACCGAAGACGAGCACCTGCGGGTCCTGGACGCCAAGCTGTCGTTCGACGGCAACTCGCTGTTCCGCCATCCGGACATCCGGGCCCTGCGCGACGAGAGCGAGGAAGACCCCAAGGAAATCGAAGCCAGCAAGTACGACCTGGCCTATATCGCCCTGGACGGCGAGATCGGCTGCATGGTCAACGGCGCTGGCCTGGCCATGGCCACCATGGACATCATCAAGCTGTACGGCGCCGAGCCGGCCAACTTCCTCGACGTCGGCGGCGGCGCCAGCAAGGAGAAGGTCACCGCGGCCTTCAAGATCATCACCGCCGACCCGGCCGTCAAAGGCATCCTGGTCAACATCTTCGGCGGCATCATGCGCTGCGACATCATCGCCGAGGGCGTCATCGCCGCGGTGAAGGAAGTGGGCCTGAAGGTTCCGCTGGTCGTGCGCCTGGAAGGCACCAACGTCGAGCTCGGCAAGAAAATCATTTCGGAAAGCGGCCTGAACGTCATCGCCGCCAACGACCTGTCGGACGGGGCCGAGAAGATCGTCGCCGCTGTCAAAGGGGCTGCGTAACTCTCATGTCCATCCTCATCGGTTCTGAAACCAAGGTCATCTGCCAGGGCATCACCGGCGCCCAGGGCACGTTCCACTCGGAACAGGCCATCGCCTACGGCACCAAGATGGTCGGCGGCGTCACCCCCGGCAAAGGCGGCCAGACCCACATCGGCCTGCCGGTGTTCGACACGGTCGGCGAAGCCAAGGAAGCCACCGGCGCCGACGCCTCGGTGATCTATGTCCCGCCGCCCTTCGCGGCCGACTCGATCCTGGAAGCCATCGACGCGGAAATCCCGCTGATCGTCTGCATCACCGAGGGCATCCCGGTGCTGGACATGGTCAAGGTCAAGAAGGCCCTGCAAGGCAGCAAGTCGCGCCTGATCGGCCCGAACTGCCCCGGCGTCCTGACCCCGAACCAGTGCAAGATCGGCATCATGCCGGGTTCGATCTTCTCGAACGGCTCGGTCGGCGTCGTCTCGCGCTCGGGCACCCTGACCTACGAAGCCGTGTTCCAGACCACGAACGCGGGCCTCGGCCAGACCACGGCGGTCGGCATCGGCGGCGACCCGGTCAAGGGCACCGAGTTCATCGACGTGCTGGAGCTGTTCCTGGCCGACGAAGCCACCAAGTCGATCGTGATGATCGGCGAGATCGGCGGCTCGGCCGAGGAAGAAGCCGCCCAGTTCCTGGCGGACGAAGCCAAGCGCGGCCGCAAGAAGCCCATGGTCGGCTTCATCGCCGGCCGTACGGCCCCTCCCGGCCGTCACATGGGCCACGCCGGCGCGATCATTTCGGGCGGCAAGGGCGGCGCGGAAGACAAGATCGCGGCGATGGAAGCTGCGGGCATCCGCGTCTCGCCGTCGCCGGCCAAGCTGGGCGAGACCCTCCTCGAGGTGCTCAAGGGCTAACTAGACACCGAAACCCCGCCCCGCGCGGGGCCCAGGTTTTTTGCGACCGCCAGTCGACGATCCGAAAAAATCACCTGGGCCCCGTTCGTTCTACGGGCGTCCGGTGATTGAGAGACTATATTTACGCAACGCCGTTAGCGGTGGCGTAAAAGGATCCTAAGGCAAAGACGATGGCGGACGACGCAGGCATCATCAATCAGGTCTTGACCGAGACCTCGTTCCTCTACGGGGCCAACGCGGCCTTCGTGGAGGATCTCTACGCCCGGTGGGCGGAGAATCCCGGATCGGTCGAGCCCTCCTGGGGCGCCTTCTTCGCCACGCTTTCCGATCAGGCCGACCAGGTCAAGCGCGCCGCGCAGGACCCGGCCTGGACGCCGCGCCAGGCGCCGGCCATCCGGCCCGAGTGGCTGTCGGCCATCGACGGCCAGTGGCCGACCGTGGCCCCCGCCGTCGAAGCCAAGATGACCAAGGCCATCGAGGCCAAGGCCCCCGGGTCCTCGGCCGAAGCCGTCCGCGCCGCCACGCTGGACAGCCTGCGCGCCATCATGATGATCCGGGCCTACCGGATGCGCGGCCACCTGGCCGCCAACCTCGACCCGCTGGGCCTGGAGCCCAAGCCCCCGGCCCCCGAGCTGGATCCGGCCACCTACGGCTTCGCCGAGGCGGACTACGACCGCCCGATCTTCCTGGACTTCGTGCTCGGCATGGAGACCTCGACGATCCGCGAGATCCTGTCGATCCTGCGCCGCACCTACTGCGACAATGTCGGCGTGCAGTACATGCACATCTCCGACCCGACCGAGAAGGCCTGGCTGCAGGAGCGCATCGAGGGCCGCGACAAGGAGATCGTGTTCTCCAAGGAAGGCAAGGTCGCCATCCTCAAGAAGCTGATCGAGGCCGAGGGTTTCGAGCGCTTCCTGCACAAGCGCTTCCCCGGCACCAAGCGCTTCGGCCTGGACGGCGGCGAGGCCACGGTCCCCGCGCTGGAGCAGATCATCAAGCGCGGCGGCGCGCTGGGCGTGAAGGAAATCGTCATCGGCATGCCGCACCGCGGCCGCCTGAACACCCTGGCCGCCGTGATGGGCAAGCCCTACCACGTGATCTTCCACGAGTTCCAGGGCGGCTCGTCGGTGCCCTCGGACATCGAGGGTTCGGGCGACGTGAAGTATCACATGGGCGCCTCGTCGGACCGCGAGTTCGACGACAACAAGGTTCACCTGTCGCTGACCGCCAACCCCTCGCACCTGGAAATCGTCAATCCGGTGGTGATCGGCAAGGCCCGCGCCAAGCAGGCCTTCACCCTGCGCGAACAGCCCGACGCCGGCCGCGGCCACGTGCTGCCGCTGCTGCTGCACGGCGACGCGGCCTTCGCCGGCCAGGGCGTGGTGGCCGAGTGCTTCACCCTGTCGGGCCTGAAGGGCTACCGCACGGGCGGCACCATCCACTTCATCGTCAACAACCAGATCGGCTTCACCACCAACCCGCGCTATTCGCGCAGCTCGCCCTATCCCTCGGACGTGGCGCTGATGGTCGAGGCCCCGATCTTCCACGTCAACGGCGACGACCCCGAAGCCGTGGTCTTCGCGGCCAAGGTCGCCACCGAATATCGCCAGATGTTCGGCAAGGACGTGGTCATCGACATGTTCTGCTATCGCCGGTTCGGTCACAACGAAGGTGACGACCCGACGATGACCCAGCCCCTGATGTACGCCAAGATCAAGGACCACCCCTCAACCCGCGAGCTCTACAGCCGCCGCCTGGTGGCCGAGGGCGTCGCCACCCAGGGCGACGTGGACGGCTGGGTCGGCGAGTTCGAGAGCTTCCTCGACCAGGAATTCGACGCCGGCAAGACCTACAAGGCCAACAAGGCCGACTGGCTGGACGGCAAGTGGAAGGGCCTGGCCCTGCCCGGCGACGAAGAGCGCAAGGGCAAGACCGACGTGGCCAAGACCAAGCTCCTGGAGCTGGGCCGCCAGATCACCACGATCCCCGACCGCATCAACGCCCACAAGACCGTCAAGCGCGTGATCGAGAACCGTCGCGAGGCGATCGAGAAGGGCGAGGGGATCGACTGGGGCACGGCCGAGCACCTGGCCTTCGCCACCCTGCTCGACGAGGGCTTCCCCGTCCGCCTGTCCGGCCAGGACAGCGTGCGCGGCACCTTCACCCAGCGCCATTCGGACATCATCGACCAGACGACCGAGGAGCACTACACGCCCCTCAACAACCTCCGCCCCGGCCAGGCCCATTACGAGGTCATCGACTCGGCTCTGTCGGAAGAGGCGGTCCTGGGCTTCGAGTACGGCTTCTCGCTGGCCGACCCCAACACCATGACCCTGTGGGAAGGCCAGTTCGGCGACTTCGTGAACGGCGCCCAGGTGGTGATCGACCAGTTCATCAGCTCGGGCGAGCGCAAGTGGCTGCGGATGAGCGGCCTGACCATGCTGCTGCCGCACGGCTACGAAGGCCAGGGCCCCGAGCACAGCTCGGCGCGCCTGGAGCGCTTCCTGCAGTCGTGCGCCGAAGACAACATGCAGGTGGTCAACTGCACCACCCCGGCCAACTATTTCCACGCCCTGCGTCGCCAGATGCACCGCGAGTTCCGCAAGCCCTTGATCGTCATGACGCCCAAGAGCCTGCTGCGCCACAAGAAGGCCGTGTCGAACCTGGCCGACATGGCCGACGGCTCCAGCTTCCACCGCGTGATGATCGACGGGGCCGAAGCCGGCTGCGACGTCGGCGGGATCACCCTGAAGGGCGACGACAAGATCACCCGCGTCATCGCCTGTTCGGGCAAGGTCTATTTCGACCTGATCGACGCCCGCGCCAAGGCCGGCCGCGACGACGTCTACATCGTGCGCCTGGAACAGTTCTATCCGTGGCCGCTGAAGTCGGTGCTCGCCGTGCTCGGACGGTTCAAGAACGCCGAGCTGGTCTGGTGCCAGGAAGAGCCCAAGAACATGGGCGGCTGGACCTTCGTCGATCCGTGGCTGGAGCTGAGCCTGGCCAAGCTGGACGTCAAGGCCAAGCGCGCCCGCTATGTCGGCCGTCCGGCCTCGGCCTCCACGGCCGCCGGCATGATGAGCCGCCACCTGAAAGAACTCGAGACCTTCCTGAACGAAGCCTTCGCCTGATCGCTTCTCTCAGACCCTAATCCGCCCGGACCAAACAAGAGACATCGGAACCCCACATGGCCGACATCATGACCCCCGCCCTCGGCGAATCCGTCACCGAAGCGACGGTGGCCCGCTGGACCAAGAAGGCCGGGGAGGCGGTGAAGAAGGACGAACTGCTCGTCGAGCTGGAGACCGACAAGGTCAGCCTCGAGGTCGTGGCTCCGGCCGACGGCGTCCTGGCCTCGATCAGCGCCGAGGAAGGCGCCACCGTGGTTCCGGGCACGGTCCTGGGCGTGGTGAGCGAAGGCGGCGCCGCGACCGCCGCTCCGGCCGCCCCCGCGCCGAAGGCCGCTCCCGCTCCGACCCCGGCGCCCGCTCCGGCTCCGGCGGCTCCGGCCCCGGCCGCCGCGGCCCCGGTCAGCCCGGCCCCGGCCCGCATCGCCGCCGAGAACAATCTCGACCTGTCCAAGGTCGCCGGCACCGGCAAGGACGGCCGGGTGACCAAGGGCGACGCCCTGGCCGCCCTGGAAGCCCGCGCCAACGCCCCGGCCCCCGCCGCCGCGCCGACCGCGCCGCGTCCGATCCACGAGCGCGAAGAACGCGTGAAGATGACGCGCCTGCGCCAGACGATCGCCCGTCGCCTGAAGGAAGCCCAGAACAACGCCGCCATGCTGACGACCTTCAACGAGGTCGACATGACGGCGGTGATGGCCCTGCGCAACCAGTACAAGGACGTGTTCGAGAAGAAGCACGGCGTGAAGCTGGGCTTCATGTCGTTCTTCACCAAGGCGGTGGTCGCCGCCCTGAAGGCCGTGCCGGACGTCAACGCCGAGATCGACGGCCAGGACATCGTCTACAAGAACCACTACGACATCGGCGTGGCCGTCGGCACCGACAAGGGCCTGGTCGTTCCGGTCGTCCGCGACGCCGACGCCCTGAGCCTGGCCGAGATCGAGAAGGCCATCGGCGGCCTGGGCAAGAAGGCCCGCGACGGCCAGCTGGCCATCGAGGACATGCAGGGCGGCACCTTCACCATCACCAACGGCGGCATCTACGGCTCGCTGATGTCGACCCCGATCCTCAACGCGCCGCAGTCGGGCATCCTGGGCATGCACGCGATCAAGGAGCGGGCCATGGTGGTCGGCGGCAAGATCGAGGTGCGCCCGATGATGTACCTGGCGCTGAGCTACGACCACCGCGTGGTCGACGGCCAGGGCGCGGTGACCTTCCTCGTGAAGGTCAAGGAAGCCCTGGAAGACCCGCAGCGCCTGCTGCTGGAGCTGTAGTCGCTTCAAGCCGATCGGCGAGAATACGGGAAGGGGTCGCGCGAGCGGCCCCTTTTTCGTTGTGGCGAGGCGGCGTTTGAGGCGGACGCGGCTTTGATGTATCTATGGCCAGTAGATACATCGAGGTCGCCATGACCAAGCTCGATCCTGGGCTGCCGCGCGCCAAGCTCTTCACCCACGGGGGCAGCCAGGCCGTCCGCCTGCCCAAGGCCTTTCGGTTCGAGGGCGCGGAGGTGACCGTCCGTCGCGAGGGCGACGCGGTGATCCTCGAGCCCGTCGCCGCCAAGTCGCCCCGCACCCAGGCCGATCTCGACGCCATGTGGGCGCGCATCGACGCGCGTGGCGGCGGCGATTTTCCGGACCGCGAACAGCCGCCGGAGCAGGAACGGGCGTTCTGGTGACCCTGGCGTTGGACACCAACGTCTTCGTCGACCTGATCCGGGGGCGCAAACCTGTCGTTCGACAGCGTCGGGACAGGGCGATCCTGGCGGGTGAAATCCTGGTGACCTCGCTGATCGTCTATCATGAGCTGCAATTCGGGGTGGCGCTCAGCCGCGATCCCGCCGCCGAGGGCCTGAACGTCGCCGAAATCCTGGACGAGGTCGTTGTCGAGCCCCTGAACGAAGCCGACGTCGTGGCGGCGGCGGGGATCCGCGCCAGGCTCAGGCCGCACGGCGGTTCCATCGGTCCCTACGACGTCCTGATCGCCGGCCAGGCCCTGGCGCGAGGCTGGACCTTGGTCACCTCGAACCTGGCCGAGTTCTCGCGCGTCGAAGGCCTGGAAATCCAGGATTGGAGCCAGCCATGACCCAGGCCCGCGACCGCCTGTTCCTTCTGCGTCCCGACTGGATCGACCAGGACCGCCCGTGGTTCTGCATGGCCTGCGCCGCCGTGGAGGGCTTCCTGGGCTACTACCCGGCCGTCCGCGAGGCGCTCGACATCGCCTACCTGCCCTATGAGCGCCCGCGCCGCCCGATGGTCGATCTGCTGGGCGAGGCCCATCAGAACCTGCCGACCCTGATCCTGGCCGAGCGGTTCGCGCATCCGGACCTGCGTGACGGCGACCTCCAGCGGGTCGGCGACCTGTGGTTCGCCACCAACGAGGGCCCGATCACCCGCGTGCTGGCCGCCCGCCACGGGGTCTCGCCGCCGCATCCTTGAGGTCACGACGTTTCTCGGTCAGGCTTCGCCGAAGGAGGCGTCGCATGAGCCTGAAGGAAGTCGCCCGTTTCGCCGACCTGGCCGAGGCCCAGATCGCCGCGTCGCGCCTGAGGGCCGAGGGCGTGCAGGTGCTGGTCCAGAACGAATACTGGGGCGGGGCGGACTTCATCATGACCATCGCCATGGGCGGTTTCCGCCTGTGGGCGCCGGAAGGCCAGGCGGCCGAGGCCAAGGCCCTGATCGGCGAACTGCGCGCCGCCGCCCCACCGCCCCTGGAGCCCGAGGAGGACGAGCAGGAGGAGCCGGTCGTGGCGCGGTCCCGGCCGCCGCCCGGAGCCGGCCTCGCGCGGACCGGGCTGGCGCTGCTGCTGACCCTGGTCTTCGGCTGGGCCGCCGGCTTCCTGGTCGTGGGCCGCCGTCGCGGCGCCGCCGTGACCGGCGTCATGGTGGTGCTGGTCGTGGTCAGCGGCCTCAGCCTGCTGAGCCTGATCTGGTCCTGGCTGGCCTATGCCGGGATCGGCGCGGCGTCGGCCATGCCCTGATCGAGCTCGGCTCCGGGCGGCCGAAGGGGGCAAAACCCCACGAACTGGGCCTTTAACCCACCTGTTGGGTTGATCCCTGAGGCAGAGGCGCTAGGAGTAGCCGCGCGCCCAGTCACCCTCCCAAGTCACCCTTGGGAAACCGGGGGACAGGCCCCATTTTCTGTCCGGCGCCGAACGTGGCGCGTCTCAAGGCGAAGATCCATGGCTCAATACGACGTCGTCATCATCGGGGGCGGCCCCGGCGGCTACAACGGCGCGATCCGCGCCGGGCAACTGGGTCTGAAGACCGCCATCGTCGAAGGGCGCGGCAAGCTGGGCGGCACCTGCCTGAACGTCGGCTGCATGCCGTCCAAGGCGCTGCTGCACGCCTCGGAGATGTTCGAAGCCGCCAGCGGCGGCGAGTTCGCCAAGCTGGGCATCGAGGTCAAGCCGAAGCTGAACCTGGTGCAGATGATGGCCCAGAAGGCCGAGAGCGTCGAAGCCCTGACCAAGGGCGTCGAGTTCCTGATGAAGAAGAACAAGGTCGACTACATCAAGGGCTGGGGCCGCATCGACGGGCCCGGCAAGGTGGTGGTCAAGGCCGAGGATGGTTCGGAAACCGTGCTCGAGACCAAGAACATCGTCATCGCCACCGGCTCGGAGCCCACCCCGCTGCCCGGCGTGACCATCGACAACAAGCGCATCGTCGACTCGACCGGCGCCCTGTCGCTGCCCGAGGCGCCCAAGAGCCTGATCGTGGTCGGGGCCGGCGTCATCGGCCTGGAGCTGGGCTCGGTCTGGAAGCGCCTGGGCGCCGAGGTGACCGTGGTCGAGTTCCTGGACCGCATCCTGCCGGGCACCGACACCGAGGTGGCCAACGCCTTCCAGAAGATCCTGACCAAGCAGGGCTTCAAGTTCAAGCTGGCCTCCAAGGTCACCGGCGCCACGGCCACCGACAAGCAGGTGCAGCTGACGCTGGAGCCCGTGGCCGGCGGCGACGCCGAGACCCTGCAGGCCGACTACGTGCTGGTGGCCATCGGCCGTCGCCCGTTCACGGAAGGCCTGGGCCTGGAGACGGTCGGCATCGTCCCCGACAAGCGCGGCGTGATCGCCAACGACCACTACAAGACCACCGCCCCGGGCGTCTGGGTCGTCGGCGACGTGACCAGCGGCCCGATGCTGGCCCACAAGGCCGAGGACGAGGCCGTGGCCTGCATGGAGCTGATCGCGGGCAAGGCCGGCCACGTGAACTACGACATCATCCCGGGCGTCATCTACACCAAGCCGGAAGTCGCCACCGTCGGCAAGACGGAAGACGACCTGAAGGCCGCGGGCGTCGCCTACAAGGTCGGCAAGTTCCCGTTCCTGGCCAACAGCCGCGCCAAGATCAACCACGAGACCGACGGCTTCGTGAAGGTGCTGGCCGACGCCAAGACCGACCGCATCCTGGGCGCCCACGCCGTGGGTCCGAACGTCGGCGACATGATCGCCGAGATCTGCGTGGCCATGGAGTTCGGCGGTTCGTCGGAAGACGTCGCCCGCACCTGCCACCCGCACCCCACCCGCTCGGAAGCCTTCCGCCAGGCGGCCATGGGCGTCGAAGGCTGGACGATGCAGGCCTAAGGCCTGCTGTCCAAGAGTTAACGAGCGCCTTGGCTCGATCGGACGTAGAGTGGCGGGGTTTCGAAAACGGAGCCCCGCCATGCTTTTGTCCGCCCTGCTGCTGGCGTCCGCCGTCCAGGCCGCGCCGACGCCGGCCCCGCCCGCGCTGGGTGACCCGATGGGCGCGGGCCAGACGACGTTCTATCGTTCCATGAAAGAGGTTCGCGCCACCCTCAAGGCGCGCGCGGCCTGCCAGAAATCGGGCGTCGAACTGGCCGTCGACGCCGAGCCCGCGACCCGCGCTGCGGTCAAGAAGCTGGGCGACCTGCCGCAGGCCAATCACACCTTGACGGTGCTGCGCAGTGTCGACGGCTGTCCGGTGTCGTCCACGGTTCGGTTCAACGTCGGACGTTAGGGCGGCTGCCGCTCCCCATGAATCCGCTCATCCCGGCGAATGCCGGGACCCGGATGGAATAGCTCTGGGCTGACGCCAGGAGCGCCGAGCTTGTCCAATCATCCCCGTCGCTACGGGATCCGGGCCCCGGCGTTCGCCGGGGTGAGCGGACCTGGGGGCGATCGTTCGAGAACGAAAGAGGCGCGCTCACCGGATCAAGGAAAAAGCCCCGCCGGGGGCGATCCGGCGGGGCTTCCTGAAGTCCTCGCGGGGAGGAGACGCCCCCGTCACGCGAGGGCGGTACGCGACTGAACCCTAGAATTCTTCCCAGTCGTCGCTGCTGGGCTGGGCCGAGCCGACGAAGGCGGCCAGCTTGGCCTGGGCGGCGCCGACCGGGTTGGCGCCGGGGCGGTTGGCGGTCGTGGCCGGGGCGACAGCCGGGCGCGGGGCCGGACGGGTCACCTGGGTCGGCGGCGTGGCGCGGCGGGTGGTGGCGCGCACCGCGGCGCTGGCGCCGCTCACTTGAAAACGCCCGATCATCTGCATCAGGCCGTTGGCCTCGCCCTTCAGGGCGTGGCTGGCGGCGGTGGACTGCTCGACCATGGCGGCGTTCTGCTGCACCGTCTGGTCCATCTGGTTGACGGCGGCGTTGACCTGGTTGAGGCCGGTGGCCTGTTCCGAGCCCGAGGCGGCGATCTCGCTGACCAGGCCGTCGATCTCGCTGACCTTGCCGACGATGGCCTGCAGGGCCTCGCCGGTCTGGCCGACCATCGACACGCCCTGGCTGACCTGCTGCGAGGAGGTCGAGATCAGGGTCTTGATCTCCTTGGCCGCGTCGGCCGAGCGTTGCGCCAGGGCCCGCACTTCTTGCGCGACGACCGCGAAGCCTCGGCCCGCGTCACCGGCCCGGGCCGCTTCCACGCCGGCGTTCAGGGCCAGCAGGTTGGTCTGGAAGGCGATCTCGTCGATGACGCCGATGATCTGGCTGATCGACTGCGACGACTTCTCGATCTGGTTCATGGCGTCGACGGCGCCGCGCACCACCACGGCCGAGCGTTCGGCGTCCGAACGGGTCGAGGTGACGACGCGCGAGGCTTCGACGGCGCCGGCCGACGAGCGCTTCACCGTGGCGGTGATCTCGTCCAGGGCGGCGGCGGTCTCCTCCAGGCTGGCGGCCTGCTGTTCGCTGCGGCGCGACAGGTCGTCGGCGGCCGAGGCGATTTCGTCCGAGCCCGAACCGATGCTGTTGGCGGCGTGGACGATGGTGCGCATCGCCTCTTCCATCTGGGTGATGGCGCCGTTGAAGTCGCTCTGCAGGCGCTGGTAGGCCGGCGGGAACTGGGCGTCGACGCGATAGGTCAGGTCGCCGTCGGCCAGGCGGTTCAGGCCGGTGGCGATGTGCTCCATGACGAAGGCCTGCTCGCGGGCGGCGGCCTCGGCGGTCTCCTGGTTGCGGCGGCGCTCGGCCTCGGTCTCGGCGGCGGCGCGCTGCTGGGCGGCCTCGGCGGTGCGCAGGGCCAGGGCGTTGTCCTTGAACACCTGGACCGAACGGGCCATGGCGCCGACCTCGTCCTTGCGCTGGGCCCCGACCACCTCGACGTCGACCGAACCCTGAGCCAGCACTTCCATGGTGCGCGCCAGGTTGCTCAGCGGCGCGGCGATCTTCGTGCGGCCGATCCACAGGGCGAAGACCAGGGCGGCGGCCGAGGCGATCAGGCCGAAGGCGATGGTCATCACCATGCCGGTCTGCGCGTGGTCGGCGGCCTGCGCCACCATCGCGCGGGTCTCGTCGCTGTGGGTGTTGGTGAAGGTCGAGACGTCCTTGCTCAGGCTGGCGATGTCCGGGTCGATCACGGCCATGACCATCTTGGCCGCGTCGTTGGCGTCCTGCAGGCCCAGGTCCGCGCCCTGGCGGGCGCTGGAATAGATGCGGTCCAGGCGAACCTGGAAGTCGGCGACCTTCTTGGCGGCGGCGGGGTCGGCGGCCTTGATCTTGCCGAGGGCGAGCTTGCCCTCCTTGTAGGCGCTGTCGATCTCGGCGCTGGCGTCCTTCGCTTCGGTCGAGGCCGCGTTGTTCGCGATCGTGCGGTAGGCGGCGTAGCCGATGGTCACGACCCGGCGGTTGAAGCGCGCACCTTCCAGCGCGGCGGGCGCGCGCTGCTCGACCAGCACCTTGGTGGCGGCTTCCGCGACCTGCGCCTGCCAGGCGCCGACGCCGGTGATCGCCAGGGCGACCACGGTCAGGATGACGGCTGGCAGGGCCACCTTGGTGGAGATCTTCAGATCTTCGAACTTCATCTCTAACCCCGTGTCCGGTCGGGCCCAAAAAGATGGGACGGGCTCCGGTCTTGGCCTCCAGAAGGCGCCCGGGCCGTAAAAGTGCAGTTAACCGCCAGGTTTTGGCCGCTTCGGGCGACGGAATGTCACAGCGTGACGGCGGCGCTTCCGGAAGGCGTGCACCTCTAGATAATCGTGAATCGACTTAGCAACCTTATCGTGTATTCTTCAAGCTTCGCTGTTCGGCGCGCGAAGGGGAGGGCACCATGACCCAGGCGAACCGGCCCAACATCCTGCTGATCACCTGTGACCAGTACCGGTTTCCAAGGTTCTCCTATGGGGCGGAGGCGGGCTTCGACGAGCCGCTGAAGCGGATCCTCGGGTTCCAGCGCGAGGATGACCCCGACAACCCCTACGCCCAGTACTTCCCCGGCCTGCTGGCGCTGCGCGAGAACGCGGCGCTGCTGCGCAACCACACCATCGCCGCCAGCGCCTGCACGCCCAGCCGGGCGGTGATCTATACCGGCCAGTACGGGACTAGGACCGGGGTCACCCAGACCGACGGCCTGTTCAAGAGCGGGGATTCCTACAACTTCCCCTGGCTGGCGGCCGACGGCGTTCCCACCCTGGGGACCTGGATGCGCGCGGCCGGCTACACCACCCACTATTTCGGCAAGTGGCACGTCAGCAACCCGCCCGAGCACTCGCTGGACCGCTACGGCTTCGACGACTGGGAGGAGTCCTATCCCGAGCCCCACGGGGCGGCGATCAACAATCTGGGGATCTATCGCGACGCCGGCTTCACCGACCAGGCCTGCGCCTTTATCCGCCGCAAGGCCCTGGCCCTGAACTACAACCGCGCCCAGGCCGTCGAGCAGGCCCAGGACCCTTACGCCAGCGGACCCGACGTCGACGCGATCCCGCCCTGGTTCGCGGTCGCCTCGTTCACCAATCCCCACGACATCGCCACCTATCCGGCGGTGATCGCCCAGGCCCTGCCGACCCCGGACAATTCGGGCACGCAGTCGATCTTCGGTCCGCTGACCACGCCGACGATCGGCCAGAAGACGCCGCCGCCGACCGCCGGCACGATCCAGATCCCGCTCAACGAACGGGGCTTCCCGCAGGACTGCGCCCGGCCCTCGCCCACCCAGAACGAGTCCCTGGCCGACAAGCCCAGCTGCCAGCACGACTACGCCTACAAGGTGGGCCTGGCCCTGAACGCCAAGACCGGCTTCAACATCGTCAGCACCGCCAAGACCAAGGTCGACGACAAGTTCCCCAATCTGGCGAAGGGCGACCTGCTGGACGATGAGCAGTCCATGCAGATCGCGGTCCAGCAGGCCCTGAACGGCGTGCTGCCGTTCCAGCTCAGCGACGAGCCCGAGCGCTACGCCCTGGAGTTCCTGCAGCTCTATGCCTGGCTGCACTCGATCGTCGACGTCCATGTGGCGGCGGTCCTGAAGGCGCTGGAGGACACCGGCCAGGCCGAGAGCACCATCGTCATCTTCCTGGCCGACCACGGAGAATACGGCGCGGCCCACGGCATGATGATCGAGAAGTGGCACACGGCCTACCAGGAGGCCCTGCACGTGCCGGTCATCGTGCGCTTCCCGCCGTCGACCAAGGTGGTCGAGGACGAGCCGGGGACGGGCGAGGGGCCGCTGGGTTTCACGCCGCGCCAGATCGACGCCCTGACCAGCCACATCGACATCCTGCCCACCGTGCTGGGCCTGGCCGGGGTGACGCCGCAGCAGCGGGCGACGATCGCCGAGGGCCTGGGCCGTCACCGTCCCGTGCCGCCCCTGCCGGGCGTGGACCTGTCGGGCCTGCTGAAGGGCGAGACGCACCGCGTGGTCGAGCCGGACGGCCGCGAACGCCAGGGCGTGCTGTTCATCACCGACGACGAGATCACCGCCCCGTCAGCCTCCAACGACGACCCGGCCAACCTCAAGTGCGACAAGGAGTTCGAGGTCTACAAGCGGGTGGTCGCCACGGTGAACGAGGAGCACCCGGCCGTGAACCTGGCGCCGGGCGCGGTGCGCCAGCCCAACCACGTGCGCTGCGTGCGCACCGCGCGCCACAAGCTCAGCCGCTATTTCGACCCGTCCGACCAGGCGCCTCAGGAATGGGAGATGTACGACCTGGAGCGGGATCCGAACGAGGCGGTCAATCTGGTGCGGGTGGCCTCGCCGCTGACCGCGCGGACGGATCTGCCCCAGCCGTTCGTGGCGGCGGAGGTCCAGGCCGAGGCCGACCGGCTGGCGGCGCTGCTGGCCGAGCTGGAGGCCAGGGATCTCTAAAACTCCGCTCATCCCGGCGAATGCCGGGATGAGCGGAATATTGGGAGGGCCTCACGCCCGCGGATGGGCCTTGCCATAGGCCGCCAGCAGGCCGGCGGCGTCCACCTGGGTGTAGCGCTGGGTGGTCGACAGCGAGGCGTGGCCCAGCAGGTCCTGGATGGAACGCAGGTCGGCGCCCGCGCCCAGCAGGTGGGTGGCGAACGAGTGGCGCAGGGCGTGGGGCGTGGCCCGGTCCGACAGGCCCAGGCGGCTTCGCAGGGTCTGCATCGTGGCCTGGACATGGCGCGGCGACAGCGGCCCGCCGCGCCGGGCGCGAAACAGCGGGTCGTCGGGCTGCAGGGCGAAGGGCAGGGCCGCCAGATAGAGGTCGATCCGCTCACGGACGATATCCAGCACCGGCACGACCCGGGTCTTGCCGCCCTTGCCGGTGATCCGCAGGCTGTCGGCCAGGGGCGCGTCGCGGCGGGCCAGGGACAGGCCCTCGGAGATCCGCAGGCCGCAGCCCCACAGCAGGGTCAGCACGGCCTCGTCGCGGGCCACTTCCCAGTCCTCGCGGTCGGGGTCCAGCGACAGCTCGGCGATCAGGCCGTGGGCCTGGTCCTCGGAGACGGGGCGGGGCGCGCCGACCTTGATGCGGGGTCCCCGCACCAGGCCGATGGCGGCGTTGGGGGTGTCCAGCCGGTGGTCGAGATAGCGGTGGAAGGCGCGGATCGACGACAGGCTCTGCGACAGCGACCGGGGCGACAGGCCCTCGCGGTCGTCGCCTTCCCGGGAAGAGGGGGGCTCGCGGCGGAAGGCCAGGTAGGCGCGCAGCTCGGCCGCGGTGATCCCGCCCAGGTCGGCGACCGACAGGGTCTCGCCGCGATGGCGCTCCAGGAAGTTCAGATAGGCCAGGACGTTGTCGCCATAGGCCCGCACCGTGCGCGGCGAGGCGCGCCGCTCGAGAGCCAGGTGGTCCAGCCAGTCGGCGAGGGCGGCGCGGGCGTTCATCTCCTCACCCGCGAAGCGGGGGAGGTGGCGCGATGCGAATACGCATCGTGACGGAGGGGGCGTTGGAGGGCAGGGCGATCGACGCTGGGACGCCCCCTCCGTCACGTCGCTGATGGCGACGCGCCACCTCCCCCGTTTCTCGGGGGAGGAGAAGGGTCACAGCACCGGCCAGCGTTCGGCCGTGCGTTCGACGACGCGGGCCAGGAAGGCGACCAGCTCCGAGCCCATGTCGGCCGTGAAGCCCTCGGGGTCGGCCGAGCCAAAGGCCAGCAGGCCCTGGCGGGAGGGCTCCCACAGGGCCATGCGGACCAGGGCCATGCTCCGGATCTCGCCGACGCGGTCGCCGAACAGGCCCAGGGCCGGGGCGTGGAAGCCCATGCGGGCGACGCCGTGGTCGCCCATGGTCATGTCGATCTGGCCGGCGATCAGGGCGTGCCAGCCGGCGGGGACGCGGCCGGGGCCTTCCAGCACCATCACCCCGGCGGCCAGGCCGAAGCGCAGGATGGCCATCTCGTCGACCCGGCGGGCCAGGTCGGAATGGTTGCGGGCGTCCAGCAGGTCGATCACCGCGGCGTGGGTCTGGGCCTGGGCCGAGAAGTTGGCGCGCGCCGTGGCCTCGATCTGGCGGCGGACCAGGGCCTCGCGCTCGTGGGCGGCCGAGACCCGGGCCAGGGCGGCGGGGCCGAAGTCGACGATGTTGCTGGCGTCGGGGCGCAGGCCCAGGTCGCTGAGCAGGTCGGGATCCTGGCGCAGGAAGTCAGGCTCGGCCCTCAGGAAGTCGCGGACGAGCGCCGGGTCGACCGCCGGAAACAGTCTGGCTTGCGTCGCGTCGGTCATGGGGCGGGTCTACTCCGTTACTCGGGCCGTCCCCATGTGTTGGGGGACCGATCGATGAAGCCCCAGTTCGGTTAACAGCCGCTTGATGGCCGCCCCGCCGCCTCTCGACCTTCCGACGTTTCCAGGGCAGAACCGATCGTCCCCCATGTCAGGTCCCATGCCCCGCATCGCCTCCGTCCTGCTGCCCATGCCGCTGCCCGAGGCGTTCGACTACGCCGAGCCGGAGGGCCTGGACCTCAGGGTCGGCGACCACGTGACCGTGCCGCTGGGCCCGCGGGTGATTCGCGGCGTGGTCACCGCCCTGCGCGACGGGACGGGCGGCAACCGGCCGCTCAAGCCGGTCCTGGAGCGGGTCGACGACCCGCCGCTGCCGCCCGGCGTCCTGGCCTTCGTGGAGTGGGCGGCGCGCTATTCGGTGGATGTTCCCGGCTGGCCCCTGGCCATGGCCCTGCGCGGCCTGCGCCATCCGGCCGCCAAGCCCGACAAGGCCCTGGTCCTGACCGGCGCCCAGCCGGCCCGCATGACCCCCGCGCGGCTGAAGGTGCTGGCGGCGGCCGAGGCGGGGCCGATGGCGACCGGCGTCCTGGCGACCGCCGCCGGGGTCTCGGCCGGCGTGGTCAAGGGCCTGGTCGACGAGGGCGTGCTGGCCGTCACCTGGATCGAACCCGACACCCGCTTTCCGCAGCCGGACCTGTCGCGCCCGTCCCAGGCGCTCAATCCCAGCCAGCAGGCCTCGGCCGACGTGCTGGGCGAGATGCTGGCGGCCGGCGGCTTCCAGGCCGCCCTGCTGGACGGGGTGACCGGCTCGGGCAAGACCGAGGTCTATCTGGAGGCCGTGGCCGCCGCCCTGGCCGCCGACCCCGACAGCCAGGTGCTGATCCTGCTGCCCGAGATCGCCCTGACCCAGGCGGTGCTGGCCCGCTTCGAGGCCCGGTTCGGCGTCGCCCCGGTCGAGTGGCACTCGGCCGTCTCGCCGCCCCGGCGCCGGCGGGCCTGGGAGGGCGTGGCCACCGGTGCGGCGCGGATCGTGGTCGGGGCCCGCTCGGCCCTGTTCCTGCCGTTCCGCAAGCTGCGGCTGGTGGTCGTCGACGAGGAGCACGACGGCTCGTTCAAGCAGGAGGAGGGCTTCATCTACCAGGCCCGCGACCTGGCCGTGGCCCGCGCCAAGATCGAGGGCGCGCTGGTGGTGCTGGCCTCGGCCACCCCGTCGCTGGAGAGCCTGTGGAACGCCCAGGCCGGCCGCTATCGCTGGCTGCGGCTCAGCGCCCGCCACGGCGCGGCCCAGCTGCCCGACATCGGCCTGATCGACATGCGCGAGACCCCGCCCGAGCCGGGCCGCTGGCTGTCGCCGCCGCTGGTCAAGGCGGTGTCGGTGGCCCTGTCGCGCGGCGAGCAGAGCCTGCTGTTCCTCAATCGCCGGGGCTATGCGCCGCTGGTGCTGTGCAAGGCCTGCGGCGAGAAGATGAAGTCGCCCGACACCGACAGCTGGCTGGTCGAGCACCGCTATACCGGCCGGCTGGTCTGCCACCTGACCGGCTTTTCGATGAAGAAGCCCGAGGCCTGCCCGCACTGCGGGGCCAAGGACAGCCTGACCTCGATCGGCCCCGGCGTGGAACGGGTCGAGGAGGAGGCCCGCCACCTGTTCCCCGACGCGCGGATCGCGGTGTTCTCGTCCGACACGGTGTTCGACGCGGCCGGGGCCCGGGCCCTGGTCGACAGCATGGCGGCCGGCGAGATCGACATCCTGGTGGCCACCCAGGCGGCCGCCAAGGGCCACAACTTCCCCAACCTGACCCTGGTGGGCGTGGTCGACGCCGACCTGTCCTTGCGCGGCGGCGACCTGCGGGCCGGCGAGCGGACCTTCCAGCTGCTGGCCCAGGCCGCCGGCCGGGCCGGGCGGCACGAAAAGCCGGGGCGGGCGCTGCTGCAGACCTATGCGCCGGAGCACGGCGTGCTGCAGGCCCTGAAGGCCCAGGACCGCGACGCCTTCGTCGAGGCCGAGATGGCCATGCGCCAGGAGGCCGGCCTGCCGCCGTTCGGACGGCTGGCGGCGGTGATCGCCTCGGGACCGGACCCCGTGGCCCTGGAGGCCTATTGCAACGCCCTGGCGGCCGCCACGCCCAATGCCGACGGGGTCGAGGTGTTCGGCCCGGCCGACGCGCCCCTGGCCCTGGTGCGGGGACGGCGGAGGAAGCGGTTCCTGGTCCGGGCCGATCGCTCGGTGGACCTGCAGGGCTTCCTGGCCGCCTGGCGGGCCCGGGCCAAGGTCCCGAACTCCGTGCGGGTGGTGTTCGACGTGGATCCTTACAGTTTCTTGTAGAACCCAGCCGGTTCGGCTTTGCCTGACCCCCGCTTGCCCCCACCTGACCGCTTCGCGGTCTGTCCGCCCCATAGGGGGCGGAGCCTCGTGCGTCAGGCTCTTCCCCCTATGGGGGAAGACGGCCGAAGGCCAGTAGGGGGCAAGTGAGCGCGCAGGGCGTGAAGGCTATTCCTTCTTCGCGCCCTTGCGCCGCGACAGCATGTTCAGGCCTTCCACCCCGGCCGAGAAGGCCATGGCGGCGTAGATGTAGCCCTTGGGCACGTGCACCCCGAAGCCCTCGGCGATCAGCACGGCCCCGATCATCAGCAGGAAGCCCAGGGCCAGCATGACCACGGTGGGGTTGTTGTTGATGAAGTTGCCCAGCGGGTCGGCGGCCAGCAGCATCACGGTCACCGCGACGATCACGGCGACGACCATGATCGGCAGGTGGTCGGTCATGCCCACGGCGGTCAGGATCGAGTCGATCGAGAACACGATGTCCAGCAGGATGATCTGGAAGATCGCCCCGCCGACGTTCGAGATCGCCGCGGTCTTGACGTCCGGCGCGGACTCGTCGGCGTCGGGATCGACATTGTGGTGGATCTCCTTGGTGGCCTTCCAGATCAGGAACAGGCCGCCGGCGATCAGGATCAGGTCACGCCAGGAGAAGGCCGTCTCGAAGGTGGGCTCGCCGTGCGACAGCGGGCCGGCCAGGCCCAGGTCGAACACCGGGGCGGTCAGGCCCACGATGAAGGCGATGGTCGACAGCAGCGCCAGCCGCATGATCAGGGCCAGGGAGATGCCGATCCGGCGCACCCTCTGGCGCTGTTCGGGCGGCAGCTTGTTGGAGAGGATGGAGATGAACACCAGGTTGTCGATGCCAAGCACGACTTCCATGACGATCAGCGTGACCAGGGCGGCCCAGGCGGCTGGGTCCGCAGCGAGGTGAAGGAGTTCGTTCATCGTACCGATCTAAGCTCAGGTTCGGAAAACGCGTCATCGCCTACCCCTCCGTAGGCGCCGTTCATGCAAGGAACGCGACGGAAGCCCCCAGGCTTCGCCAAACCGAGAGTCGAGATGATGCCAGACGCCGCCAATATCAAGCCCCTGACGGCCCTTCGCTTCTTCGCCGCGTTCTGGGTGGTGATGTTCCACTATTGGCCGAACCTCTCGGCGGCGGTTCCGCCGGCGATGATCGGCAAGGGCTATCTGGGGGTCGAGGCGTTCTTCACCCTGTCGGGCTTCATCCTGTGCCACGTCTATCTGCAGGGCGTCGGGAGCGGGACGTTCCGCTACGGCGACTTCCTGTGGAACCGGCTGGCGCGGGTCTATCCGCTGCACCTGGTCACCCTGGCGGGCGTCGGGCTGATGGCCGCCGCGGCGGGCGTGGCGGGCGTCGCCGTCGACCAGAACATGCTGGCCTGGAGCGCCTTGCCGGCCAACCTGCTGCTGGTCCAGGCCTGGGGTTTCGCGCCGGTGTCGGGCTGGAACCATCCGTCGTGGTCGATCTCGGCCGAGTGGTTCGCCTATCTCAGCTTCCCGGCCTTCGCCTGGGCCGCCTGGCGGCTTCGTGACCGGCCGCGCCTGGCCGTGGGCCTGGCCCTGGTCCTGATCGCCGCCCTCTATCCGGTCTTCCAGAGGCTGGCGGGCTTTCCCCTGACCGAGGCGACCATCCGCTGGGGCTTCCTGCGCATCGTCCCGTGCTTCGCCTATGGCTGCGCCCTGCACGCCCTGTGGCGCTCGGGCGCCGTTACCGGGCGTTTCTCGGGCCTGGGCGCCTGTCTGGCGGGCGCCGCGGTGCTGCTGGCGGTGCATTTCGGGGCGCCGGACCCGGTCATCGTCATGACCCTGGGGGCGCTGATCGTCATGCTGGCGGCCCTGGCCGCGGCCGGCTCGGGCTTCGCGAGCCAGGCTCCGCTCGTGTATCTGGGCGAGATCAGCTACTCGACCTACATGATCTGCATCCCCTGGAAGATCCTGGCGGTCAATGCCGCGCTCAAGCTTCTGAACATCGAGGGGGATCAGTTGCCGCTCTATGCTTGGCTGTTGATTGTCGCCGCACTGGTCCCGCTGTCGGCGATGTCGTATCACATCATCGAAAAGCCGGCGCGCGAGCGGATGAAAGCTTGGGCGAAGGACTGGCGAGGGCGACGTCCTGCCACGGCGGAAGCCTGATAAACAGACTTTTCATATTTCCCTGAGAGGGTTATCCCTTAGCCCAGTGACGCGGGGGAGTACCCACAGCATGACGAAACGGACGAGAACCCTCTGGGGTTCCCTGGCCGCCGCCGCCATGATCAGCCTCGTGCCGATGTCCGGCGCGGTGGCCGACGGGTACTGGCAATGCGTCCCGTTCGCGCGTCTGATGTCGGGCATCCAGATCTTCGGCGACGCCCGCACATGGTGGAGCCAGGCCGTCGGCAAGTACGACACGGGCTTCGTGCCCCGGGCCGGCGCCGTGCTCTGCTTCAAGCCCACCGGCCGCATGAACCTCGGCCACGTCGCCTTCGTCAGCCAGGTGCTGACCGATCGCGTGATCCAGGTCACCCACGCCAACTGGTCGATCATCGACGGCGGCCGCGGCCAGATCGAGAAGGACGTCACCGTCGTCGACGTCTCGCCGGCCGGCGACTGGAGCCAGGTCAAGGTCTGGTACGACCCGATCCGCGATCTCGGCTCGACCGTCTATCCGACCCACGGCTTCATCTACCAGAACAACCAGGCGGTCACGATCGCCGCCGCGACCAGCAAGCTGGCCCTGGCCCAGAACGCCGCCGTCTCGCTGGCCAAGTCGGCCGCCAACCAGGTCGCCGCCTCGGTTCGGGCCAGCTCGCCGCTGGACATGATCAACCAGGCCGCCGATTCGACCGACCGCATCGCGGCCCTGATCTCGCAGTCCCAGTCCTCGGGCCAGGCGCAGGACGCCGACAAGCCGCAAGCTCCGCGTTGACGCCGTGCGCGCTCTGGGTCATGCCCAGGGCGTGAACAGAGCTGATATCCCATGCTGAGGGTGCTGCGCCATGGCGCGCCGGGTTTCGAGCCCGGCGGCTTGACGCCCGACTGGGCGCTGCCCGCCGACGCGGTGTGGATCGAGCTGGTCAGCCCCACCCGCGCCGAGGAAGTGGCGGTCGAGAAGTCGATCGGCCTGCTGCTGCCCACCCGCGAGGAAATGGCCGAGATCGAGGCCTCCTCGCGCCTGTACCAGGAGGACGGCGGCACCTTCATGACCGCCACGGTGCTGGTCAACGCCGACGGCGACCTGCCGACCGCCGCGCCGGTGACCTTCGTGCTGACCGGCGACCGGCTGGTGACCATCCGCTATGTCGAGCCCAAGTCGTTCGCCGTGTTCGCCGCCCAGGCCGAACGCCAGCCCAGCCTGTGCCCGGGCGGCGCCCAGACCTTCCTGGGCCTGCTGGACGCGGTGATCGACCGCACCGCCGACATCCTCGAGCGCACCGCCGGCGAGGTCGAGACCCAGTCGCGGATCATCTTCAGCCGCCCGCGCGGCGGGGCCTTCGAAGCGATCCTCAACCGCCTGGGCCGGGCCCAGATCGTCAATTCCAAGGCCCGCGACAGCCTGGTCAGCCTGGCCCGCCTGCTCAGCTTCGCCTCCCTGGCCGACCAGTTCGAGGGCGACAAGGAACTGCGCGAACACCTCAAGTCGCTGCAGCGCGACGTCCAGTCGCTCACCGACCATTCGGGCTATCTGTCGGGCAACATCACCTTCCTGCTCGACGCGGCCCTGGGCCTGATCAACATCGAGCAGAACGCGATCTTCAAGATCTTCTCGGTGTTCTCGGTGGTGTTCCTGCCCCCGACCCTGGTGGCGGGGATCTACGGCATGAACTTCGCCCACATGCCCGAGCTGAACTGGCTGCACGGCTATCCGTTCGCCCTGGCGCTGATGTTCATCGCCGCGGCCGGGCCCCTGCTGTGGTTCAGGCGACGCGGATGGCTCTGAGGTTTCGGGATAAACTGAACGTTTCCTTAAAGGTCGCATGACACGGTTCGCCGAAAACGAGCGCCGTCGCATGTCCGCCCCCGCCCTATCCGATCGATCTCCCCAGCCCCCGCTGATCCGCACCCTCGCGCCCGCCGCGCTGAAGGCCGCGGTCACGGCGCACCTGCGCTACCTGAAGGGGCTGCCGGCGGGCGTCCGCGCCAATCTTTCCTACGTGGATCTCGACAATGTCGACCTGGAGGGCGTCGACCTGTCCGAGGCCGACCTGACCGGCGTGCGCCTGGCCGGCGCCCTGCTGGCGCGCGCGGTCCTGACCCGCGCCACCCTCTACGGCGCCGACCTGCGCGACGCCGACCTGCGCGAGGCCAACCTGTCGCGCTGCGACCTGCGCGGCGCCTGCCTGCGCGGCGCCAATCTCGGCGGGGCCGACCTGTCGGGCTGCGACCTGCGCGAGGGCGTCATCGCCACCCAGGACAGCGTCGACGGCTTCCGGATCCTGCGGCACCGGACGCGCCAGGGCGAGCTGGAGCACGCCCTGACCCGCGGCGCGCGGCTGGACGGCGCCCAGGTGGGCGGCGCCTTCGCCCGGGTCGCCGACCTGACCGACGCCGACCTGGCCGGGGTCAGCCTGAAGGGCGCCCGGCTGAACCGCGCCACCCTGGACGGCGCCAACCTGTCCCGGGCCAATCTCTACAACGCCGACCTCGGGGGAGCCTCGCTGCGCCGGGCGGTGCTGACCGGCGCCGACCTGGCCGGGACCACCTTCGAGGGCGCGGACCTGACCCAGGTGCTGCGCGCCCCGCCGCCGATCGTCTATGTCGACGACGCGCCCCTGCATGAGATCCTCGAGGCGCACGAGCTGTATGTGGGCAGCGATGGTCGCGAGGGCGCGCCGGCCAAGGTCCCGGCGGTCGATTTCCGGCCGCTGCGGCGGCTGCGCGGCCGGCGGCTGGCCGGCCTGTCCGCGCCCGGCGCGATCTTCTTCGGCATGGACCTGGAGGCCGTCCAGTTGCAGGGCGCCAACCTGTCCGACGCCGACCTGCGTGGCGTCAACCTGCGGGGGGCCGACCTGCGCGGCGCGCGGCTGGTCGGGGCCCAGCTGTCGCGGGCCGACCTCTCCGGCGCCAGGCTGGGGCCGCTGACCATCGCCCAGGGCCGCGTCCTGCGGACGGACCTCAGCCGCGCCGCCCTGCACGGCGCCGACCTGACCGGCGCCGACGCCCGCCGCGTGCGCCTGATCGACGCCGACCTGACCCGGACCAAGCTCGACGGTTGCGACCTGACCCAGGCGGAGTTGCCGGAGGAGGCTGGAGGCTAGGGCAGGCCGTGAGCCTTCCCCGCCAAGGCCCCTACATCCGCTTCCTGAGCGGCACGAGGTCCGGATAGACCGGCTCGCGGTTCTGGGCCTTGGCCTGGAAGGCCTCCATCATGTGCGGCGGCGAGAACATGCCGGTCTGCCAGGTGGCGATGTAGTCCAGCCCGTCCCTGATCGAGTGGTCGCGGGCGTAGTTGATCATCACCTTGCTGCCGGCCACGGCCAGGGGCGACTTGCTGGCGATCTCGCGGGCGGTCTCCAGGGCGTGGGCGACCACCTCCTCATGGGTGGCGAACACCTCGTTGACCAGGCCGATGTCGCGGGCCCGGGCGGCGGGCAGGCGGCGGCCGGTATAGGCCAGCTCGCGCACCCAGCCCTCGGGGATCAGCTTGCACAGGCGCGGGAAGGTGCCGACGTCGGCGGTCATGCCGATGTTGATCTCGTGGATCGTGAAGAAGGCGTCGGCGCTGGCGTAGCGGATGTCGCAGGCGCTGGCGAAGTCGACCGCCCCGCCGATGCAGCCGCCCTGGATGGCGGCGATCACCGGCATGCGGGCCTCGTCCAGGCAGCTGAAGGTGTCCTGCAGGTGGTGGACGTGGCGGCGGAAGCTCTCGGCGGCCACGAAGCGGTCGGCGGGCTCGCCCCCGGTCACGCCCTCGCCGTCGGTGAACACCGACAGGTCCATGCCGGCGCAGAAGTGCCTGCCGGTCGAGGAGATGACGATGCAGCGGGCGCGGGCGTTGTCGTCGATGTCGCGGACGATGGCCGGCAGCTCGTTCCAGAACGCCCGGGTCATGGTGTTGAGGGCCTCGGGGCGTTTCAGGCGCAGATGCGCCACGCCTGTCTCGATCTCGACATCGAAGCAGCTATAGTCTGGCTTGTCCGGCACGCTCGTTTCTCCCTTATCGTTGATCACTCTGTATCACGGGGGCGTCGGACGCCAACGGGCCTTCCTTCGAAGGTCCGCCGCTTTCCAGAGGAGACCTTCCCCCATGGCCAAACAATCGATCGCCACCGCGCTCAGCGTCGGCGCCGTTCTCGCCTCGCTGGTCGCCGCGCCGCTGCCGGCGGTGGCCCAGTCCAAGGGGATCAGCGGCCTGTTCGGCTGCGAAGGCTCGGGCAAGAAGCAGGAGGGCGGAGCCCTGATCGGCGCCGCCGCCGGGGCCCTGGTCGGCCGCGCGGTCAGCAAGAACGAAAAGACCCTGGGCACCGTGCTGGGCGCGGCGGCCGGGGCGGCGGCGGGGGCCTATATCGGCTGCCGCATGCAGTCGACCGACCAGGCCATGGCCCAGCAGGCCACCAAGCGCGCCCTGGACAGCGGCCGCTCGGAGAGCTGGAGCAACTCGCGCACCGGCGCCTCGGGCCGCATCGACGTGGTGTCCTCGTCCTACGGCCCGCCGATCAGCGGCGAAACCCTGCGCTTCGAGCGCGGCGTCCAGGTGCTGCGCAGCTACGACGCCGTCGGCGGCGACTATACCGCCCGCGGGACCGCCAACCTGCGCTCGGGCCCGTCGACCACCGGCAAGGTGGTGGGCAAGCTGTCGGCCGGCCAGCGGGTCGAGGTGCTGGGCGGGGCGCCCAACAGCAACTGGCTGCTGGTCGGCCGCGACGGCTACGGCGTCGGTTATGTCTCGGCCGCGCTGCTGAACCAGAGCGGCTATGGGCCCGAGCCCAGCTGCCGGATCATCAACGCCTCGATCAGCACCCGCAACGACCGCCCGACGACCGAGCGCTACAGCGCCTGCAAGGACGACCGCGGCGAGTGGCAGCTGACGGCGGCCTGATCGCGGTCTGAGCGTGGCCTAGACACTTGCCCCCACCTGGCGGCTTCGCCGCCTGTCCGCCCCCATAGGGGGCGGAGCCTTCGCATCGGAGCGCTCTTCCCCCTTTGGGGGAAGACGGCCGAAGGCCCGTAGGGGGCAAGTGCGGACTCCCAATGTCGCGGCCGCGCGCCTAACTTAGGGGGCAGCCGCCGCAACAGGAGCCTTCCGCCATGGACGCGGCCGTCTTTCGAGAGCCTCGCCGACGCTTCATCCCGATCGCCAGCCGCGCCGGGGCCGGCGAGATGGCGGTGCTGGAGTTCGGCCCCGCCGACCGGCCGGTCGACGTGGTCTTCGTCCACGCCAACGGCTTCAACGGCCAGACCTACCGCGCCCTGGTGGCCCCGCTGTCGGCCGGCCTGCGGGTGCTGGCCGTGGACCAGCGCGGCCACGGCTCCAGCCGGCTGGCGGCCAATCCGGAGCGCCGCCGGAACTGGCTGGACCTGCGCGACGACCTGCTGGCCCTGCTGACCGTCCTGGACCAGGGCGCCCTGGTGCTGGCCGGCCACTCGATGGGCGCCACCGTCAGCCTGCTGGCCGCCGCCGCGGCGCCCGACAAGGTGCGCGGCCTGGTGCTGCTGGACCCGGTGATCATGCCCCGGATCATGGCCTTCTACGCCCACATGCCCTGGACGTCCGGGGCGCTGTGGAAGCATCTGCCGTTGGTGCAGGGCGCCTTGCGCCGCCGCGCCGTGTTCGACAACCGCGAGGCCGCCTTCACCGCCTATCGCGGGCGGGGGGCGTTCAGGACCTGGCCCGAGACCATGCTGGCCGACTATGTCGGCGGCGGCTTCAAGGACCGCGACGACGGCAAGGTCGAGCTGGCCTGCGCCCCGGCCTGGGAAGCCTCCAACTACAGCGCCCAGGCCCACGACCCCTGGCGGGCCATGGGCCGCATCGCCTGCCCGGCGCGGATCCTCAAGGCCGAGAAGGGCTCGACCTGCCACATCGGCGACGGCGCGGGCGTGATGCGCCGCCATCCGCTGATCCGGGTCGAGACGATCGCCGGCGCCGGCCACTTCCTGCCGATGGAGCGCCCGGACCTGGCGCGCGAGGCGATCTTCGAGATGGCGGCGGGGTAGGGCTCGCCCTGGACGGCTGTCATCCCGGACGAGCGCGCAGCGCGAAGATCCGGGACCGGGGCGTGGACGCAGGCGCTTGCGGCGGTCCCGGGTCTTCGCTTCGCTACGCCCGGGATGACAGTTTTGGGGATCCCTTTGCGATCGCCTCCGCGACGTGGCCTTCGGGACCTATAGCGCCAGCCCCGCCACCGCCCGCGCCGTCAGTTCGGCCCGCGCCGCCTCGCTGATCGGCACCACCTTGCGGGCGTCGAGGTCGAAGGTGACGGCCACGGCCTCGGAGGTTCCCCAGGGTTGGCCGGTGGTGGGGTCCAGCATCCAGTGGACCACGCGCATGGCCTGGCCCTCGGTCCCGACCAGGCCCGAGCGCAGCTCGACCCGGTCGCCGGCCCGGGGCCAGGCCAGCTGGGCCAGGCGATACTCCAGCACCGCCCCGCCCACCCGCGCCGGCTTGGCCTCGGCGTGGCTGACCACGACGTCGCGGAACGGGCCGATGAACGCCCCGATGCCGTCCGAGACCCGGCCGATGAACTGCTCGGCGCGCATTCGTCCGAACACGTCGCAATCGGTCGGCGACAGGGCGCCCAGGCCGATGCGCTTGAGGTTCAGGGCCTCGGCGCGGGCCATGCTGGCGGTCGGGGCGAACGGCGACAGGTCGAGGCTGCGGGCCCGGGCCTGGTCGGGCGGCTCGACCCTTAGCGTCGCCGCCCGCTCGTGGACGACCCGCGGCCAGGCGAAGGCCTCGCCCTCGCGCGGGGTGACGTGGGCGATCGTCGTCTGGAAGGTGGCGGCCAGCTGGCCGGTGGCGGTATGGACCAGGAGCTGCAGCACCCGGGCCTCGGTGTCGGAGATGTCGATCACCCCGCCCAGCATGTGCAGCGCCGCCCCGGGGTGGGCTTCACGCAGGAAGCGGATGTGCTGTTCGCGGACCACCAGGGTGGCGTTGGCCCAGGGCGAGAAGGCGTGCGGCAGGCCCAGCTCGGCCGCCAGCCCCGCCAGCCCCTCCATGGCCCGGGTGACGTAGAAGCGCACGTTCATGTGCCCCATCTCGTCGCAGTCCCAGGTGTTGACGCCGCCACGCCAGATCTCGACGCCGGGGAAGGTCTCGGTGGGCGTCATGGCGGCGGCTCGGCGGAGGTGAACGGGTGTTCGAGAGTAGCGGGGTTCGTCGAGGTTTCGCAATCGGCCCAGAGCGGACAACAGATGCTTCCCACTGGGGGAGCTGTCGCGGAGCGACTGAGGGGGCCCGCTCGGCGGAGGCCGCGCGGCCCCCTCCGGCCCTTCGGGCCACCTCCCCCAGAGGGGGAGGATTTATGGGGGCGTCACCGGCCCCGCCCGCCGTTCAATGCGCCCGGGTCACCCTCTGCAATCGGCGCACAGCCCGTGGGCCTCGATCGTCACGGCGGTCAGGGCGTAGCCGGCGCTGGCGCCGGCGGCGATGATCTCGGCGCTGGCCTTGGGCTCGATCTCGCGGGTCGCGCCGCAGCAGTCGCAGATCAGGAAGGCGGCGGCATGGCCGTCGGCCTCCTTGCGGCAGGCGACATAGGCGTTAAGGCTCTCGATGCGGTGGGCGAAGCCCTGCTTCTCCAGGAAGTCCAGGGCCCGGTAGATGGTGGGCGGCTTGGCCGGCGGACCGTCGACGGCGAAGCTGGCGATCAGGTCGTAGGCCTTCACCGGCTGGCCGGCCTGCAACAGCAGTTCCAGCACCCGGCGGCGCGGGGCGGTCAGGCGCTGGTCGGCGGCGCCGCAGCGCGCCTCGGCGGCGTCCAGCTCGGCCGCGAGGGCCGAACCGGCGACGCCGTGGTTGTGGTGGTCGTGATCGCACGCGGCGTGATGGGCCATGGCCAAGAGGTAGAGGCGACGCGGGCCCGTTGCAACCGCGTTGGCGTCGCGGTCAGTACGGCGGTCCAGCCAGCACCGCCGCCTCGGCCGCGCAGCGGGCGGGGTTGGGAACGGGGCCGGCCGCCCGGGCGGCGTCGAGTTCGCGGCCGACGGCGGCCAGGTCGGCCGCGAAGGCGGGCGAGGTCTCCAGGGCCGCCACCAGGGCGGTCGCGTTCAGCCGGCCGGCCTCGACCGAGGAAGCGTTGTGCACGCCGCAGACCACGCGGCTTTCGCCATAGGCCCTGGCCCGGGCCAGGATGGCCTCGGCCCGCTCCGGCTGGGCCCTGGCCAGCACCAGGCCGACGGTCCAGCCCCAGGTGGCGTGGCCGGAGGGGTAGTCGGGCGTCAGGGCGGTGACCAGGCCGCTGCGCACGCAGATCGCGCCGCGGTCGACCTGATAGGGACGCTTGCGGTCGTAGAGCCGCTTGGGGGCCGCCACGGCCGGCCGAACGTCGTGGGCGATCCGCTCCAGCAGCGACGCCAACCGGGGCGTGGCCTGGCGGCTGGGCGTCACGCCCAGGGCGCAGCTGTAGGCCTCGGCGATCGCGGCCTTGCGTGCGTCCTGCCTGGCCAGCGACCAGCGCGGCGTGTCCTTCAGTCGGCGCGTGGCCAGGAAGATGGCGCGGTCCCGCTGGTCGGCGGCGGACCCCGCCGGCGGGGGCGGCGGCACGGCCTGGCGCGCGTCGTAGGCGCCCCGGGCGAGGTAGGGATCGGCCTGGGATCCCGTCAGGCTGGCGCAGCCGGCCAGCGCCACGGCGGTCATCCCGATCATCAAGCCGACGCGCATGAAAAAAGTCCCCGAAGCAAACTTCGGGGACCCTGCAGTCTCGGTTCGTCCGTATCAAGAGCGCAAAGTCGGCGCGTGCTTAAGGCCCCCCAACCATTGTCATCCCGGAAAGCGCGCAGCGCTTGTCCGGGACCCAGGTGAACCGCACCGCATTCGCCCGGTCCCCTGGATCCCGGACAGCCCCTGCGGGGCTTCCGGGATGACAACGATGGAGGAAGCGAAGGCGAAGTCGGCGCCGGCCTACTTGCCGAACAGCTTCTGCCAGCGGGGCTTTTCGCGGCCCTTCCAGTGCTCGCGGTGATAGGCGTCCGAGGCGATCAGCGGCACCACGGTGGTGGCTTCGGCGAACACCATCTGCTCGTAGGTGGTCGAGACCTTGCCCCACGAGGCGGCTTCCTTCAGCGTCGAGGAGCTGCAGGCGCCGTCGCGCACGTCGGCCACGGTGATCTGCACCGCGTACTTGTGCATGTCGGCCTCGACGCCGAGGATCTCGGCGCAGACCACGGTGTCCTGGGCGAAGTTCTTGGGCACGCCGCCGCCGACCATGAACAGGCCCGTGGTGCCGGCCGCGATCTTGATGTCGGTCAGTTCACGGAAGTCCGCCACCGCGTCGATCATCAGATAGGGCTGCTTGGCGGCGATGCGCTCCTTCTGGTGCTTGACCAGACCAAAGCCCGCCGAGCTGTCGACGAAGGCCGGGCAGAAGATCGGCACGCCTTCCTCGTAGGCGGTCTGGATCAGCGAGCCGGGCTTCTTGGCGTTGCCTTCCGACAGCCACTTGCCCATTTCCCAGATGAACTCGCGCGAGGAATAGGCGCGCGGCTCCAGGCGGTTGCAGATCTCCAGGATCGTGTGGTCGCAATTCTGGAGCTCTTCCTCGTCGATATAGGTGTCGTAGATGCGGTCGATATAGTTGTCGCGCAGCACGTTGTCGTCGACCGGGCCGGCGGCCTGGTAGTGCTTGAAGCCCAGGGCCTCGAAGAAGTCCATGTCGACGATCGAGGCGCCGGTGGCGACCACGGCGTCGATCATGCCGTTCTTCACCATGTCGCGATAGACGTGCATGCAGCCGCCGGCCGAGGTCGAGCCGGCCAGGATCAGCCACGGCGAGCAGTCCTGGTCGGCCAGGGCCATGTTGAAGATGTCGGCCGCGCGGGCGGTGTCGCGCGAGCTGAACGACATCTTGCGCATGGAGTCGATGATCGGGCGGGCGTCGAAGGCCGTGATGTCGATGTGCTCGACGACGTTCTGGAGGAGCTCGGCCTTGGTGTTGTTCGGAACGGGAGCGTTCATCGCTTCGGTTTCCCTGACTTTGGACGCCCGTCGTTGAAACTGGCCGTCCACCGGGACGGAGCGACCGGCGGGGGCGAACAGGTTTGCGCCGTGGAACCCCCTCCGGCCCTTCGGGCCACCTCCCCCAGAGGGGGAGGATCCATCGCTCCAGATGCTCCCCCTCTGGGGGAGCTGTCGCGGAGCGACTGAGGGGGTCTTCCACGGCGTTAGAAGTCTAAACGCCTAAGACGTCAAATCAGCGACGGCCTCTACCGCCGCCGCCGCTTCTTGCCGGCCGCGCCCTTGGGGCGCGAGAAGCGGACGATCTTGCGCTCCTCGGCCTCGGGCCGCGGGGTGGGGATCGAGCGCTTGGCCAGGCCGTACATCGAGGCCATCGGGGCGTCCGAAACCTGGGCGATGTCGGTCTCCCCAAAGCCGTTGAAGCGGGTCGACATGGCCACGCCATAGGCGCCCAGCATGCCGATCTCGATGTAGTCGCCCTCGTCGACGCTTTCCGGCAGGTAGAACGGGCCGGGCATGTGGTCGACGCTGTCGCAGGTGGGGCCGTAGAAGCGGAAGGGCTTGAGGCCCTCTTCCACCACTTCACCGTTCTTGCGGTACAGCTTGACCGGGAACGGCCACTTCATGTGGGCCGCGTCGAACAGCGAGCCGTACGAGCCGTCGTTCAGATACAGCGCGTCGCCCTTCTTCAGCTCGACCTTGACCAGCAGGGACGAGGCCTCGGCCACCAGGGCCCGGCCGGGTTCGCACCATAGCTCGGTGGTCTCGTGGACCATCATGTCCGAAAAGCCCCGGTCGATGGCGGCCAGGTATTCGGACATGTCGGGCGGGACCATGCCCGGATAGATCGACGGGAAGCCGCCGCCCACGTCGACGACGTCGGCCAGCACGCCGGCCCGCACCAGGGCGCGCGAGGCCTGGGCCATGGCCGCCTGGTAGGCGGTGGGGCGCATGCACTGGCTGCCGACGTGGAACGACACGCCCATCAGGTCCTGGGTCGAGCGGCGGGCCGCCAGCAGCAGGGCCGGGGCGTTGTGCGGCTCGACGCCGAACTTGCCCGACAGGCTGTAGGCCGCGCCCTCGGCCTGCACGCCCATGCGGACGATCAGGTTCAGGTCCTTGGCCTGGCCGGTGGCGTCCAGGATCTTGGCCAGCTCTTCGTGGGTGTCGAACGAGAAGGTCCGAACGCCGTGGTCGAAATAGGCGGCCGAGATCGCCACGCGGCTTTTCACCGGGTGCATGAAGGCCATGCGCGCGCCGGGGGCGTGCTCGCTCACCAGCTCGACCTCGTTCAGCGAGGCGACGTCGAAGGACCGCACGCCGGCGTCCGCCAGCTCGCGGATCACCCACGGCGAAGGGTTGGCCTTCACCGCGTAAAAGACATCGCCCTTGAATTCAGCCTGGAACCAGCGCGCCGCTACGGAAACCGCGTCGGGCCGCACGAGTGCGACGGGACGTTCCGGTGACCGCTCACGGACCAGGTCCAGGGGATTATGGTACGTGTGCAATTCACGTAGACCCCTGCAGAAGTTAAACCCAGGCCGGCGTTAGCAGCGCTTATGAGGACTTCGGGTCCGCCGGAGCGAGCGAAATAGGGTCATACCCAGAGGATGTAAAGAGTCTTTTGGACGCGGGGGTCCCGCGGGGCGCGAACCCCGCCCCGGCCAGGCTTGCGGCGCAGTTTGCATCCCGCACGCCCTGGGGGCGGCGGGGGAATTGATCCACCGTCTGTCACAAATCCGTTGCGTCCGTGCCCCAAACCGACGAACGCATTTCCCAGCGCCTGAAACCACGGTAAGGATTCGCCCCGACCATGACGTCGGACCCTGTTCTCTCGATCCGCGCCGCCTCCAAGACCTTCGGGTCGCGCCGGGCGCTGGACGCCGTTTCGCTCGACGTGGGTCGGGGCGAGATGATCGCGCTCATCGGTCCCTCGGGTTCGGGCAAGTCGACCCTGCTGCGCTCGATCGACGGCCTGCAGACCGTGGACGAGGGAGAGGGAACGATCACCGCCTTCGGCGGTCCGGTCCAGGCCCGGGGCAAGGTCAGCGACCAGGTGCGCAAGGCGCGCATCCGCATCGGCTTCATCGCCCAGCAGTTCAACCTGGTGGGCCGCCTGACCCTGTTCACCAATGTCGCCCTGGGCTCCCTGGGCCGGATCGGCACGGTGCGGGGCCTGTTCGGCGCCTGGCCGGCCGAGACCCGCGCCGCCGCCATGGCCGCCCTGCACCGGGTGGGCGTGGCCGACTACGCCGCCCAGCGCGCCAACACCCTGTCGGGCGGCCAGCAGCAGCGCGGCGCCATCGCCCGGGCCCTGGTCCAGAGGGCCAAGATCATCCTCGCCGACGAGCCGGTCGCCTCGCTCGACCCGGTCTCGGCCCGCAAGGTCATGGAGATCCTCCGTGATCTGAACAAGACCGACGGCCTGACCGTGGTCGTCACCCTGCACCAGGTCGACTACGCCCTGCGCTACTGCGACCGGGTGGTGGCGCTGAAGGCCGGCAAGAAGGTCTATGACGGCCCGACCAGCGGCCTGGGCCGCGACAAGCTCATCGACATCTACGGCCCGGAATTCGAGGACGTGTTCTGGGAAGGAGCCCCGCAATGATCCGCCGCACCGCCGTCTCGCGCCTCGCCGCCGCCGGCCTCGCCGCCGTCGCCGCCCTGACGCTCGCCTCGTGCGGGGAGAAGAAGGCCGCCGGCCCGGCCGCGCCCAAGGACACCATCGTGTTCTCGATCCTGTCGACCGAGTCGGCCCAGAACATGGAGAGCTACTGGAAGCCGATCCTGGCCGACATGGAGGCGTCGACCGGCCTGAAGGTGAAGCCGTTCTTCTCGTCCAACTATTCGTCGCTGATCGTGGCCATGGGCGCCAAGCAGACCGACGTGGGCTGGTTCTCCAACGCCTCCGGCCTGGAGGCGGTGCGCCGCTCGGGCGGCGAGGTCTTCGCCCGCACCTTCGACCCGTCGGGGACCGACGGCTACAAGTCGGTGATCATCGTCCCGGCCGACAGCAAGCTGACGGTCGAAGGCCTGCTCAAGTGCGACAAGAGCCTGAACTTCGGGATCGGCGACAAGAAGTCGACCTCGGGCACCCTGGCCCCGATGACCTACCTGTTCATTCCGGCCGACAAGAAGCCCGAGACCTGCTTCAAGACCGTGCTCAGCGCCAGCCATGACGCCAACCTGTTCGCGGTGGCCAACCACAAGCTGGACGCGGCCACCAACAACTCCACGGCCCTGAAGCTCAACGCTTTCAAGGGCAACGCCCAGGCCGGCAAGGTCAAGGTGATCTGGGAATCGCCGACCTTGCCGGAAGACCCGATCGTCTGGCGCAAGGACCTCGACCCGGTCGTGAAGGAAAAGCTGCGCCAGTTCTTCCTGACCTACGGCCAGGGCGACACCCCCGTCGCGGTCCAGCAACGCAAGAACCTCGCCCGGCTGAGCATGGGCGGCTTCAAGGCGGCCGACAATTCGCACCTGCTGGTGGTGCGCGAGATGGAGGCCCTGGAGCAGGTGGGCCTGGCCCGCGAGTCCGGCGACCGGGCCAAGCTGGCCGCGGCCGAGAAGACCCTGGCCGGCATCAAGGCCGAGCGCCTGGCCGCCGAGGGCAAGGCCGGCCTGGCCGCGCCGGCCAACTGAGGGGGCGATGCTCTCATGCACCAACATCCATCCGCTCATCCCGGCGAATGCCGGGACCCAGATCCAGCCTGAGCCTTTAGGATTCATCCGAGAAGCCCCGCCTTATGATCTGGGTCCCGGCATTCGCCGGGATGAGCGGATCAAAGGGGTTTCAAAGAGCGAAGCCTGAGCCCCCATGAGCCAAACAGCCATGAGCGACACGATCCCGCCCCCGCCCAGCAAGCCGCTCTCCGCGCGCGCCTTCGACCTGCTGCTGTGGGGCGGGGTGATCGCCCTGCTGGTGGTCAGCTTCAAGCCGGCCGAGATCGACAAGTTCCCGCAGCTGTTCACCGACGCCAGCAAGATGCAGGGTTTCGCCAGCGGCTTCTTCTCGCCGTTCGGCGATCCCAAGGCGTTCATGGCCGCCGACTGGGACCTGTACATCGGCAAGATGTGGCAGACGATCCAGATGGCCCTGTGGGGCACGGCCCTGGCCATCGTCGTGGCCATCCCGCTGGGCCTGCTGGGCGCGCGCAACATCAGCCCGTGGTGGATCCAGCAGCCGGTGCGCCGCCTGCTGGACCTGATCCGCTCGATCCCCGACCTGGTGGTGGCGCTGATCTTCATCACGGCGGTGGGCCTGGGGCCGTTCGCCGGGGTGATGGCCCTGATGTTCAACACCGGCGGAGTGCTGGCCAAGCTGTTCGCCGAAGCCGTCGAGTCGATCGACAAGGGCCCGGTCGAGGGCGTGCGGGCCACCGGCGCGGTCAAGCTGGCCGAGGTGGTCTGGGGCGTGATCCCGCAGGTGGCGCCGCTGTGGACCAGCTACGCCCTCTACCGCTTCGAGAGCTCCAGCCGGTCGGCCACCGTCCTGGGCTTGATCGGGGCCGGGGGCGTGGGCCAGGTGCTGCTCGATTCGATCAACGGCTTCCAGTACGACCAGACCGGCTGCATCGTCCTGGTCATCGTGGTGGCGGTTTCGCTGATCGACCTGTTGTCCCAGATCATCCGCACACGTCTGCTTTGAGGACCGTTTCTGTGGCCTTCCAGCCACAATTAACGCGTTGAAAAGGCTTGTCATCGGTCTGTCATCAAAGGGTGGCGGAACCGTCACGGGACCCCCGTAAAGCGCTCCTACCTGATCCGGACCAACGGGCAGGGGGCAAAGCCTAAAGGGGAATTCTCACATGCGGAACAAGACCTCGCTGGTCTGCGGCGCGGCGCTGGGCGCCATGCTGGCCTGCGGCCTCGGCGTCGCGGCTCACGCGCAAGACAACACGATCGCCTGGAAGGGCGCTCCGCAGTGGACGAACGACGATGTCTACTTCAAGGTCCGCGGCCGGATCCTGGTGGACGGCGTGTTCCAGGACGTCGACCGCCAAGGCGCGGCGACCGACTACAAGACCAGCAACATCCGCGGCCGCCAGGTGTTCATCGGCATCGAAGGCAAGCTGAACAACTACATCGCCTACAAGGCCGAAGGCGGCTGGGTGAACGGCGGCAGCCCCAGCTGGGACGACGTGGTCATCGAGGTCAAGCCGACCGAGACCACCTCGATCCTGATCGGTAACATCAAGGCCACCGGCCTGGAAAACCTGACCTCGACCCGCTTCACCACCTTCATGGACCGCGGTCCGTACGGTGACTTCGGCGTCGACAGCTACCTGCTGAGCGTCGTGGGCAAGGTGCAGGGCCCCAACTGGAGCGTCACCGGCGCCGTCCAGGGCGACAGCATCAACAACGCCGACATCAACAACACCTCGTCGGCCACCAACACCAACCAGAACTCGCAAGAGCGCCTGGGCTTCACCGGCCGCGTCCACTACGCCCCGCTGGTGAGCGACACCGACAAGGTCCACCTGGCCGTCTCGGCCCGCTACCGCAACCACGGCAACGAAGGCGCCTTCAACTACCAGGGCCGCACCGGCACCAACTACGGCACCAACGGCCTGTACTACAAGACCGGCGCCATCGCCGACCGCGACACCACCCTGGCCGCCGAAGGCGCCTGGATCCACGGTCCGTTCTCGATCCAGGGCGAGTATTCGAACATCTCGGTCGAGCGCCTGGCCACCACCGCCCCGGGTTCGAACCCGGACGTCAAGGTCGGCTACGCCTTCGTCAGCTTCTGGCCGACGGGCGAGACCCGCAACTACGATCCGGTCGCCGGCGAGATCAAGCGTCCGAAGATCCTGAACCCGATCACCGCCGGCGGCTTCGGCGGCGTCGAACTGGCCCTGCGCTACGACTACGCCGACCTGACCGACGCCTACAAGACGGCCTCGACCGCGGCCAGCAGGACCCTGTCGCAGGACGCCGGCAAGTACACCGCCTGGACCCTGGGCGTGAACTACTACCCGACCGCCTATGTCCGCTTCCAGGCCAACTACACCGACGGCTCCGTCGATCCGGTGGTGGCCAACCGCGGCACGGACATCAAGCAATTCCAGCTGCGCGCCCAGCTGGACTTCTAAGACTCACGGGCCGGCCGGAAGGTCGGCCCGATCTTCTCGCAACGCTCCAGAGACTCCAGGAGTCCTCCATGAAGAAGCTGCTTTCCTGCGCGGCCGCCGCCGTCGCCCTGTCGGGCCTCGCCGCCGCCCCCGCCCACGCCGCCCGTGACTATGTCTGGGCCGCCGGTTCCTCGACCGTGTTCCCGTTCGCCACCCGCACCGCCGAGAACTTCGCCAAGAAGACCGGCAAGAAGGCCCCGAAGGTCGAAAGCCTCGGCACCGGCGGCGGCATCAAGCTGTTCTGCTCGGGCGCCGGCGAAGGCTTCCCCGACATCGCCAACGCCTCGCGTCCGATGAAGAAGTCGGAATTCGACGCCTGCGCCGCCAAGGGCGTCAAGGACATCATCCAGATCAAGATCGGCTTCGACGGCATCGTCGTGGCCACCGACAAGGACGGCGCCGACTACAACTTCAAGACCGAGCACCTGTACCTGGGCCTGTCCAAGCAAGTGCTGAAGGGCGGCCAGTTCGTCGCCAACCCGTACAAGACCTGGGACGAGATCGGTTCGGGCCTGCCGGGCAACCGCATCCAGGTCTATGGCCCGCCGCCCACCTCGGGCACCCGCGACGCCTTCGTGGAACTGGCCATCGAGGCCGGCGCCCGCAAGTTCCCGACCGCCGACGCCATCCGCTCGGACAACGAGAAGAAGTTCAAGTCGCTGGTCGACCCGCTGCGCAACGACGGCTGGATCGACGCCGGCGAGAACGACAACGCCATCGTCGGCACCCTGACCAAGACCCCGGGTTCGGTCGGCGTCTTCGGCTGGTCCTACCTCGAAGAGAACATGGACAAGATCAAGGGCGCCGCGGTCAACGGCGTGCGTCCCTCGGCCCAGACGATCGCCGACGGCTCCTACCCGCTGTCGCGCTCGCTGTTCATCTACGTCAAGAAGTCCAATCTCGGCGTGACCCCCGGCCTGGCCGAGTTCGTCCAGGAGTTCACCTCCGACGCGGCGACCGGTCGCGGCGGCTATCTGCAAGGCCGCGGCCTGATCCCGCTGCCCCCCGGCCAGCACGCCGCCCAGAAGCAGGCCGTCGCCAACAAGACGGTGATGGCGCGCCCGGCCCAGTAAGGCCAGACAGCGTCCGACGAGACGACGCCGCGGTCCCCAGTGGGCCGCGGCGTTTTCTTTTGTATACTGGCCCAACCGCGCCCGCTGGGGCGCGCCAACCCTGAAGGGCCATGATCCTCCTCGCGCTCGCCGTCGTCCTGTTCCTCGTTCTCCTGAACGGGGTTTTCTCCATGTCCGAACTGGCGGTGGTCTCGGCCCGCCGCGCCCGGCTGCAGACCTTCGCCGACCGCGGCGACAAGGGCGCCAAGCTGGCCCTGGCCATGGCCGAGCACCCGACGCGGTTCCTGTCGGCCGTGCAGGTCGGCATCACCCTGATCGGCATCCTGGCCGGCGCCTATGGCCAGGCGACGATCGCCGGGGCCCTGGACCTCTATCTCAAGCCCTTCCCGGTGGTCGGCGCCCATTCCGAGGCGATCGCCACCACCATCGTCGTCATCGGCCTGACCTATGTCTCGGTGATTCTGGGCGAGCTGGTGCCCAAGCGCCTGGCCCTGCTGTTCCCCGACGTGATCGCCCGCCGCATGTCGCCGTTCCTGGCGGTGGTGGCCACGGTGCTGCGCCCGTTCGTCACCCTGCTGACCGTCTCGACCGCCGCGATCCTCAAGCTGCTGGGCGTGCGCGACGAGCGGACCAACGACATGACCGCCGAGGAGGTCGAGACGGTCCTGGCCGAGGGCGCCGACGCCGGCCTGATCGAGCCCGAGGAGCGGGCGATGATCAACGAGGTGCTGCGCCTGGGCGACCGCCCCGTGCGCGTGGCCATGACCCCGCGCCGCGACCTGTTCTGGATCTCGCTGACCGACAGCCAGGACGAGATCCTCCAGGAGATCCGCGACTGCCCCTATTCGCGCATTGTCGTGGCCAGCGAGGGCGACCTGGACGGCGACATCGGGGTGATCCTCAAGAAGGACCTGCTGGACGCCTGCCTGGGCGGCGAGACGATCGACATCCGCAGCCACGTCCAGCAGCCGATCGCCATCCCCGAGACCATGTCGCTGCTGCGGGCCATGGCGGTGTTCAAGCAGACGCCGCTGCACATGGCCCTGGTGGTCGACGAGTTCGGCTCGATCCAGGGGGCGATCACCCCGCTGGACCTGCTGGAAATGATCGCCGGCGACTTCCCCGAGGACCATGACGAGACCGAGACCCGCATCCTGCGCCGCGAGGACGGGACCTGGCTGGTCGATGCGCGGGTGGACATCCAGGAGCTGAACGACGCCCTGGGCGAGAATTTCGAGGCCGAGGGCGGCTACCACACCGTGGCGGGCCTGCTGCTGGACCGCCTGGGCCGCATCCCCCGCGAGGGCGAGATCGTGGCGCTGGGCGGCTTCGACGCCGAGGTGGTCGACATGGACGGCTCGCGGATCGACAAGCTGATCCTACGGTGCGTGTCCGCGAAGGATTAGGGGGCGGCCTCGCCCCCCCGACGGTTGTCATCCCGGAAAGCGCGCAGCGCTTGTCCGGGACCCAGGTGAACCGCAAGGCATCTGCCCAGTCCCCTGGGTCCCGGACAGCCTCTGCGAGGCTTCCGGGATGACAACGGATTTCGCGGCAGGTTGGCTAGGAGACCAAGGCTCGCCCCCTCACGTCCGCCACCGCAGCGTCGCCGCCTCCACCGGGTTGCGAAACGCCCGGCGTTCGCGGCGGCTGGCGTTCCATTCGCGCTTGAGCTGGTGGTACCAGCGGCCCTGCTGGTCGGCGTCGCCCATCCACAGCAGGGGCGGGTTGTCGCGCAGGCCCCGGGTCTGGGCCTCGACGATCCGGCCGTCCTGGCGCAGGAAGGCGCGGGCGGCCAGGCGGATCACCGGATAAAGCGCGGTGAAGGCCGGGTGGTCGGACCAGATGACTTGGTTCATCCGCGTCCTGCCGGCGTTGATCGGGGTCATGGCCGACAGGGCCAGAACCTGCCGGTCGCCGACCCTCACATGCTCCCAGCGCAGGCCCGGCAGGCGGAAGGTGATCTCGGTCAGGGGCGCGCCGCCGAGGATGGCGTAGGCCTTCGAATTGCTGGACGGCGCGTGCCGCGTCATGGTGAAGCCGGCCTCGGACGGGGCGAAGGCCTTGGTCTTCTCGTGCTGGCTGGCGCCGGTGCGCCACCACCACTGCTGGTGCACGAACGGGCCATGGGCGGGGTCGATCAGGCCCAGCACGGCGTGGTCGACATGGATGTCGTAGTCGAGATGGTCGACCAGCTTGGGCTTGCCGCCGACCACGCCGGGGATCGCCGGGGGCGGGAAGGGCGGCTGGCCCTCGAAGCGCGGGTCGGCCGACATCCAGATCCACACCAGCCCCTGGGCCTCGACCAGCGGATAGGTCCGCACACGGACCTTGGCGATGTCGAGCGGGCTGTCGGTGGCCAGGGACGGGATCCTGGCGCAGGCCCCGTCGGTGCGGAAACGCCAGCCGTGATAGGGGCACTCGATGGTTTCGCGGCCGCCATCCTCGCCATGGGGCGGCTCGGCGCGGACCTTGCCGGCCGACAGCTTGGCCGCGCGGTGCGGGCAGATGTCGCGCAGGGCGTAGACGGCGCCGGCCCGGGTGCGGCCGATCACGACCGGTTCGCCCAGAAACTCCCGGCTTTCCATCCGGCCCGGCTTCAGCTCGGGCGACAGGGCCGCCACGTACCAGGCGTCCAGCACGTAGCCCTCGCCGAACGCTACGGCCTTCGAGACCGGCCGCGCGACCAGCCCTTGCGCATCGTCAGCCATGCCGGTCGCCCGCCCTCCGCGCCCCCGCGCGCCGTACCAGGCGGCAATAGGCCCGATCGCGCGGCCAAGGTCCTGTGAAGAGTTTGTGTCGGAGATCCTCGGCCTGGAACGCCGCCTAACGGGCCGCCGCCGTCTCCACCAGCCGCTGGTAGAACCGCACCATGCGCTCGACATTCGCGATCGTCATGTGTTCGTCCGTGCCGTGGATCATCTCGGTGTCCTTCACCGACAGCGCCAGGGGCTGGAAGCGGTAGATGTCGTCGGCGATCGGGCCCATGTAGCGGCTGTCGCTGGCGGCGGTCATCAGGGCGGGGGCGACGGGGGCGCGGCTCTCGTCGCCGGCCAGGGCGGCCAGGACCTTCCAGCCTTCCGAGGTGGTCGACGAGACCTTGCTGGGCTCGTCCGGGGCCTTCACCCAGGCCAGCCTGACCGGCAGGTCGCCGACCGCGTCCCTGGCCCGGGCCATCACCTGCGCCGAGCTGTCGCCCGGGGCGATGCGGTAGTTGATCCAGGCCGTGGCGTCCTGCGGCAGCACGTTCTCCTTGGGCGAGCCCTTCAGCATGGTCGGGGCGATGGTGGTGTGCAGCATGGCCGCCCCGGCCGGGGTCTTGGCGGTCTGGTCGACCAGCAGGGGCGAGAACAGCCAGGTGTTGGCCGCTGCCATCCTGATGGTCGTGGAACTGTGCGGGGCCAGGCTTTTCAGCATGTCGGCGCCGGGGCCGGAGAACTTCATCGGGAAGGGATGGTCGGCGATGGCCAGCACGGCCTTGGCCAGGGTGGTCACGCCGGTCTGGGCCGGCGGGGCCGACGAGTGGCCGCCGACGGCGGGGGCCGTCACCGTCAGGGTGGCGTAGCCCTTCTCGGCCGTGGCGATCAGGGCGACGGGCTTGTTGGTGACCGGGTGGTCCTCGACCACCACCATGCCCTCGTCGAGCACGAACTGGGCCTTTATCCCGCGCGACTTCAGCAGGGCCGCCGCCGCCCGGGCGCCGCCGCCGCGCACCTCCTCGTCATGGCCGCTGACCAGGATCACCGTGCGCCGGGGAACGAAGCCGGCCCTGGCCAGGCCGTCCAGGGCCTCGAACAGGGTGACCAGGCTGCCCTTGTCGTCGATCGCGCCCCGGCCCCAGACCGCGCCGTCGGCGACCACGCCGTCGAACGGCGGATGGGTCCACGACCCCTCGCTGCCCGGCGTCACCGGCACCACGTCCTGGTGGGCCATCAGCACGATCGGGGCCAGGGACGGGTCGGTCCCCTTCCAGGTGTAGACCAGGGCGTGGCCGGCCACGACCTCGCGGGCCATCACCCGGTGGGCGTCGGGATAGGTCGCCTGCAACCAGGCGTGCAGCCTGTCCCACTCGGCCGGCTGGTCCTCGGCGGGATCCTGGTGGCTGACGGTCCGGAAGCGTACGGCCTCGCCCAGATGCCGGGCCGCCAGGTCGACGTCGACCGGTCGGGCCGAGGCCAGGCGGACGCCGGAGGTGTCGGCCACGGGGGCCTTGAACATCGCCGTGCGCACCGCCACCACGGCTGCGACCGCCAGCACCAGCCCCACGGCCGTCAGCGCCGCCTTGCTCTTCCAGCCCATGGTCCACGCCCCCGAACGCTTGTTTGGGGCGACTGTGCGACGAGTTGGCGGGGCTGCCAACCGCCAAGTGCGCGGGGTCCGGACGCCGCGTTTGCCTTGCGGCCTCACCTCGCGCATAGGCTGGCGCTCGCGAGTCAGGAGTTTCGAGAAGCGGCATGGGCGTCCTGGTCCTCGGGGGGACGGGTTTCATTGGCGGCCCCGTGGTCGCGCGGCTGCTGGCCGACGGCGTCGAGACGGGGGTCGCCCATCACGGCGCGCGCCCGGTCGCGACCGGGGCGGCCTCGGTGGTGCTGGACCGCCGCGACCCGGCGGCGGTGCTGGCCGCCGTGCGCGCGCTGGGCGCCGACACGGTGGTCGACCTGATCGCCTACACGCAGGCCGACACCCTGCCGTTGCTCGAGGCGCTGTCGGGGGCGATCGCCCGCTACGTGCTGGTCAGCTCGGTGGACGTCTATCGCAACTACGAGGGCCTGCACCGCAAAGGCCGGCCGACGCCGATCTGGGACCGGCTGACCGAGGACGCCCCGCTGCGCGACAGCCGCTTCCCCTACCGCCTGGCCAGGCCCCGCCCGGCCGGGGATCCCCAGGCCTGGATGGACGACTACGACAAGATCCCGCTCGAAGAGGCGGCCCGCGCCGCCGCCGGCTTCGAGGCGACCATCCTGCGCCTGCCGATGGTGTTCGGGCCCGGCGACCGCCAGCGGCGGTTCTCGTGGGCGATCCGGCCGATGGTCCAGGGCCGGCCGCGCTTCGTGATCCCCCACCCGTGGGCCAGCTGGCGGGCGACCTTCGGCTATGTCGACGACGTGGCGGCGGGGATCGCCCTGGCGGCCGTGCACCCCCGGGCCGGCGGCGAGACCTTCAACCTGGGCCGCGCCAACACCCCGACCAACCTGGCCTGGGCGGCGACCTTCGCCGAGCACCTGGCCTGGCCGGGCGAGGTCCAGCTGGCCCATCCCGACGTGGCGCGCGGCGCCCTGGCCAAGGCGGTGTCGGGCCTGGACCTCGGCTACCCGCTGTTCGTCGACAACGCCAGGATCCGCCGCCGGCTGGGCTATGCCGAGGTGACGAACTTCGACGAGGCCCTGGCCCGGACCGTGGCCGACGAGATGGGGCGGTAGCGCGCGCGTCAGTTGTGGCCCGTGGCCTCGCGCAAGGCTGCCGCGCCTTTTACGAGTGTTAGGCTGTGGCTCTTCATCGGCTCGTCGGGGCCGGCCTTGGTCTGATAGAGCAGTGTGCGGTCTCCTTTCAGGAAACGGAACTCCAGAGTCCGCTGACCTCGCGAGACCTCGTCATTGAACAGCGCCATGCGAGGGTCATCGACCAGGGCGTCGATCATTGATGCTGTGTGCATCCCCGCCATGCGCACAACGCACTGGTCGAGCGGCGCGACAGGATTGACGGAACGGTTGGTATGTAGGCGCCATTCGTCGCTGTCGCGCATGATCCACGTCCGTGATCGCCGCGTCTGGCGAAATTGAGCGTCTTCGGCCGCGTAGTCCGGGTCGAGCTGGCCGTTGCCGCTCGCCGACACCTGAGCCGCCACCACGTCGGGCTCGGGATCGGCGCAATAACGGTCTAGGCGCGCCAGCGCCGCGGTTTGCGGCGTCTGGAAGATCACGGGATCCCGATGGGCAGGGCCGGTGCGCACAACATATTGCAGGACCAGGCTCGGCTTGGCGCCCCAGGCGGCCGCTGGGAGGTCGCGCCAAAGCACATAGTAGGCCGAGACCTCGGGTCTGGCGTTGTTGTCTTTGAACAGCAGGACCCGCGCTCCGTGGCTCAGGTCCGCGGCCACGGGCAGGGACCCGCTGCTGTACTGCATCAGCCAGTCGACGAGTTCGCCCTGGCCGGTGGGGATCTGGACCTTGCAGCGGATCTCTACGCCGCCCGGTGTCACCGTCTCGGTGACACTGGCGATGCCCAGCCAATGCCGGCCGTCATAGCGCCATTGAACGCCGCCGCGTTCCAGAGGCGAGACTCCCGGAAGGCCGGCGGGTGCGGCATGGGTCTGCACGAACAGGTTCATAACCGGTCGCGTCTTATAGGCGCCGGCCGCCGCGAAGGCGTTGCGCGCGTCGTCGGCTGAGCGAAGGGCGCGCGGACAAAGGGTGTGGAACTCGTCGACGAATTCGGCGCCAGTCGCCAGTTTGGGTTTGACCGGCTCGCAGGCCGACAGACCGAAAAGGGTCAAACAGGCCAGGACTCTGATGAAGCGCAACACTGTTCCCCAAGCTACGGGGGAAGCTCTAGCATGGTGCAACCTGAGTTGCATCCTTGGGCGCGAACGGCGTGCGAGCACATCTCAGCCCAGCCCCCCGCCCAGCTCCACCACGGCCTCGAACGTCCGCAGCCCAGGCCGCTGGGCGCAGACCAGCACGGCCATGTTGCCGGGCAGGTGCTGGTTGGCGAGCATCTTCTCGTGGGCGGCGGGGATGTCGTTCCAGGGGAAGACTTCCGACAGGCAGGGGTCCACCCGGCGGTCGATGACCAGCTGGTTGGCGGCGCTGGCCTGCATCAGGTTGGCGAAGTGGCTGCCCTGGACGCGCTTCTGGCGCATCCACAGGAAGCGGGCGTCCATGGTCAGGTTGAAGCCGCTGGTGCCGGCGCAGATGGCCACCATGCCGCCGCGCTTGACCACGAACACGCTGACCGGAAAGGTCTGTTCGCCCGGGTGCTCGAACACCAGGTCGACGTCCTTGTTGCCGGTGACCTGCCAGATGGCTTTGCCGAACTTGCGGCTCTCCTTCATGTAGTCGGCGAATTCGGGGCCGTTGACCTTGGGCAGCTGGCCCCAGCAGTTGAACTCCTTGCGGTTCAGCACCGCCTTGGCGCCCATGCTCCTGACGAAGTCGATCTTGTCGTCGTCGCTGACCACGCCGATGGCGTTGGCCCCGACCACGGCGGCCAGCTGCACGGCGAAGACGCCCAGCCCGCCCGAGGCCCCCCAGACCAGCACGTTCTGTCCGGGCTTCAGCTCGTGCGGCTTGTGGCCGAACAGCATGCGGTAGGCGGTGGCCAGGGTCAGGGTGTAGCAGGCGGCCTCTTCCCAGGTCAGGTGCCGGGGGCGCGGCATCAGCTGGCGCGACTGCACCCGGCAGAACTGGGCGAAACTGCCGTCCGGGGTCTCGTAGCCCCAGATGCGCTGGCTGGCCGAGAACATCGGGTCGCCGCCATTGCACTCCTCGTCGTCGCCGTCGTCCTGGTTGCAGTGGATGACCACCTCGTCGCCGGGCTTCCAGCGCTTGACCTTGGCGCCCACCTTCCAGACGATCCCGGAGGCGTCGGACCCGGCCACGTGATAGGGCTGCTTGTGGCCGTCCAGCGGGCTGATCGGCTCGCCCAGGGCGGCCCAGACGCCGTTGTAGTTGACCCCCGCGGCCATCACCAGGACCAGCACCTCGTCCTCGCCGATCTCCCAGGTGGGCACGACCTCGACCTGCATGGCTTGCGACGGCTTGCCGTGGCGCTCCTTGCGGATGGCCCAGGCGTACATGGTCTTGGGCACATGGAAGGCCGGCGGGATCTCGCCGATCTCGTAGAGGTCCTTCAGCTCGGTCGGGCTTCCGGTCTGGGCCAGCGTGTCGGTCATCTCACTCCCCGGTCTCTTCGGCGCTGCAACATAACGCGCGAACGGTTCCCCGCGCTCCGTGGATCGTTCGGCGCGGGTAAAACCGGCCGTCGCTCCGTCATTATGGGCCCTGTGACGGAAATCTCATCACAGCGGCGATCTAGGCTGTGACAAGCGTTTAAATCTGGCAAGGGGGAATCTGCTGCGCCGCAGCATGGTTGCGCATGAAACGACCCATTCTCTTCAACCCGCCGGGATGAGCGGAGGAAAGAACGGCTCAGCTTTCCAAACGGGCCCTCATCCGCCACGTTCGGCCGATGAGCGCGATGATCCATGTCAGCCGCCCCACGGGCTCGATCCTGCTGCTGGAGCTGGACGCCCCGCCGGCCAACGCCCTGGGCCTGGGCATGCGGGCCCAGCTGGTGAAGATCCTCGACGAGATCGCCACCGACGACGAGGTGCGCGCGGTGGTGCTGACCGGACGGGGCGGGGTGTTCTGCGCCGGCGACGACCTGCGCGAGGCCGCCATACGCCTAGAAAGGGGCCGCACCGCGCCCGACGCCCTGGCGGCGGTCGAGAACTTCAACCGGCTGATGGACTGGATCGAGGCCCTGCGCACGCCGCTGATCGCCGCCATCGACGGCTGGTGCTTCGGCGGCGGGCTGGAGCTGGCCCTGGCCTGCGACATCCGCCTGGCCAGCGACCGGGCGGCCTTCGCCGCCTCGGGCGTCAATATCGGGCTGATGGCCTCGGTCGCGCGCCTGCCCCGGCTGATCGGCGTGGCGCGGGCCAAGGCCCACCTGCTGACCGGCGCCCAGTTCGGTCCCGAGCGCGCCCTGGCCGACGGGATCGTCACCGCCGTCCACGCGCCCGAGCGCCTCCTGCCCGAGGCCTTCCACCTGGCCGAGTGGATCGCCTCGCGCGCGCCCCTGGCGGTGGAGGCCACCAAGCGGGTCGTCGACGGCCGGTCCTATGTCGAGGAGGAGCTGCCGGCCCTGGTGGCCAGCGCCGACCATCGCGAAGCGGTCGCGGCGTTCATGGCCAAGCGTTCGGCGCTGTTCCGGCGCGGATAGGCGGATCGGGCGCGCCCACCGTATTTCCACCGCCCCATCCCGCGATGTGCTAAGCTCCCCGCAAGGCGCTAGGACGCGCCGCCGGCGAGTCCCGGTCCGCTTGGCGGGCCGTCTCGACGCACCCCGGGAAGGGGTCGCATGACCGTCAATCGCCACGACCAGCGCCCTTCGCGGCCCTGATATCGCCATCCCCGCGCGCGTCGCGCCGGGCCGTCCGGCCCGGGCGCCTGATCGCGCGCGCCTCTTCCCGAAAAGGAACGATCCATGTCCAAAGGCAACCGCGAAGTCCGCAAGCCCAAGACCGCCAAGCCCAAGGTGATCGCCGCCGCCGCGCCGACCCTGCTGGCCCCGCTGGGCGTCAAGAAGAAATAGCCGCCGCCTTTCCCTCCGATCGAAGGACATCGCCCATGAAGACCTATCCCGGAACCCGGCCCTCGGGCCCCAAGGGCCTGAACGACCCCCGCTCGACGGGCGGCCAGCCCACGCGGCCCCGGCCCATCGATCCCGACGCCCTGCGCGGCACGAAGACCTGATCGCCATGACCGAGACCAAGGGCGCCAGCCTGACCGATCGGCTGAAGGCCGCCGCCGAGGCCAGGCAGGCCTTGCTGGCCAAGTTCAAGCCCCGGCCGGCGGTGGCCGATCCGCTGTTCGCCGAGCGCGGCGTCGAGGCGGCGGCCGAGCTGAAGGCCGTGCGCGCCGAACGCCAGGCGGTCCGGAAGGTCAGGCAGGGCGCGGCCGACGCGGCCGCCGCCGAAGCGACCGCCGCGGCCGAGCAGCGGGCCGCGCGCAAGCGGGCCAAGGCGCCGACCGCGGCCGAGGCCAAGGACCGGCGCGACGCCAAGTACGCGGCCCGCAAGTCGCGCCTCTGATGGCCCGGGCCCCAGGCTGATGGCCAAGCGCGCCCCCGTCCCGGCCTCGCCGTTCGGGTCGCAGGACTACGAACTGCTGTGCGACAACCTGATCACCCTGCGCGAGGCCCATATCCGCTCGCGCCACGCCCGGCCGATGCGGGTGGGCGACCTCTGCACGCTCAGCCAGGACGGCGAGGTCTACGAACTGGTGGTCACCGACTTCACCGATCGCGGCGGCGAGGGCTGGAGCGTGTGTTGCCGGATCATCGAGGCGCTCCGCCGATGACGTCCTCGACCGGACGGCGGCGGCGGTCCCGCGGCGAAGGGTCCAGGCGGATCGGGCCCTGGCGCGGGAACGGCGGCCTCGTGCGCTGGCAGGGCGCGCCGCGTCGGCCCGGCGCGCGGGCGGGCCTGTGGGCGGCCGTGGGCCTCGCCGCCCTGGTGCTGGCCCTGGCCCTGATCGCGGCCCGCACCGCCGGCGGCCTGAATTGGGGAAGCCTGCTGATGCTGGTCCCGGCCGGGGTGCTGGCGGCGGCGCTCGGCGCGGGCCTGGTCGCCCTGGTCCGGCGCGCCGTGGCCTGGCTGGCGGGATAGGGCCGACGCGTCCGGCGCCATGAAGGTACCGGTACCTTTTTGCTGTTCCCGATCCCCGGCCTGTGTCTAAATGTTCTCTGACACCGGTGTCGCACCGGCGACGAGACGACCCTGCAAGGGTCGCGCGACGAGGGGAAACGCATGAAGGCTCCAGTGATCATTCCGTCCGGCGGCGTCCTGGCCCTGGTCCTGGCCCTGGCGGCCGCCGGGGCGGCGCGCGCCCAGGCGCCGGCCGCGTTCCTGGATCCGTCCCTGAAGCCGGAGGCCCGCGCCGCCGCCCTGGTCTCGGCCATGACCCTGGAGGAGAAGGCCGGCCAGTTGAAGCACGCCGCCCCCGCCATCCCGCGCCTTTCCGTGCCGGCCTACAACTGGTGGAGCGAAGGGCTGCACGGCGTGGCCCGGGCGGGCGAGGCGACGGTGTTCCCGCAGGCCATCGGCATGGCCGCCACCTGGGACGCGCCGATGATCCATGCCGTCGCCGACACCATCGCCACCGAGTTCCGCGCCAAGTACGTCGCCACGCGCGCCCCCGACGGCGGCTCGGCCCAGTATCGCGGCCTGACCGTCTGGTCGCCCAACATCAACATCTTCCGCGACCCGCGCTGGGGCCGGGGCCAGGAGACCTGGGGCGAGGATCCGCACCTGACGGCCGAGCTGGGCGTGGCCTTCGCCACCGGCCTGCAGGGCGACGACCCGACCTATTACAAGACCGCGGCCACGGCCAAGCACTTCGCGGTCCACAGCGGCCCCGAGGCCGACCGCCATCGCGACGACATCCATCCCTCGGCCCACGACCTGGAGGACACCTACCTGCCGGCCTTCAAGGCCCTGGTGACCCGGGCCAGGGTCGAGGCGGTGATGTGCGCCTACAACGCCGTCGACGGGGTTCCGGCCTGCGCCAACACCGCCCTGCTGGCCGACCGGCTGCGGCGCGACTGGGGCTTTTCCGGCCATGTGGTCTCGGACTGCGCGGCCATCGCCGACGTCTTCCTGCCCACCTCGCACGGCTATGTGAAGACCGCCGAGCAGGCGGCCGCCGTCAGCCTGAAGGCCGGGACCGACCTGTTCTGCGGCGAGTTCGGGCCGGACAAGAGCAGCGACATCGCGCCGATCGTCGACGCGGTCCGCCACGGCCTGGTCGGCGAAGCCCAGCTCGACCAGGCGATCCGGCGGCTGTTCGTCGCCCGCCTGAAGCTGGGCCTGTTCGATCCGCCCGAGAAGGTCCCCTATTTCAGGATCGCCGCCGCCCAGAACGACACGCCCGAGCACCGCGCCCTGTCGCTGGAGGCGGCCAGGGCCTCGCTGGTGCTGCTGAAGAACGACGGCCTGCTGCCGCTGAAGACGGCGCCGGCCCGGATCGCGGTGATCGGGCCCAACGCCGACAGCGTCGACGCCCTGGTCGGCAACTACAACGGCACGCCGTCCAGGCCGGTGACCGTGCTGGCGGGCCTGCGCGAGCGGTTCCCGAACGCCCGGATCGACGCCGTCGAGGGCAGCGGCTGGACCGAGGCGCCGCGCGAGGCCGTGCCGGACTCGGCGCTGAAGGACCTGAAGGTTCAGACCTTCCAGGGCCTGGACCTGGCCGGGCCGGCGACGTCGACCGAAGCGGCGGCCAATGTCAGCTTCGGCTGGGGACGGCCCCAGCGCCAGGAGCGCCGGACCTCGATGCGCTGGACCGGGGTCCTGGTCCCCACCGAGACCGGCGTTCACCGCTTCTCGGTCAGCGGCGAGGGCGGCTATCGGGTGATCGTCGACGGCAGGACCGTCGTCGACGCCTGGACGCGGGCCCCCGACTCCGCGCCCGACGGCGAGGCGGTCCTGAACGCCGGCCAGGCCCACGCCATCGTCGTCGAGGCCAACCAGTCCGGTTCGCGCGGCGACCTGCGCCTGCAATGGAGCCGGCCCAGCCGTGGGGCCGACGCCGCCGTGGCGGCCGCCCGGGAGGCCGACCTGGTGGTCTTCGTCGGCGGGCTGACCGCCAGGCTGGAAGGCGAGGAGATGTCGGTGCGGGCCAAGGGCTTCGCGGGCGGCGACCGCACCAGCCTCGACCTGCCCGCGGCCCAGCAGGGGCTGCTGGAGCGCCTGGGCGCCGTCGGCAAGCCCATCGTCCTGGTGCTGATGAACGGCTCGGCGCTGGGCGTGAACTGGGCCGACGCCCACCTGCCGGCGATCGTCGAGGCCTGGTATCCGGGCGGCGAGGGCGGCCGCGCCGTCGCCGGCCTGCTGGCGGGCGACTTCAGCCCGTCGGGCCGCCTGCCCGTGACCTTCTACCGCTCGGCCGACCAGCTGCCGCCGTTCAAGGACTACGGCATGGCCGGCCGCACCTATCGCTATTTCGCCGGCGAGGCGCTGTATCCGTTCGGCCATGGCCTCAGCTACACGCGGTTCGCCTATGGCAAGCCGGTGCTGGAACGGGCGGCGGTGAAGGCCGGCGAGGCCCAGACCGTCTCGGTCGACGTCACCAACAGCGGGGCGCGGGACGGCGACGAGGTGGTGCAGCTCTACGTCTCGCGTGACGTCCCGGGCGCGCCGGTCCGGTCGCTGCAAGGTTTCCAGCGCGTCCGCCTGAAGGCCGGCGAGACCCGCCGGGTGCGGTTCGCGCTGGACGGCGCGGCGATGAGCGTGGTGGGGCCGGACGGCGCGCGCTCGATCGCGGCGGGGCCGGTCAAGCTGTGGATCGGCGGCGGCCAGCCGATGGCGCGGCCGGGGCTCGAGAAAGCGGCGGGGGTCGAGGCGCGGTTCGTGGTCGACGGGAGCAAGGCGGTGGGGAACTAGGGGGGCGGGGGATCCTACTTGCCCCCACCTGACCGCTTCGCGGTCTGTCCGCCCCCAGAGGGGGCGGAGCGCTCTTCCCCCTCTGGGGGAAGACGGTCGCGAAGCGACCCGTAGGGGGCAAGTGGACGGCGTTCCTAGGCCGCCGGCTTCCTTCGCAGCCGCGCCAGCCGCCGCAGCCGGCGCCAGAAGCGGGTCTTTTCCGGCTCGGGATAGGGCTGCAGGTTCTTGTAGAACTCCTCGGCGCAGGCGCGCCACGAGAAGCCCTCGGCGAATTTGCGCACCGTCCCGTGGTCGATGTCCAGGCACGCCAGGCAGGCCTCGCGCAGGCCGTCGGCCTGGCCCGGGGCCAGTACGCCGGCCCCCGAGCCGGGGATGATGTCGATCGGCCCCGGGGCCGAGAACGCCGCCACCGGCACGCCGGCGGCCATGGCCTCCAGGATCACCAGGCCGAAGGTGTCGGTCAGGGACGGGAAGCAGAAGACGTCGGCGCAGGCGAAATAGCGGGCCAGTTCGTCGCCGAACTTGGCCCCGGCGAACACCACGTTCGGGTACTTCTCGGCCAGCTCCTCGCGTTGCGGGCCGTCGCCGACGATCACGGTGGTGCCGGGCAGGTCCAGGCCCGCGAAGGCCTCGATGTTCTTCTCGACGGCCACGCGGCCGACATTGAGGAAGATCGGCCGGGCCAGGCCCTCGAACACGTCCGGCTCGCCCGCCTGGCGCGGGCGGAACACGTCGGTGTCGACGCCGCGCGTCCAGGGCGAGATGTTGCGGAAGCCGTGGCGGACCAGCTCGTCGCGCATGGTCGGGGTGGCCACCATCAGCCGGCCCGACGGCTTGTGGAACCAGCGCATGTAGGTGTAGCCGGCCGACAGCGGCAGCGGCAGGCGGGCCGACACGTATTCGGGGAATCGCGTGTGATAGCTGGTCGTGAACGGCAGCTTCCATTCCAGGCAGATGCGGCGGGCGGCCAGGCCGATCGGGCCCTCGGTGGCGATGTGGATCGCCTCGGGCTCGAACGACTTGAAGCGCTCCATCACCGGCTCGTAGGCGCCGATGGCCAGCTTGATCTCCGGATAGGTCGGCAGCGGAAAGGTGGGGAACTGGTCGGGGCTGACGACGTCGACCTCATGGCCCATGGCCTTCAGCTCGGCCATCACCTTGGTGAGGGTCCGAACCACGCCGTTGACCTGCGGTTCCCAAGCATCTGTGGCGAGTAGTATCCGCATCAGGCGGCGGCAGGCTCCGCTATCGGGGGCTCGACGGTGAGCGCCCTTGCCCGGTCGATCACCGACCAGGACCTAAGCTTGGACCATTCCAGGATTTCGAGCCGTCCGTCCATATGTTCCACGAGCGCGGTGCAGCTTTCCACCCAATCGCCGTCGTTCACATAGAGCACGCCGTCGATCTCGCGCATCTCGGCCTTGTGGATGTGGCCGCAGATCACGCCGTCGACGCCCCGCCGGCGCGCCTCGTCGGCGACCGCGGCCTCGAAATTCTCGATGAATTGCAGCGCGTTCTTCACCTTGACCTTCAGATAGGCCGAAAGACTCCAGTAGCCGAACCCCAGCTTCCGACGCGCGCGGTTGAGCAAGGTGTTCAGCATCAGGATGGTCCTATAGGACCAATCGCCCAGGAAGGCGAGCCACTTGGCGTGCTGCACCACCCCGTCGAACTCGTCGCCGTGCACCACCAGGTAGCGCTTGCCGTCGGCCGCCTCGTGGATCATGTCGCGGGCCACCACCACCCCGCCGAAGTGGACGCCGCAGAAGTCGCGCACCCGGTCGTCGTGGTTGCCGGGCACGTAGATCACCTCCACGCCCTTGCGCGCCAGGCGCAGGATCTTCTGCACCACGTCGTTGTGGCTCTGGGGCCAGTACCAGCCGCTGCGCAGCTTCCAGCCGTCGATGATGTCGCCCACCAGGTAGAGCCGGTCGCACTCGACGTGGCGGATGAAGTCGAGCAGCAGTTCGGCCTGGCAGCCGCGGGTGCCCAGGTGCACGTCGCTGATGAAGATCGAGCGGTAGCGGCGGATTTCGATGTCGGTGTCGGTGACCATGGCTTGCCCCTCCGGCGGTCTGGTCGGCGTTCCAAGCCGGTCCCCCCGGACCGGTCGCGGCCCCGGTCCTGTCGGAGCGCTCAGGGCGGCGATTAAGCTGATTGCATGTCGCTTTCGTGAAACGCCCTGCGTCCGCGACGCGACGCCGCGCCGCACCAACGCCCGAATTTTCACCATCGGATCGATCTTGCCGGTCGAGGCGAAGCCGCGCGGGCCCTGGGCTGTTGCAGCGCAACATGGCTTTGGACTAGATCAGGGTCATGGACGCCGCCCGCCTCGCCAAGGATACGCCCAAGTCGTTGAAGACCCGGGCGCGGATTCTCGACCAGGCGATGCGCCTGATCGCCGAGATCGGCTACCATGAGGCGACCAATCCGGTGATCGCCGACGCGGCGGGGCTGACGCGCGGGGCGATGCTCTACCACTTCCCCACCCGCGAGGCCCTGGTCGAGGCGGCCGTGGCCCACGTCCAGGCCGAGCGCTCGGCCCTGTTCCGCGCCGCCGCCGACGGCCTGCCCCCCGGCGCCGACGTCACCGAGCACGCGATCGACAGCTACTGGGACCTGCTGCACACCGTGCCGTTCCTGGCCTTCGCCGAGCTGGAGGCGGCCGGCCGCACCGATCCGGCGGTCCAGGCCCTGCTGGCCCCGGCCCAGGCCGAGTTCGACCGCGCCCAGGCCGGCGACCACTTCCTGAAGATCCTCCACGCCGGCGCCGGCCCGCGCTTCCAGGCCAGCCGCGACCTGGCGAGGTTCATGCTGGAAGGCCTGGCGCGGGCGTCCCTGACCTATGACAGCGACGGCCGGCGCGAGCGGCTGCTGACGCTGATCAAGCGGGCCACGCACATGCTCAACCGCAAGGGGGACGTGCAGGATCTGTGGCCGGACTGAGGTTGGGCGGGGGCGTCGGCTTTCGGGACGGGCGTCAACGACTGCTCGCGACCCCAGTTGGACCTTGATGTGTTCGCCTATTCGGGCGGCGCGACGGCGGCCGGTCGCGCGCCAGGGCCGTTGGCTTCAACCTGTTGCCAGATGGGCATGAACAGGCGGACGCTCGCCGAATGATCCTTCGATGGGATGAAAATCACACCAAGCGTGCGATCGTGCCCGCATATGTTGAAGGGCCAGACCTCCATCCACGCGTCGGACAGGGCGAGCTTGTCCAACATGGGCTTGGCGGTGTCCGGCAGGCTGACCGCGGGGCGGCGCCCGTGGGCCTGAGGGGGGGAGAGCATCCGGCGGCGAAATATCAACACCGCCAGGAAGCGCTGCTACATACACGTCGTTCAGCGACACCGACTGGCATTCGGCGGCCAATCCCATCCTGGCTTCGGCGACCGCCGCCGGAAATGTGGAGGCCTGGAGGTCCATTTCCGCAAGGCTTTCTCCCGGAAGGCCCGTGGTCATTCGCCACGGTGGAGAGCCACCTACACGACCGATATTGACGTTCTCGACAGCTGTATGGCCGCAGCCCGTGACGCGCACTTTTTCACGCCAGACGATCAGGTCGGGTTGGCCCATGATCTTCCATGGTCTCGTCGAGATGGCTTCGACCCTGGCGTCGGCGCAGGCGACGCCGGCGAATAAATCGTTCGCTGATCGTGCCCGACTGGCCAACATGGCGTCGTAGGCAGCGGCCTCTCCCGGCAGCACCCCGCCTTGAGGTGGCGACGCGGTGAGCGCGGCGGCAAGAAGCAACCCTACAGACATTCAAGTCCCCACTGAGATGGCGCAACTAAAGCCTAGCTTGAAATACGCTCGAAGGGTATTGCGCCCATAGCTTGGCAACCACCCCGAACGGAAGTTCGAAACGTCCGGTGGCGTAAGCCCCATCCGCCCCGAATGGGTCTGATCTTAAATGAGCAGGCTCGCCTCCAAGGCTTTAAGGCGAGGCCTCGCCGCTGCGGGCGGGCGGATAACGAGACCGCCGCGTTCCTCTTCCTCCGCTCATCCCGGCGAATGCCGGGACCCAGATGGAATGGCTTTGGGGCTGACGCCAAGAGCGCTGAGTCTTTCCAATCCGCCACACCGCTAGGGGATCTGGGTCCCGGCGTTCGCCGGGATGAGCGGTGTTTTAGAACGCTCACAGCCGCGCGCGGCCGCCGCCCTTCAGCTTGTCCAGCGCGCGGCGGGAGAGCTCGGCCTGGGCGGCGGCGGGGGCGCGGGCGGCGACCAGGGCCTCGGCGGCCAGGCCGGGGGCCATGACCCGGGCCAGCATCTCGGCCTTGGCGGCGACATTGGCGTCGGCCTTCGGCTCCCTGGGCGTGATCAGCGCCACCTTGCGGGCCTGGGCGGCCAGGTCGCCGATGGCCCTGGCCCGTTCGCGGACCCTTCGGATCTCGGCGGGGTCATTGCTGCGCTCGAGGGTCGCCCAGGCCGCGTCGAGGGCGGTCATGAGCTTGGCTTGCAGGGCCTGGCACCAGGCCAGGGACGGGGCGGGGGTGTGTTGGGGCTGGGTCATGACACGAGTGTGCGCCCGCCCCGGAGGGTGGGGACAGGAAACGTGCGTTTTCGTGTAGCGCGTTGATTTTGTTGAGGACGGATCCGGATTTCGCGGGGATAAACCCCCTCAGTCGGCTTCGCCGACAGCTCCCCCAGAGGGGGAGCATCCGCGCCTCGATAGATCCTCCCCCTCTGGGGGAGGTGGCCCGAAGGGCCGGAGGGGGCCGCGCGCCGCGCGGGCGCGTCCCCGATCGCGACCCTGTGGATAACTTTCGCCACGCACGACCCGCCTTGACCCCAGGGCTCCCCCGCGCGACACCCCGGCCTCATGGAAAAGCTGAACATCCTGCTCGTCGGGTCCGGCGGGCGCGAGCACGCCCTGGCCTGGAAGATCGCCCAGTCGCCGCTGTGCGGCCGCCTGGTCGCCGCACCGGGCAATCCGGGGATCGAGCAGGTCGCCGAGCTGCGCGCCGTCAAGGCCACCGACGTGGCGGGCCTGGTCGCCCTGGCCCGGGAGATCGCCGCCGACCTGGTGGTGGTCGGTCCTGAATCGGCGCTGGAGGCCGGGCTGGCCGACGAACTGGCCAAGGCCGGCATCCCCTGTTTCGGCGGCAGCGCCCAGGCCGCGCGGCTGGAGACCAGCAAGGCCTTCACCAAGGACTTCTGCCAGCGCCACGGCCTGCCGACCGCGGCCTATGGCGTGTTCACCGACGCGGCCTCGGCCGGGGCCTTCCTCGACACCCTGGAAGCGCCGTTCGTGATCAAGGCCGACGGCCTGGCGGCCGGCAAGGGCGTGGTGATCGCCGCCGACCGGGCGGAGGCCGACGCCGCCGTGCTGGACATGCTGGGCGGCCGCTTTGGCTCGGCCGGGGCGCGGGTGGTGATCGAGGAGTTCATGCACGGCGAGGAAGCCTCGCTGTTCGCGATCTGCGACGGCAAGACCGCCGTGCTGTTCGGCGCGGCCCAGGACCACAAGCGGGCCTATGACGGCGACGTGGGCCCCAACACCGGCGGCATGGGCACCTATTCGCCGCCGCCGGTGCTGACCCAGGCCCTGGTCGACCAGGCCTGGCGCGAGCTGGTCGAGCCCACCGTGGCCGGCATGGCCGCCGAGGGCTGTCCCTATGTCGGCGTGCTCTATGCCGGGCTGATGCTGACCGAGCAGGGGCCCAGGCTGGTCGAGTACAACGCCCGCTTCGGCGATCCCGAGTGCCAGACCCTGATGCTGCGGCTGGAAAGCGACCTCGTGCCGCTGCTGCTGGCCGCGGCCAAGGGCCAGCTGGCCTCCGCCGCGCCGCCGGTCTGGCGCGAAGAGGCGGCGATCTGCGTGGTGCTGGCGGCCCAGGGCTATCCCGACGCGCCGGTGACCGGCGGCCTGATCCAGGGCGCCGACAGCGAGTTCGGCGGCGAGGCGGTGATCTTCCACGCCGGCGCCGCCCGCGACGCCGAGGGCCGCCTGGTGGCGGCCGGCGGCCGGGTGCTCAATGTCTGCGCCCTGGGCGCGACCCTGCACGAGGCCCGCGACGTGGCCTACGCCGCCCTGGGCACGGTGTCGCTGGAGGGCGGGTTCTACCGCACCGACATCGGCTGGCGGGCGCTGAGCCAGCACTGACCGGCCGGGGACAGGCGCCTGTCCTGACTCCTAAGCTTTAATCGTTGTCATCCCGGAAGCCCCGCAGGGGCTGTCCGAGACCCAGGGGACTGGGCTAAGGCCTTGCGGTTCCCCTGTGTCCCGGACAAGCGCTGCGCGCTTTCCGGGATGACAACGGAGGGGGCTACGGTCGGTGCGCCACCTCCACCAGGATGCCGCCCGCCGCCATGCGGCCCGCAGCTGGAGGGTTGCGTCGCGGCGCCCAGGCTCTAATGTTCATTCAAACAAGCGTTGGGGAGCAAGCGCATGGCCGCGGCCGAACCGTCCGTCCAGGACCTCAATTCCGGGACCAAGCCCGTCGACCCGCGCCACGCCATCGACGAGGGCCGGCTGGCGGCCTGGCTGGAGGCCCATGTCGAGGGCTACCAGGGCCCGCTGGAGGTGCGTCAGTTCAAGGGCGGCCAGTCCAACCCGACCTACCAGCTGGTCACGCCCGGCAGGAAGTACGTCCTGCGCCGCAAGCCGCCGGGCAAGCTGCTGCCCAGCGCCCACGCCGTCGACCGCGAGTTCAAGGTGATCTCGGGTCTGAACAAGGCTGGCTTCCCCGTCGCCAAGGCCTACGCCCTGTGCCTGGACGAGGATGTGATCGGCACGATCTTCTACGTGATGGACAATGTCGAAGGCCGGATCCTGTGGGACGGGACCCTGCCCGACTACGCGCCGGCCGAGCGGCGGGCGATCTACGAGGCCGAGATCGCCACCCTGGCGGCGCTGCACACCGTCGACTACGCGGCCGTGGGCCTGGCCGACTACGGCAAGCCCGGCAACTACTTCGCCCGCCAGATCGACCGCTGGACCAAGCAGTACAAGGCGTCCGAGACCAAGGTGATCGAGGACATGGACCGGCTGATCGCCTGGCTGCCGGCCACCTGCCCGGCCGACGACCAGACCTCGATCGTCCATGGCGACTATCGGCTGGACAACATGATCCTGCACCCCACCGAGCCGAAGGTGGCGGCGGTGCTGGACTGGGAGCTGTCGACCCTGGGCAACCCCCTGGCCGACTTCAGCTACTTCCTGATGAACTGGGTGATGCCGTCCGACCAGCGCGGCGGCCTGGCCGAGATCGCCGACCTGACCGCCTATGGCGTGCCCACCATCGAGGAGGCCGTGGCCCAGTACTGCCGGCTGACCGGCCGCGACGGCCTGCCGAACCTGGACTGGTACTTCAGCTACAACCTGTTCCGCCTGGCGGGCATCTGCCAGGGCATCGTCGGCCGGGTGCGCGACGGCACCGCCGCCAGCGCCCACGCCGAACAGATGGAGGCGCGGGTGCCGGTGCTGGCGCGGGGGGCGTGGGCGTTCGCCAGGAAGGCGGGGGCTTGAGGGGCGAACACCTGCCCCCACCTGACCGCTTCGCGGTCTGTCCGCCCCCATAGGGGGCGGAGCCTCGCGTGTTTAGGCTCTTCCCCCTCTGGGGGAAGACGATCGCGAAGCGATCCGTAGGGGGCAAGTGATCACAGCCCCACGCTCTCCAGCAACTTCCCCAGCGCCGCCTCGTCCTCGAACCGCGCCCGCACCGGCCAGGGCGTGACCCGGTCGCGCCAGGCCTGGGGCAGGCGCACCCAGTCCTTCTCGGTGGTCACCAGCCCGGCGCTGTAGGCCGCCGCGCGGTCGGCCAGGAACTTCAGCGTCGCCTCGTCATAGTCGCCATGGTCCGGATAGGGCGCGAAGTCGACCAGGTGGCAGCCGGCCGCCTTCAGGGCCCGCTCCACTTTCCACGGCTTGCCGATGCCGGCGAAGCCGACCTGGCGGCCCTTGGGCGGCGGGGCGGCGGGCTCCAGGCGGGCGGTCAGCACCGGGGTGTCGCCGAACAGGGCCAGCAGGTCGGGGGCGGCCGCCGGCAGGTCGTCCGGCAGCAGCACGATCACCGCGTCGGTGCGGGCCAGGCTGGCCGCCAGCGGCTCGCGCATCGGCCCGGCCGGGAACACCTTGCCGTCGCCGAACGGCCATTCGTCCTCGCGGGTCTCGCCGTCGACCACCACCAGCGACAGGGTCTTGCGCAGGTCGGGGTTCTGGTGGCCGTCGTCCATGACCACCACCTCGGCCCCGGCCGCGGCGGCCCGGCGCGCCCCCAGCACCCGGTCGCGCGACACCCAGATCGGGAAGTCCTGGGCCAGCATCAGCGGCTCGTCGCCGACGTCGCGGGCGGTGTGGCGCGCTGGGTCGACCTGGACCGGGCCCTTCAGCCGGCCGCCATAGCCGCGCGACAGGCCGTGGGCGCGGCGGCCGCGCTGGGTCAGGGTCAGCAGCAGCTCGCGGACGATCGGCGTCTTGCCCACCCCGCCGACCGTGAAGTTGCCGACGCAGAGCACCGCGCAGTCGGCGCCGCGCGGCTGGGTCCGGGCGATGCGGCGGGCGGTCTGGGCGGCCCAGATCCACGACAGCGGGGTCAGCAGGGCCCGGGTCAGGGGGCTGGGGGCGCCGTCGCGGCGATACCACCAGCGCGGGGTCGCCAGCTTCATGCCCGCGCCTCCGCGTCGAGCAGGCGCAGGATGCGGTCCAGGCCCGCCCGGGCCTCGGCGTCGCGGCGGGCGACGAAGGCCCGGGCGTGGTCCGCCCGCGATCGCAGCAGGTCGGGCCGGGCCAGCAGGTCGGCCAGGCGCGGGCCCAGCACCGAGGCGTCGGCGAAGGTCACGCCGTCGGCGTCGCGCAGGTCGGCATAGGCGGTCAGCCAGTTCTCGACATGCGGGCCGGAGGCGATCGGGCAGTCCAGCCGCGCCGGCTCCAGCGGATTGTGGCCGCCGATCCCTTCCACCAGGCTGCCGGCCACCAGGGCCAGGTCGGCCAGCCGGTACCACAGGCCCAGTTCGCCCAGGGTGTCGGCGACGATGACCTCGGCCGAGTCGTCGGGCTCGCGGCTGCGCAGGCAGGTGGTGGCGCCGGCGGCCAGGGCCCTGTCGGCGATGACCGGGCCGCGCTCGGGATGGCGCGGGACGATCACCAGGCGCGGACGCCCGTCGCCGCCATGGGCCGGCAGGGCGCGCCAGGCCGCCAGCACGACCTCGTCCTCGCCCGGATGGGTGCTGGCGGCCAGCAGCAGCGGCCGGTCGCTGAGCCGCACGCGTAGGCTGGCCAGGGCGGCGGCGTCGACCGGCAGCGGGGCCGCGCCGAACTTCAGGTCGGCCTCGCCGGCCACGGTCCCGCCCAGGCTGGACAGGCGCTCGGCCGCGCGCCCGTCCTGGGCCAGGATCAGGTCGAAGCCGCCGAACAGCTCGAAGGCCGCGAACGGCCGCGCCCGCCAGCCGTCGTAGCTCCTGTCCGACAGCTTGGCCGAGACCAGGGCCAGCTTCACCCCGCGCGCCTTGGCGGCTAGCAGCAGGTTGGGCCACAGCTCGCTCTCGACGAACACCGCCAGGTCCGGTCGCCAGTGGTCCAGGAACCGCCGGGCGCCGCCGGGCGTGTCGACCGGCAGGAACTGGTGGACGGCCCCGGCGGGCAGACGGCGGGCCAGCAGCTCGGCCGAGGTCACGGTGCCGGAGGTGACCAGCACCGCGACCTCCGGCCGCTCGGCGCGCAGACGCTCGACCAGGGGTAGGATCGACAGGCTCTCGCCCACGCTGGCCCCGTGCAGCCAGACCAGCCGGCCCTCCGGACGCGCCGTCTTCGGCCGGCCTAGCCGCTCGTGCAGCCGCGCGCGGTCCTCCTTGCCGGCCTTGGCGCGGCGGTCCAGCAGCAGGGGCGCGAACGGCTCCAGGACGGTGGTGGCCGCCCGGTACAGGGCCAGGGATAGGGGAAGGCTCACACCGCGTCCGCGCCGGCCAGGTGGCAGGTGGCCACGCCGCCGCTCTCGACCTGGATGGTGACGTGGCCGATCTTGAAGCGCCCGGCCATCTCGCCGCAGATCTCGTGCAGGAACTGGTCGTTGTCCGGGTTCTCGGGGCGGACCAGGTGGGCGGTCATGGCCGTCTCGGTGGTGCTCATCGCCCAGATGTGCAGGTCGTGGACCTCGGTCACGCCGGGCCGCCCAGCCAGCCAGGCCTTGACCGCCTTGGGGTCGATGCCGCGCGGGGCGGCGTCCAGGGCCAGGTCCAGCGAGTCGCGCAGCAGGCCCCAGGTGCCCAGCACGATCACCGCCACGATGCCCAGGCTGACCACCGGGTCCAGCCACAGCCAGCCGGTGGCCCACATGGCGGCGGCGGCGACCACCACCCCAGCCGAGATGGCGGCGTCGGCGGCCATGTGCAGGAAGGCCCCGCGGACGTTCAGGTCCTCCTTGGAGCCCCGCATGAACATCAGGGCCGTGGCGGTGTTGATGGCGATGCCGATGGCCGCGACGATCATCACCGGCCCGGTCTGGATCGGCTGCGGGTCGGCGAAGCGGCGCACGGCCTCCCAGGCGATGGCCCCGACCGCCACCAGCAGCACCACGGCGTTGGTCAGCGAGGCCAGGATCGTGCCCTTGCGCAGGCCGTAGGTGCGGCGCCCGGCCGGCGCCGTCTTGGCCAGCACCACCGCGCCCCAGGCCATGAACAGACCCAGCACGTCCGAGAGATTGTGGCCGGCGTCGGCCAGCAGGGCCAGCGAGTGGGTCATCAGGCCGGCGATGGTCTCGGCGATCACGAAGCCGATGTTCAGGGTCGCGCCGATCGCGAAGGCCCGGCCGAAGTCCTTCGGCGCATGGCTGTGGCCGCCGGGACCGTGGTGGTGGTGGCCGTGGTCGTGGCCGTGCGAATGGCCGGGGCCATGCGCGTGGTGATCGTGGTCGTGATGATCGTGGTCGGCGTGGTCGTGCGGCATGGGTCTACATCCCATCAAGCCACCCCCCTTTCAACCGTCATCCCGGGCCTTGTGCCCGGGACCCCTGGTTCAACCGACGGCGCGCCACACTGCTGCACTTGCGGCGGACAAAGGGGTCCCGGGCACAAGGCCCGGGATGACGAGCATCAAGGAGGGTCTAAACCGCGTCCGGCTCCGCCCCCACGATCTCCTCCGCCCGCCGGGTCACGGCCGACAGCTGCGCCGCCCAGGCCTCGACCAGGGCGTCGGGATCGTCGCCCCGGCCGGCCGTCGTCGGGGCGCTCCAGACCATGGCGGCCTTGGCGAAGGGCAGGGGGATGACGGTGCGGTCCCACGAGCCCAGGCGCAGGCAGGGCTTGGCGGCCAGGCCGACGAAGATCACCGGCGCGCCGGTCGCCCGGGCCAGGGATGGGGTGCCCTTCTCCATGCGCTCGGCCGGGCCGCGCGGGCCGTCGGGGGTGATGGCGATCCCGCCGCCGTCCTTGACCCACTTGATCATGTCGCGGAAGGCCTGCTCGCCGTGCTTGTTCTTGGCCGGGTCGGTCTTCTTGGTCGACGAGCCGCGGATGGCGGGGAAGCCCAGCTTTTCGACGGTGCGGGCGATGAACTCGCCGTCGGCCGAGCGCGAGATCAGGGCCCGCATGTCCTGACGGTCCGGGCTCTGCGGCCAGGTCAGCGGCGACATCGGGATGCGCGCGTGCCAGAAGCACAGGATGGCCCCGACCCCGGTCTCGCGGCCCTGGGCCCAGACCGCCTCGGCGTGTTCCTGGCCCTCGCGCGTCATCCGCAGGGTGCGGAACACCAGCCTGGAATAGCCGGCGAAGATCGACGAGACGACCTGGATCACCAGCGGCCAGCGCAGCGGCCTCATGCGCCGATCTCCGGGGAGACGCCATCTTGAGGGTTGGGCGGCAGATGGTCCAGGTCCTGGGCCTTGGCCAGGCGGGCGTAGAGGCCCTTGTGGCGCACCAGGGCGGCGTGGGTCCCGGTCTCGACCACCCGGCCCCGGTCGATCACATAGATGCGGTCGGCGTCCTTCACGGTCGACAGGCGGTGGGCGATGACGATGGTGGTGCGGCCGGCCATCAGCCGCTCCAGCGCCGCCTGGACCTGGGCCTCGCTCTCGGTGTCCAGGGCGCTGGTCGCCTCGTCCAGCAGCAGGATCGGGGCGTCCTTCAGGAAGGCGCGGGCGATGGCGATCCGCTGGCGCTGGCCGCCCGACAGCCGCGTCCCGGCCTCGCCGACCAGGGTGTCGTAGCCCAGCGGCAGCTCGCCGATGAAGTCGTGGGCCGCCGCCTGGCGGGCCGCGGCCTCGATCTCGTCCTCGGCGGCGCTGGGCCGGGCGTAGGCGATGTTGGCGCGGATGGTGTCGTCGAACAGGAACGGCTCCTGGGTGACCAGGGCGATGCGGTCGCGCAGGGAGGCCAGGGTCACGCCGCGCACGTCGTGACCGTCGATGGTCACCGACCCGGCGGTGACGTCGTAGAAGCGCGGGATCAGGTTCAGCAGCGAGCTCTTGCCGCCGCCCGACGGGCCGACCAGGGCGACGGTCTCGCCGCGCCGGGCCTGGATCGAGACGTCGTGCAGGGCCGGGGCGTTGTCGCCATAGGCGAAGCTGACCCGGTCGAGGACGATGGTCGCCTCGCCCGCCGGCAGGACCTTGGCGTCCGGCGGATCGATGATGGCCGGCTCGACGTCCAGGACCTCGAACAGGCGGCGGGCGCCGGTGAAGCCCTCGCTGAACACCGTCTGCAGGTTGGCCACCTGGCGCAGCGACTGCAGGGCCGCGGCCAGGGCGAACAGGAAGCCGGTGAACGTCCCCGCCGTCATCCCGCCCGTGCTGGCCCGCCAGCCGGCATAGACGAAGACGGCGGCGGTGATCAGGGCGCCGAAGGTCTCGGTGGCCGGCGCGGCCATGGCCTTGGCGTTGGAGCCCTTGATCAGGAAGCGCTGGCGGCGCGCGACCACGGCGGCCACCCGGCCTTCCTCATAGGCCTCGCGGTTCTCCATCTTGACGATCTTGACGCCGTCCAGGCTCTCCATGATCGCGGTCGAGAGGTTGGAGGTCTCGCCCATGGCCCCCTTGGCGGCCTTGGTGGTCTTCTTCGAGAACCGCCGCATGAACAGGCTGGCCAGCGGGGCGATGACCAGAACGCCCGACGCCAGCAGCCAGTCGAGCTGGAACATGACCACCAGCATGCCGGCCACGGTCAGGATCTCGCGGGTGTAGTTGACCACGCCGCTGGTGGCCGCCTCGCGGATCAGGGTGGCGTCGTACAGCATCGACGAGACGTACGAGCCCGAATGGGCGCCGCGCAGCCGGGCCAGGTCCGAGCGCACCAGCTTGCCGAACAGCCGCACCTGCATGTCGCCGACCACGCCGTTGCCGACCTGGTTGATCGACCGGGTCTGCAGCACCTGGAACAGGCCGCGGGACATGGCGATGACGGCGATCAGCAGCGGGATCCGCCACTGCGCGCCCGGCTGGGGATGGGTGATCAGCTGGTCGACCGCCGGCTCCAGCACCTTGGCCAGGCCGGCGCTCAGGGCGGCGACGATCGCGGCGCTGACCATGGCCGCGGCCAGGGTTCCCCGGCGCGGCCGCAGATACTCGCGCCAGATCCGCGCGGCGAGGGCGCGGTTGGTGGCTTGCGGCGCGGCGGGATCGGTCATGGCGGCAGGGGTCGGCTGTCGGGGCGGGACTGTCAAGCTGGGCTATGGCCTGTCAATGCGGCGGGGGTGCGGCGCTGTGGCTTTTGCATTACAGGGCTGTGGCGCCTACTTAGGCCTCTTCACCGAAGGATCGCCCGCTTGCCCGGCTACGACACGACCACCCGCTGGGGGCGGTTTCGCACCTACCTCTCCTACCTGTGGAACGACCACGCCTATCTGCGTCTGGGCTTCAAGAACGACCACTGGATCAGCCCCGAGCTGGTCCGGACCAACCAGCCGTGGCCGCACCAGCTGGCGGCCTGGAAGAAGAAGGGGATCAAGACCGTCATCAACCTGCGCGGCGGGTTCGACGGCAGCTTCTACGCCCTGGAAAAGTACGCCTGCGACAAGCTGGGCCTGAAGATGGTCGACTTCGTGATCACCTCGCGCGAGGTCCCGATCAAGGAGCGGGTGCTGGGCGCGCGCGACCTGTTCGAGACCATCGAATATCCGGCCCTGATGCACTGCAAGTCGGGCGCGGACCGGGCCGGGATCATGAGCGTGCTCTACGCCCACTACCGCCTGGGCCTGCCGATCGAGGCGGCGATGGAGCAGCTGTCGTTCAAGTATCTGCACATCAGGCAGGGCAAGACCGGTGTGCTGGACTACACCTTCGAGCGCTACCTGACCGACGCCGCCCCCAAGGGCCTGACCTTCACCCAGTGGGTGGAGAGCCCCGACTACGATCCGGTGAAGATCAAGGCCGACTTCCGGGCCGGGATGATCGGCGGGATCGTGACGGAGGGGATCCTGCGGCGGGAGTAGGGGGAGCGCGCACTTGCCCCCACCTGGCGGCTTCGCCGCCTGTCCGCCCCCATAGGGGGCGGAGCCTAAGGCCAGGCTCTTCCCCCTCTGGGGGAAGACGATCGCGTAGCGATCCGTAGGGGGCAAGTCCCCGCCGCTTGCCCTCAGTCCGTGCTCGGGTCCAGCAGCTTGTGGGCGTGGATGATGAAGTAGCGGGCGTGGGCGTTGTCGACGGTGGCCTGGGCCTTGGCCTTCCAGGCCTTGTGGGCGTCGGCGTAGCTGGCGTAGGCGCCGACGAACTCGACCTGCGACAGGTCGCGGAACTCGATATCGGAAACGTTCTTCAGTTCACCGCCGATCACGAGGTGAAGAAGCTGCTTGTCGCTCATGGCGTGGAATTTCCTGCGCGGAAGTTATCGTTGCGGCAGGTCGATATGCCCGACGCGTGACAGGATCAACGGGTGAAGCGCGCGATTGGCGCAAACCACGCTGGGAAGCAGCGGATTTGCCCGATTATAGGTGAAGGCCCGCCCCCGGTGGTCGCTCAGGACGGCGCCGGCCTCGGCGCAGATCAGGTCGGCCGCGGCCAGGTCCCATTCGTTCTTGGGCGACAGGGCGACCGCCGCGTCGAAGGCCCCGGCGGCCACCAGGCACAGGCGGTAGGCGATCGAGTTGCGGCTCTCCACCCGCATCGGCGGCCACGGGGTCGCCCAGACCGGATGGGCGAACATCTTGGCGTCGCCCAGCATGGCCGCGTCCTCGAGGTCGTCGGTGTCGCTGGGGCTGACCGCCGCGCCGTTCAGGGTCGCGCCGCCGCCCAGGGTCGCGGCGTAGGTCTCGTCCAGGGCCGGGGCGTGGACGACGCCGGCGACCGGGCGGCCGTTCTCGACCACGGCGATCGAGACGGCGAACCAGGGCTTGTTCTTGATGAAGGCCACGGTGCCGTCGATCGGGTCGACGACGAACTGGCGCGGCGTCGCAAGTCGAGCGGGGGCGTCGGCCGTCTCCTCCGACAGCCAGCCATAGCCCGGCCGGGCCGCGCCCAGCCGGTCCTTCAGCAGCGTGTCGACGGCCAGGTCGGCGTCGGTGACGGGCGAGCCGCCGTCCTTGGACCAGACCTTCAGCCCAGCCTCGCGGGCCGAGAGCGCCAGGGCCCCGGCCTCGCGCGCCGCGGCCAGGATCAGGTCCAGGTCGGTCATTTTCCGGCGATCGCCAGGGCGTCGACCAGCAGGGACGGGCTGTTGCTGGCCCCGCGGATCTCCAGGTCGGAACCAGGGACCAGGCGGGCGTAGATGTCGATCAGGTTGCCGGCCACGGTGATCTCGGTGACCGGGCCGGTCGAGACGCCGTTCTCGAACCAGAAGCCCGAGCAGCCCACCGACCAGTCGCCGGTGTTGCCGTTCAGCGAGGGGCCGAACATCGAGGTGACCAGCAGGCCCGTCCCGGCGTCGGCCATCAGGCCGGCCAGGTCGCGCTGGCCCGGCTGCAGGGTCAGGTTATGGGTCGACACGCCGGACGGGCCGGCCAGGCCGCGCGAGGCGTGGCCGGTGCTCTCCAGGCCCAGCTGCTTGGCCGCGCTGACGTTCATCAGCCAGGTGGTCAACACGCCGTCGTCGATCAGGGCGCGCGGCTCGCAGGCCACGCCCTCGTCGTCGAACGGGGCCGAGCCCAGGCCGCGCGGGCGGAAGGGATCGTCCAGCAGGGTCACGCCCCTGGCGAACACCGCCTGGCCCAGCCGGTCCTTCAGGAAGGAGGTCCCCCGGGCGATCGACGGGCCCGAGATCGCGCCGATCAGCGGGCTGAGCAACGAGATGGCTAGGCGGTTCTCGAAGATCACCGGGGCGGTGGTCGAGTCCAGCTTGCGCGGGTTCAGCTTGGCGACGGCCAGCTCGCCGGCCTTGCGGCCGATGCTGGCGGGCGAGGGCAGGTCGGCGGCGTGGCGGGTCGAGCGGCCTTCGCCGCCGCGCTCCATGCCCGCGCCCTCGCCGGCGATCGCCGAGGCCGAGACGCCAAAACCGCTGGCCTGGTGCAGGCCGGAAAAGCCTTCGCTGGTGACCAGCCGCCAGGTCGAGGCGCTCCAGGACGACGAGCCGCCGTCGGAATTGGTCACGCCTTCGACGCCACGGGCGGCGGCCTCGGCCTCGCGGGCCTGGGTCTCCAGGGTCTCGGCCGACGGCTCGGTCGGGTCGTGGAGGTCCAGGTCCCGGAACGGGCCGCGCGCCAGCCGCTCGGCCGGGGCCAGGGCGGCGTAGGGATCCTCCGGCGCCAGGCGGGCCATGGCCACGGCCCGGTCGATCAGCTTGGCCCGGCCCTCGGCCGAGATGTCCGAGCCCGACACCGTGGCGCTGCGCTGGCCGATGAACACCCGCAGGCCGATGTCGCGGGATTCCTCGCGCTCGACCTCCTCCAGCTCGCCCAGGCGGACGCCGACGGAGAGGGATTGGCGCTGCGCGAACACGGCTTCGGCGGCGTCGGCGCCCGCGGTCCGCGCGGCGGCGAGCACGTCATGCAACAGGTTTTCGTCCATGCGGTCTTATGGACGAGGCGGCGGGGCGGGGGCAAGCGCTCCGCCGCCGCCGGATCAGCCGATCGCGTAGAACAGCAGGGCCACCGCCCCGAAGATGTAGGCCACCCACGTGCAGATCATGCCGACGGCGCGCGGGATCGAGGCGCCGCCGCTGTTGGACAGGCCCACGGCGTGGATCAGCCGGCCGGCGAACAGGACGAGGCCGACCACGTGGATCGCCAGCGGCGGGGCGCCGACCAGGGCCAGGACGATGATCGCCGCCAGGCCGACGGGGATGTATTCGCTGGCGTTGCCGAAGGCGCGGATGGCGCGGGCCAGCTCGGGAATGCCTTCGTCCCCCAGGGCGACCTTGTGCTTCTGCCGCAGGCGCACGACCAGCATCGACAGCACCAGCAGGAGCAGGACGTGCAGCCCCACCCACAGGGCGGCGGCGTGTCCGGATGTGATGGTGTCCATCGGTCGTCACTCGTGAAACTGGAAATCGAACGTGCGGCATAAGGGGCAGCGTTCAGGGAGGCTGGCAAGCCGGATCGTCGGGCGGGCGACTAGGCGATGGGCTTAGTCCCTGACCCCGAGCGGCGTGAACGCCATGTTTCGGATCGCCTCGCGGTGCAGGACGATGTTCTCGAGAGAAGTCTGGCGAGGGTTCGGCACCCGGTGGACGAGTCCCCCTTTCGCCACAAGGGTGAACAGCTCGCAGTCCGACAGGACCAATGAGACGACCTGCTTGGACGAGTCGAGCGTCACATAATCCAGGATCCCTTCGTAGCCGATCGTGGCTCCGTCCAGTTCCAGATTGGTGACGACGTAGCCGATCGCGCCTTCCACGGCGGTCGCCTCCGCCAGCCACCCGTAGAGTGCATTGCGTACAAGGGCATGTCGCTTCAGGCTCCAGCCCAGCAGGCCTTGTGTCACGAGGAAGGTCAGGCCGGTAAGCACCGCCAGATTGATGAGAATCCAGGGCAGGCTGAGGCTTTGGGCATGGTCGGCGGCAGCCGCCAACGCCAGCGCGTCCAGGTAGGGGTTCGGGTGAGGCCAGGTCCACCCTAGATGCAGGAAGCCGGCAATCAGTTCGCCGAGCCCATAGAGCGCCGACCAGCAAACATGCGCGGCGAGAGCGCCGGCTGTCACCAGCGCGAGGGCGATGATCGAATTAGGCGGCGGCGGCGAGGTTTCGAGCCGGGTTTTGAAGCCGCCGGAGTAGACGCCCGCCACGAAGGCGAAGCCCGGCGCGAGCAGAAAAAGCGCCAGAACAAGATTGAAGCTGAATGTCACCCAACTCGCCGGGCGACAGGCTCCTTGTGTTCCGGTTCCGAAGCTTTCGGAACACGGAGCACCCCGTCGGAGCCGCGCTGGGCATGCTCGATCACACTCGACCACGAACCGTGTCGTTCGCGAGCTTCACGCAACGCCTTGGAGGTCTCGGCGGAAGTGACTTTCATCCCGCGAATATGGCCTCTTCGCCAGGTTTCGCCAAGAGGTCTCCGCTACAGCTCCCGCCCGACCGGATAGAGCCGGTAGCGGTCGTCGTAGTAGGGCGTGCGCGCATAGAACCACCCCAGCCGCGCGTCCGGGTCAGCCGCGAACTTCGGGTCCGCCGCCAGCCGGGCCTCGAACTCGGCCTTCAGTTTCGGATCGGCGGCCAGCATCTTCTCGGCCAGGGGGGCGATGGCGTAGCCCTCGATATATTCCACCCGCTGCAGCACCTCGGGGAACATGCCCCAGGCGAAGAAGCTCTCGTCGCTCTGCGGCTCCAGCAGCAGGGTCGCCAGCTCGCCCAGCGGCTGGTCGGTCGGGATCCGCACCGAGCCGGCGGGCCAGGTGACGGTGCGGGTCTCGTGGGTCACCGGGCCGGCGTCTATCTCGACATGGCCCTCGCTGGCGCGGGCGGCGAGCTTGGGCGCGGTGAAGCGGATCATGTCGACCGACACCGCCCTGGGCGCCGTCAAGGTTTCCATGCGCAGGCCGTGGATGCGCAGGCGCTCGATGACGTCGGGCTTGGCCGAGGAGATCCAGTAGGCCCTGGGCGGGGTCAGCTTCAGCGACGGCTCGGCCGCGTAGAGCGGCAGCGACCACGGCTGGGGATCGGGCTCGCCCAGCCAGCGGATTTCCTTGCGGCCCGAGGCCGGGGAGTCGTAGGTCTCGTACCGCACGCCCAGGAAGCTCACCGTGCGCAGGGGCTTGTCGCCGCCGCCGCCGAAGCTGGTCCCGAAATTGGCCTCGACCACGGCCGGCCGCTGGGCGCGATCCGCTTCCTCGGCGGCGCGCAGGGCCGCGCCGTCCCGGGCCAGGACCTTCAGGCTTTCCTCCAGCAGGACGTAGGTGCCCAGCACCCGCTGGCGGTAGGGCTTCAAGGAATGGTTCTCGACCAGCACCGTGGCGATCCGCGCCGCGTCGCCATAGCCGTTGGAGTAGCGCAGCGAGGCCGGCGAGGCGCCCAGGCCCTTCTTGGGGTCGCGGTCGTCCAGGGCGAAGACCAGCTGGCCAGGGATGTGGCCCGCCGCCTTCAGCCCCGCCTCGGTGGCCGGCAGGTAGATGTTGTCCAGCCAGGCGCTGGTGGCCTTCGAGCGCGCGAAATCGCCCAGATAGCCGGCCCAGCCATAGGTGATGTCGTACTGGTAGTCCTCGCCGTCGGTGACGTGGATGTCCATGTAGAGGTCGGGCCGGACCTTGTTGATCAGGCCGATCATCGCCCGCATCTCCGGCGCGTCGAGCTTGCCGTAGTCGCGGTTCAGGTTGAGGTTCTGGGCCGTGTGCCGCCAGCCCTGGACGACCGGGCCGCGCTGGTTGGGACGGCTGTAGGGCGACGCGCGCTCATGACCGTCGACGCTGAAGATCGGCACGAAGACCAGGTTGACCCTGTCGAGCAGCGCGTCCTTGGCGGGGAACGCCCCCCTTCCGAAGGCGATGTCGCGCAGCAGCATCATGCCGGCGTCCTTGCCGTCGATCTCGCCCGGATGGATGCCGGCCTGGACCAGCAGCACGGGCTTGGCCGGATCGAACCGGGCGCCGTCCTTGGAGGCGTAAACCACCAGCAGGTCGCGGCCCTCGGGCGACTTGCCGAAGGTCTCCATGCGGATCAGCGGCGAAGCCGCGTCCAGCTTCTCGAGCCAGGCGCGGGTCTCGGCATAGTCCGGCGAGGCGGTCAGACCGGTGAGCTCCGAGGGCGTGACCCACGGATCGGAGGCCTTGGCCACCAGCGCCTCGCTGGCCCCATGCCAGGCCAGCGGCGGGGGAAGGATGTCGGAGTCCCAGGGAGCCTTCGGAGTTTCCGCCATGGTCATGCTCGCCGTCATCGCGACGGCCAGAGCCGCCAGCCTGGTCTTCAACATCTCAAACGCTCTCCGGCTCCGCCGGCCCCCTCAGTCGCTCCGCGACAGCTCCCCCAGAGGGGGAGCATCCCGCCGCCAGATCCTCCCCCTCTGGGGGAGGTGGCCCGAAGGGCCGGAGGGGGACCGCCGCCGAAACCTATTTCCGCGCCGCCAGGTCCATGAAGCGCTGCTGCAGCCCCTTGTCGGTCTTGAACACGCCGCGGAACTGGGTGGTGATCGTCGAGACGTCGTGGTGGCGCACGCCGCGGGTCGACATGCACTGGTGCTCGGCGTCGATCAGCACGGCCACGCCGGCGGCGCTCAGGTGATCCTCGATGGCGTCGGCGATCTGCATGGTCATGGTCTCCTGGGTCTGGAGACGCTTGGCGAAGATCTCGACCAGCCGCGCCAGCTTGGACAGGCCCACGACCTTGCCGGTCGGCATGTAGGCCACCCAGGCCTTGCCCAGGAACGGCGCCATGTGGTGCTCGCAGTGGCTCTGCACGTCGATGCCGCGCAGCATGACCATGTCGTCATAGCCCTGCACGTCCTCGAAGGTGCGGGAGAGCTCGACGGCCGGGTCGCCGTGATAGCCGGCGAACCACTCGCCATAGGCGTCGACCACGCGCTGGGGCGTGTCGAGCAGGCCTTCGCGGTCGGGGTTGTCGCCGGCCCAGGCCAGCAGGGTCCGGACGGCGGCCATGGCCTCGTCCCGGGTGGGGCGCCAAGAATGGGGATGCAAGCCGGGTTCAAGATCAAGACCGGTTTCGGAATCGAGGCCGATCAGGGTTCGCTCGCGGGTCAGTGCGTCCATGTGCGGGAAGGGTCTTTCCACGGGCTGAGTTGCGCCAGGACGCCTTTCGTCCTGGAATTACGCGTGCCACCCGTCGCGCGCCTCCGGCCAAACAATCGTGCCAATCAGTCGTGGTCGTGCGCGCGTGCTCTCGTTATATGGGGCCAACCCGTATCCCCGCAACACTCCCGCGACGTCAGGCCGCCCCGTTCCCATGACCATCAAGCTCTACGACACCATGGCGCGCGAGAAGCGCGACTTCGCCCCCGCCGATCCGAGCCGGGTGACGATGTATGTCTGCGGGCCGACGGTCTACAACCACGCCCACATCGGCAATTTCCGGCCCGTCGTGGTGTTCGACGTGCTGTTCCGCCTGCTGCGCCACGTCTATGGCGCCGAGGCGGTGGTCTATGCCCGCAACGTCACCGACGTGGACGACAAGATCAACGCCAAGGCCACGGCCGAGGGCGTGGCGATCAAGGTGATCACCGATCGCTACCTGGCCGCCTACCACCAGGACGCCGACGCCCTGCTGGCCCTGCGCCCCACCCTGGAGCCCAAGGCCACCGAGCACATGGGCCCGATCGTCGAGATGATCGGCCGGCTGGTCGACAACGGCTCGGCCTATGCCGCCGAGGGCCACGTGCTGTTCGACACCCAGGCCTTCGCCGACTACGGCGCGCTGTCGGGCCGCGACCTGGACGACATGATCGCCGGCGCCCGGGTCGAGGTCGCGCCCTACAAGCGCCATCCCGCCGACTTCGTGCTGTGGAAGCCGTCCAAGGAAAACGAGCCCGAGTGGGACAGCCCCTGGGGCGCGGGCCGGCCGGGCTGGCACATCGAGTGCTCGGCCATGATCGACAAGCAGCTGGGCCGGACCATCGACATCCACGGCGGCGGCATCGACCTGACCTTCCCGCACCACGAGAACGAGCTGGCCCAGAGCCGCTGCGCCCATGGGCAGCCGGTCCTGGCCAACTACTGGTTGCACAACGGCTTCCTCGACATGTCGGGGGAGAAGATGTCCAAGAGCCTGGGCAATGTGATCATCCCGCACGAGCTGTTGAAGACCACGCCGGGCGAGGTGATCCGCTGGGCGCTGCTGTCGGGCCACTATCGCCAGCCGCTGGACTGGACGCCGGAGCTGGTCGAGCAGAGCAAGAAGGCGCTGGACCGCCTGTACGGCGCCCTGCGCCGCGCCAAGACCGTCGCGGCCGGCGAGTCCGAGCCGTCGGACGAGGTGCTGGCCGCCCTGTCGGACGACCTCAACACGCCGCTGGCGGTGTCGGGCTTCTTCGAGCTGTCCAGCGCCATCGAGCGGGCGGTGACGGCCGGCGACGAGCCGGCGATCGCCGCCAACAAGGGCCGGCTGCTGGCCTCGGCCGGCGTGCTGGGCTTCCTGCAGGCCGACCCGGACGCCTGGTTCGAGGGCGACGCCGACGACGACCTGAAGGCCAAGGTGGAGGACCTGCTCGAGCGCCGGGTCGAGGCCCGCGCCGCCAAGGACTGGACCGCCGCCGACGCCATCCGCGCCGAGCTGGACGGCCTGGGCGTGGTGGTCATGGACGGCCCGAGCGGCGCGACCTGGCGGATGAAGGACTGAGCGCTTTGGGATTGGCGCTGAACTAAATTACATCCATAATCCGCTCATCCCGGCGAATGCCGGGACCCAGATCCTCGAGCGGAGCGGATGACTGGAGGAACGCGGCGCTCCCGGCGTCAGCCTCACAGCCATTCCATCTGGGTCCCGGCGTTCGCCGGGATGAGCGGGTTTTTGAAAGCTGCTAGACGGACACCCATGCAACGCGCCGTAGAATTCCGCACCGGGGTGCAGGCCCCCGCCGAGATCATCTGGGAGGTGATCTCCGACTTCGCGTCCTGGAAGGACTGGAACCCGGTCCATCCGCGCATGGAGGGCGAGATGCGCATCGGCACGCCGCTGCGCTTCGAGCTGGTGGTCGACGACGGTCAGGCGACAACGGTCGAGGCGGTGATCCAGGACTGGGTGCCCTACGAGCAGCTGCACTGGCGCACCAGGCGCTTGAACGGCTTCGTGACCGCGGTCCGCTATCTGGAGATCGAGAAGATGAGCGACGTCGGCTCGACTTTCTCGAACGGCGAGCTGTTCATGGGGCCGCTGGTCCGCTTCGTCAGCCGCGACGAGCGCCGGCGCCTGAAGGCGGCCTTCACCCGGATGGGCGAGGCGGTCAAGGCGCGGGCCGAGGCCCTCTGGTCCGAGCGCCAGAACACCCCCACATAGACAGCATGATCGACGACCTCTATTCGGCCCGCATCCTGGGCTTGGTGGCCAACATGCCCCGGGCCGGACGGCTGGCCGCGCCGGACGCCAGCGCCGAGAAGACCGCCAAGCTGTGCGGCAGCCGGATCGTGGTCGACGTGACGGTCGAGGACGGCAGGGTGGCCGACTTCGCCCAGGACGTGACCGCCTGCGCCCTGGGCCAGGCCTCGGCCGCGATCCTCGGCGCCCAGGTGGTCGGGGCCGATCTTTCCGAGATCGAGTTGGCCCGCGACGCCTTGCGGGCTATGCTGAAGTCAGGCGGCCCGCCTCCCCAGGGCCGATTTGCGGAGCTCGCCGTGCTGGAGCCGGTCAAGGACTATCCCGCCCGTCATGCCTCGACGCTTTTGGCGTTCGAGGCCACGGTCGAGGCTGTCCGTACGGCCACAGCGGCGACCCAAACCCGAACTAGCCGCGTCGGCGCCGCTTGATCGGAACTTTTCGCTAGTCGATAAGTCCCCGACTCCGTTCGCGAAAGCGCCGGCATGACACTCTACGAACGCACCGTCGACCTGGGCCTGCGGGCCTACAAGACGACGCTCTCGCCCTTCATCGGGCGTCAGTGCCGCTATTTGCCGACCTGCTCGGAATACGCGGCCCAGGCGCTCAAGGATCATGGACCCCTGAAGGGGTCCTGGCTCGCGGTGGGACGGATCTGCCGATGCAATCCGTTCGGCGGCTCGGGGTACGACCCGCCGCCTCCGCCCCGCGCGCCGCGCAAGTGGAACTGTGAAGAATGATCGACCTGATTTTCCCCGACGGCTCGGCCCGCCAGTATCCCGACGGCTCGACGGGCCGCGACGTGGCCGCCTCGATCTCCAAGTCGCTGGAGAAGAAGGCCCTGCTGATCAAGCTGGACGGCCAGCTGCTGGACCTGGACCGTCCGTTGACGCCCGACCTGCTGGGCGGCGGCAACAGGTTCGAGATCATCACCCGCGAGGCCCCCGAGGCGCTCGACACGATCCGCCACGACACCGCCCACGTGCTGGCCGAGGCCGTGCAGGAACTGTTCCCCGGCACCCAGGTGACGATCGGCCCGAACGTCGAGGACGGCTTCTACTACGACTTCGCCCGCGACGAGCCGTTCAGCCTGGACGACCTGGCGGTGATCGAAAAGCGCATGAAGGAGATCGTCGACCGCGACGAGAAGATCACGCGCGAGGAAGTCGACCGCGAGGCGGCCATCGCCGATTTCGAGGCCATGGGCGAGGCCTACAAGGCCCAGATCATCCGTGACCTGCCGGCCAGCGATACGATCACGGTCTATCACCAGGGCAAATGGAAGGACCTGTGCCGCGGTCCCCACCTGCCGTCGACCAAGCATGTCGGCAAGGCCTTCAAGCTGACCAAGCTGGCCGGCGCCTACTGGCGCGGCGACCAGAACAACGCCCAGCTGCAGCGCATCTACGGCACGGCCTGGGCCAGCGAGGCCGACCTGGAGGCCTATCTGACGCGCCTGGAGGAGGCCGAGAAGCGCGACCACCGCAAGCTGGGCAAGTCGCTGGGCCTTTTCCACATGCAGGAAGAAGGCCGGGGCATGGTCTTCTGGCACCCCAAGGGCTGGAAGCTGTGGCAGACGCTGGAGGCCTATATGCGCCGCCAGCTCGACCGCGCCGGCTATATCGAGGTCAAGACGCCCCAGGTCCTGGACAAGGCCTTCTGGGAGAAGTCGGGCCACTGGGACAAGTATCGCGCCAACATGTTCGTCTGCGAGACGGTGGAAGGCGAGATCCTGTCGCTCAAGCCGATGAACTGCCCCGGTCACGTGCAGATCTGGAACGTGGGCCAGCGGTCCTATCGCGAGCTGCCCATGCGCATGGCCGAGTTCGGGTCCTGCCATCGCTACGAACCGTCCGGCGCCCTGCACGGCCTGATGCGGGTGCGCGCCTTCACCCAGGACGACGCCCACATCTTCTGCCGCGAGGACCAGATCGTCGAGGAGACCGAGCGGTTCATCCGCCTGACGCGGATGATCCACGGTGACCTGGGCATGACGACCAAGTACATCGCCCTGGCCACGCGTCCGGAGCTGCGCGCCGGCTCGGACGAGTTCTGGGACAAGGCCGAGGGCATGCTGGCCGAGGCCGCGCGGCTGGCGGGCGTCGAGCCGGTGATCGCCGAGGGCGACGGCGCCTTCTATGCGCCGAAGCTGGACTTCATCGTCCAGGACGCCATCGGCCGCGAATGGACCTGCGGCACGCTGCAGCTGGACTATGTCCTGCCCGAACGGCTGGGCGCCGAATATATCGGCGAGGACGGCGCCAAGCACCGGCCCGTGATGCTGCACCGGGCGATCCTGGGCTCGTTCGAGCGCTTCATTGGCATTCTGCTGGAGAACTACGCCGGCGCCCTGCCTCTATGGCTGGCGCCGGTGCAGGTCGTGGTGGCGACGATCACGTCGGACGCCGACGACTACGCCCAGCGCGTGGCCGATCGATTGACTTCCCTGGGCATTCGCGCAGAGGTCGACTTCAGGAACGAAAAGATCAACTACAAGATTCGCGAACACAGCCTCGCGAAAGTGCCGGTGATTGCAGTGGTCGGGCGTAAGGAAGCCGAAAACGGGGAAGTCGCCCTGCGTCGCCTCGGCGGCGAGGGGCAGAAGGTGCTGTCTCTGGAGGACGCCGCGCGCGCCCTGACCGAGGAAGCGACCCCGCCGGACCTGGCCCGTCAGCGCGCCGCGGCGCGGCCCGAGACGGTAGTGCAGGCCTGATGAACAGCATTCTTCCCTCGCATTCGACCTTCGTCATGGGCGCGCGGCCGGTTCGGCCGCGCGTCTCCGTGGTCATGGTCGTCTACCAGACGGGAGAAGCCCTGATCGAGAGCATCGAGCACGTGCTGGCCGAGCCGCTGGTCGACGAGTTCGTCATCATCGACAACGGCTCGCCGCCCGACGAGGCCGAACGCCTGCGCGCCCTGGGACGCAGCGAGGCGCGGGTCATCCTGCAGCAGGGGCACGGCAATATCGGGTTCGCGCGCGGCGCCAACATGGGCGCCGAGACCGCGCGCGGCGAATACATCATCTTCCTCAATCCCGACGCCAACCTGCAGCAGGGCTGCGTCGAGGCCCTGGTCGGGGCGTTCGAGAACCAGCCGGTCCCGACCGTGGTCGGGGCGCGGGTGATGAACACCGACGGCAGCGAGCAGCGCGGCGGCCGTCGCGGCGAGGTCACGCCCGTCACCACCGTGCTCAGCTTCGGTCACCTGACCGCGCGGTTCAAGGGTCTGGCCAAGTTCGAGATCCACCGCGAGCACGAGGCGCTGCCCGACGCGCCCGTGCCGATGCCGACCATCTCCGGCGCCTGCTTCGCCCTGCGCCGCGAGGACTTCGAACTGCTGGGCGGCTTCGACGAGGGCTATTTCCTGCACGTCGAGGACATCGACCTGTGCTGGCGCGCCCGCCAGGCCGGCGGCCAGGTGCTGTTCCAGCCGGCCGCCCAGGTGATCCACCTGGGCCACACCAGCCTGGAGCACCCGCTGAAGGTCGAGTTCCACAAGGGCGTGGGCCTGTCGCGCTATTTCATCAAGCGGGCCGACACGATCCAGCGCTACGTGATCGCCGTCCTGCTGGCCCCGGCCATCCTGCTGATGAGCGTGTCGCGGCCGCTGATCTGGAAGATCACGGGGCGGCCGATCTGAGGCGGAAGCTCACCCAGTTTTCACAGCCAAGAAAGCCGACGTTCAATGTCGGCTACGTGGCGGGTGAACATTCCCGACAAGTTGCTCATGCGGAACGGAGGGTGGCGGCGGCGCTTGAAGCGCATTTGAGCCCTCTCATGCCGCGCGCCAGGACCGCCGAACTTGTGCTAGCCGATGCGAAGATGATCATGCGCTGGGTCAGAACCTCGTCTCGCGCGAACCAATCGCTTCGATCGCTTCTACGGAGAAGGTTCGGATGCGTTGCGCCGGGAGCAGTCGTTCGGGCGATCTGGAGCGTCGCGGCCGCTCAAAGCAGCTCGCTCCTTTATCCAGATTGGGCGCACCTTTCCTCGAGTTGCACACCGATCCGACGGCAACTGCGCTTGCCAGTCTCCGGTTTGGTCGCACTCCGGTGGCCAGCGACGGTTCCGCCGTGGCCCGCGCCCGGCAAGCGATACTAACCGCGGTTGGCGCCTATCCCGGAAACCCGCCCGCCCGGGCCAGCGAAGACGCCGGCGCGCTCTTGCCCAGCCGTTCGCTGATCCGGCGGCCGATCTCGATCAGGGCCGACAGGTCGTAGCCGGTCTCGAAGCCGGCGCGCTCCAGCATGTAGACCAGGTCCTCGGTGCCGATGTTGCCGGTGGCGTTCGGCGCGAACGGACAGCCGCCCAGGCCGCCGACCGAGGCGTCCAGCACGTCGATCCCGGCCTCGACGCTGGCATAGGCGTTGGCCAGGCCGGTGTTGCGGGTGTCGTGGAAGTGCATCCGCAGCCGGACGTCCGGGGCGGCGGCGCGCACCGCCTCGATCCGCCGGCGGACGGTCCACGGATCGGCCACCCCGATGGTGTCGGCGATGGCGATCTCGGTCACGCCCATCGACGCCGCGTCGCGGGCGATGGCCACGACCTGGTCTTGCGACACCTCGCCGTCGAACGGGCAGCCGAAGGCCACCGAGATCGTGGCGGTGATCGGCGGGCCGCCCTCGACCGCCTGGCGTTCGACGATGGCGGCCAGGGCGTCGACCTGCTGGGCGGCGGTCGCGCCCTGGTTGGCCAGGCCAAAGCCGTCGGTGGCGCAGACCACCACATTGGCCTCGTCGCACTGGGCGGCCACGCAGCGCTCCCAGCCGCGCATGTTCAGCACCAGGCCGATCCGCGAACGCTCGAGGTCGGGCGCCAGGGCGGCCTGGATCTCCTCGGCCCCGGCCATCTGCGGCACGCGGTTGGGATTGACGAACGAGACGGTCTCGATCCGCCGGGCGCCGGCCGCCTCCAGCCGGCGGATCAGGTCCAGCTTCTCCTCGACCGGCAGGGACAGTTTCTCGTTCTGCAGCCCGTCGCGCGGACCGACCTCGACGATCTGGATGAAGCGGCTCATGGCCGGGCCTCCGCTTGGGTTTCGGCGGTCTCTTCACCGGCCTCGTCCGTCTCGTCGTCCAGCCGGACCGGCGCCCCGCGATAGAGCGTCAGGCGCTCCTTGTCGCCGTCGGAATAGTCGAAGCCGTCGACCACCCCGGCCGGGCGGGCGGTCTGGCCCAGGGCGGCGAGGGCGGCGCGGAAGGCCTTTTCCTGGCGGCCCTCGACCACGGCGGGACGCCCCTGGGCGATGGCCCTGGCCGCGCCGGCCGGGTCGGTCAGTTCGGTGGTGGTGCCCAGCAGGAAGATCATGCTGGGCTCGGAATAGCCGGTGACCGCCACCGGGCCCGGCGCCCCGCCCCGGGGGGCGAGATCGGCCTGCTCCAGCGCCTTTTCCAGGCGCGGCGAAAGCAGCAGGGGCTCCAGCCGGGGGACCAGAAGGCCCACCAGGGCGGCGTGGGCGGCGATCCCCAGCGCTCCGGCCGTGACCAGGGCGATGGCGGCGGTCCCGCGCATCAGCAGCACGGCGCCGGCGAGGCCCGAGGCCAGGAACAGCAGGGCGGTCAGGATCGCGGCGGGCCAGTCGCCCGGATCGCCGTACTCGACCTGCAGGTAGATCGCCCCGGCCGCGAAGACCAGGCCGGCCAGGGCCGACAGGATCGCGCCGACCAGGCGGGGAGTGCGGGCCAGGGGCGCGCGCAGGGCGGCGGCCATCAGCATGGCCAGGGCCGGCACGGCGGGCAGGGTGTAGTGGACCAGCTTGGTCGGCAGGATCTCGAACACCAGCCAGGTGGGGACCAGCCAGCACAGGGCGAAGCGGATGCCCGCCTCCTTGCGCCCCGTCCAGCCCAGGGTCACGCCAGAGGGCAGCAGCAGGGTGGCCGGGAACACCAGCAGGAAGGCCCCCAGGGCGTAGGCGCCGAACGGCGCGCCGTGGCTTTCCTGGCCGCCGGCCAGCTTGGGGGCCAGGTCGCTGCCCACGGCCGTCGACCAGAAGGTCCCGTCGGTGGCGACCGTGATCATCATCGCCCAGGGCAGGACGATGGCCGCCGCCAGGGTCAGGCCCCAGCCCCAGCCCAGGTCCTTGAGCCACGGGGCCTTGCGGTCCCAGATCCACAGGGCCGCGACGCTGAGCGCCACCACCATCAGCCCGACCGGACCCTTGATCAGCACGCTCATGGCCAGGCCGACCCAGAAGGCCAGCTTGGTCCAGCGGTTGAAGCCCTTGCCGGTCGGCCGGCCGGCCAGGTGGGCGGCGTAGATCCGCGCCACGGCGGCCATGGCCAGGGTGGTGAAGCCGCACAGGGCCGCGTCGGTCTTGGCGATGAAGGCCTCGGTCGACAGCAGGATGGTCGCGCCCAGGATGCCGCCGGCCAGCAGGCCGGTCTTGGGGCCCAGCAGGGCCGAGGCGCCCCAGGCGCAGGCCGCCGCCGCCAGCATGGCCCCCAGCAGCGAGGGGAGGCGATAGGCCCAGATGCCGCGATCCTCGGCGGCCGAGAAGGCGGTGACGCTGGCCGCCTGCAGCCAGTGGATGCCGACCGGCTTCTTGAAGCGCGGCTGGTCCTGGAACCGGATGACGACCATGTCGTCGGTTTCCAGCATCTGGGCGGTGGCCTGGGCGAAGCGTGATTCGTCGCGGTCCAGCGGCGGCATGGCGAACAGGCCGGGCAGGCCGGCGATCAGGGCCACCAGGGCGGCGAACAGCGGGCCGCGCCAGCCGCGGCTCCAGTCATCCAGGCGAGATTCAAGCGTCATCATGGTGGAATAGCACGATCCTTCTTTTAGGCTATTTTTGCGCTATGAGAGGGCGATGAACGCTAACGCTCTCCCCGACTATTCCGTCGTCGTGCCCGTCTTCGACGAGGGTGGGGCGGCGCCCGCCCTGGCGCGCGAGATCGCCGCCGCCTTCGCGGGCGAGCAGCACGAAATCATCTTCATCGACGACGCCAGCCGCGACGACACCAAGGCCCTGCTGACGGCCCTGAAGGCCGAGATTCCGCAGCTGCGGGTGCTGAGCCACCGCAAGAACTCGGGCCAGAGCCGCGCGGTGCGCAGCGGCGTGCTGGCCGCCCGCGCCCCGATCGTCGTCACCCTGGACGGCGACGGCCAGAACGATCCGGCCGACGCGCCGCGCCTGGCCAAGGCCCTGAAGGCGGCCCCGCCCGAGCTGGCCCTGGTGGGCGGCGAGCGGGTCAAGCGCCAGGACAGCTCGGCCAAGCGCTTCGCCTCCCGGTTCGGCAACGGCGTGCGCAAGCGCCTGCTGAAGGACACCGCCAACGACACCGGCTGCGGCCTCAAGGCCTTCCGCCGCGAGGCCTTCCTGCGGCTGCCCTATTTCGATCACATCCACCGCTACATCCCGGCCCTGATGCTGCGCGAGGGCTACCAGGTCGAGTTCCAGCCGGTGAACCATCGCCACCGCGAGAGCGGGGTGTCGAAATACACCAATTTCGGCCGGCTCAAGGCCTCGGTGTCCGACCTGCTGGGCGTGATGTGGCTGCAGACCCGGGCCCGCAACCCGCAGGGCGTGGACGAGGTCTGAAAACCCCGCTCATCCCCCAAACGCTCCCAGCTTCTCGGAATCCCCGAAACCGGTTAACCCTGGAACCGCGCCATCCCGGGGGAGAGCCAGAGACATGTTCGCCGCGTTTCCGCTGCTGGCCCTGCCGGTGCTGGTCTACAACCTGATCGTCCTGACCTTCGCGGGCGGCTTCGCCGCCAACGCCGCCCAGTACCGCCTGGGCGAGCAGCTGTTCACCATCCACATGACCTCCAAGGCCGACTGGGCCGTCAGCCTGGGCGACCTGCTGATCGCCGCCTCGCTGGTGGTGCTGTTCGTCGAGCTGCTGAAATCGACGACCAGCCGCAAGATCGCGATCATCAATCACTCGCTGTCGATGGTGCTGTTCATCGGCTGCCTGGTCGAGTTCCTGCTGTTCCCGGCCTTCGGGACCTCGGTGTTCTTCCTGCTGACCACGATGGTGCTGCTGGACGTGCTGGCCGGCTTCATCGTCACCATCGTTTCGGCCCGCCGCGACATGGATTTCAGCGACGCGCGCCACTAGGGCGATAGAACGGTGGGGGGGATCGCCACTCCGCCGCGAAATTCGACAAGACCTTGCGGCGACGCCCGCCGATGCTGACATCCTGGCTTTCCCCGAGGGACCACGATCATGGCGTCCAAACCCGACATCTGGCTGGCGGCCGGCCTTCGCACGCCGTTCGCCAAGGCCGACGGGCCGCTGAAGGCCCATGACGCCATCGCCCTGTCGGTGCCCGTGGTCCAGGCGATGCTGGCCCAACTCTCGCAAAAAGAAGGGGGAGCCCGCCCCGACTTCGCGGTCTGGGGCACGGTGACCCCAACCTGACCTGGAGCAACATCGTCCGCGAGGTGCTGCTGGACGCCGGGGCCGACCCGACCATCCCGGCCTTCTCGACGATCATGGCCTGCTCGACCAGCATGATCGGGGTGATCGAGGCGGCCGGCATGATCGACGGCCGCGGCCGCGACCTGGCCCTGGTGGGCGGGGTCGAGAGCATGAGCAAGGTCCAGGTCGGGGCCAGCATCGCCTTTTCCGACTGGCTCAAGGGCTTCCAGGCCGCCAGGACCCCCGGCCAGAAGCTGGCCCACCTGGCCAAGCTGAAACCCTCTGACCTGAGGCTGTGGATCCCCAAGGTGGCCAACCGCACCACGGGCCTGTCCATGGGCGAGCACACCGAGATCACGGCGAAGGCCTGGAAGCTGTCGCGGGCCGACCAGGACCAGATCGCCTTCGAGAGCCACCAGCACGCGGTGGCGGCCTGGGAGGCCGGCTTCTTCGACGACCTGGTGATCCCGGTCGGCGAGGTGAGGCGCGACACCATTCCCCGCAAGGATTCGACGCTGGAAAAGCTGGCCAAGCTGGCGCCGGCCTTCGACAAGACCAGCGGCCAGGGCACGCTGACGGCCGGCAATTCCTCGCCCCTGACCGACGGGGCGGCGGCGATCTGGGTGGCGTCCGAGGCGGGGCTGGCCCGCCTGCCCGCGACCACGCCGCGCGTCAAGGTGGTCGACTACGAGGTCACCTCGATCGACCTGCGCCACGAGGGCCTGCTGATGGCCCCGGCCTATGGCGTGCCGCGCCTGCTGGCCCGCAACGGGCTGAGATACGCCGATGTCGGCCTGTGGGAGATCCACGAGGCCTTCGCCGCCCAGGTGCTGTCGCACATCGCCGCCTGGGAGGACGAGGCCTTCCGCAAGACCAAGGCGGGGGTCGAGGCCGACCTGGGCAAGTTCCCGCGCGAGCGGATGAACCCCACCGGCGGCAGCCTGGCGGTCGGCCATCCGTTCGGCGCCACCGGGGCGCGGATCCTCAGCCAGGCGGTCAAGGAGCTGGCCACCCGGCCCAAGGGCGAGAAGGCGGTCGTCAGCATCTGCGCCGACGGCGGCCAGGGGACGATGATGCTGCTGGAAAGCGCGTAGGGATCCTTCTCCCCTTGCGGGAGAAGGTGTCGGCGAAGCCGACGGATGAGGGGTCTCTCAAAACTCTCCGCCGTGCGCGCCTGAACCCGTCATCGACCCCTCACCCGACCCGCTAGGCGGACCACCCTCTCCCGCAAGGGGAGAGGGAAAGCCTGTTTAGGTCAGCGCCGTGAAGATCAGGGTCACGACGGCGATGTCGAAGAAGCGGGTCACGGCGGTCAGCAGCATGAAGGGGTCTCGAGGTCTGGATCCGCCTCGCGCCAAGCAAGACTGGCGCCAACGCCGCCTCCTGGGCTAGCCTCTGGCCCATGGCGTTGTTCTTCGACCAGCTCTGGTACGATGCGCGGCTGGCCGAGCGGGGACTGTCGCGGACGGTCCTGGCCGCCGTGGCCGGCATGACCGGCGAGGAGCTGGCCCTGGCCTACAAGGACCAGCGCGAGCTGACCGCCGCCCAGATCGCCGCCTTCGCCGAGCTTCTGGGGGTTCCGCTGGCCGAGGCCGCGCGGCGGGCGGGGATCGGCGCCCACGCCGTGGCGGCGCCGGGCGAGGCGCCGTCCCTGGAGGCGAGGGTGGCGACGCTGGAGGCGCGGGTGGCCGCGCTCGAGGCGGAACTGGCCCGCCTGAAAGCCTAGATCTCGGTCTTCTTGATCAGGCCCGTCTTGGGCCGGCGGTCGGCCGGGCCGGAATATTCCGTGCCGAGATAGGTCGAACGCGCCGCGTCGAGCACTTCCTGCCCACCGCGCAGGCCGCGCTTCTGGCCGCTCTGGCCCATCAGGTGGGCGGCGAAGGCCGCGAAGGCGCCGCGGCGGGGCGGCGGCGGGGCGGCCGGCTGTTCGTCGCGCACGAAGGTCACGTCTTCCTCGCCGTCCGCCTCGGGGCGGTCGGGATCGCGGGGCGCGGGCAGCGCCCGGCGCGCGGGCGCGGCGCGCCGGATGGGATCGATCGGGCCGTTCATGGTGAAGAGTTGTGGCCGACGACGGTTAAGGACGGGTCAGCCGGCGTGGTTAAGGGATCATGGAGGGCTCCGTGCGTCCTGCGAGGCCCGCTGCGCGGGCGCCTCAGGATGAGGAAGTCTGTTGAGCCCCTCATCCTGAGGTGCGAGGCGTAGCCGAGCCTCGAACGACGCACGATCCTACGGCTTGGTCGCCAGCTTCTCGATCTGCTGCTGCATGGCTTCCAGCTGGCGCTTGAGGTCGGCCAGGGAGTCCTCGCTGGGCTGCGGGGCGGGCGCGGCGGGCGGAGCCGGTTCGGCCGGGGCCGGGGTGGCGGGGGCGTCCTCGGGCCGCGTGTAGGCGAACGGCGAGAACATCTTCATGGCCCGGTCGAACAGCGCCATGTTCTGGCGGATCTGCTCCTCGTAGACGCCCAGGCCCGGCATGCCCTTGGCCCCGGCCACGCCCGGGGCCAGGCCCGCCAGCTGGGTGCGCATGCGCTCCTGCTGCTTGGTGAAGCTCTCCAGCGACATCTCCAGGTAGCTGGGCAGGAAGGCCTGCATGGAGTTGCCGTAGAAGCCGATCAACTGGCGGAGGAACTGGATCGGCAGCAGGTTCTGGCCGCCGCCGCGGTTCTCTTCCTCGAAGATGATCTGGGTCAGCACCGAGCGGGTGATGTCGTCATTGGTCTTGGCGTCGTAGACCACGAAGTCGACCCCCTCCTTCACCATGTCCGACAGGTGATCGAGGGTGACGTAGGAAGAAGACGCGGTGTTGTAGAGGCGACGGTTGGCGTACTTCTTGATGACGACCTTCTGGCCCGGGCCCTTTTCTCCGGCCTTGGCCGAGGGCGTTTCGCCGTTTTCGGTGTTCTCGGACATTTCATTCCCTAGGACAGCGTTATTTCCGCCTTTTCGCATCGCACTATCGCGAATGCAAAGGCATGACGCCAGTGCCGGCGGCGCTTGGAAGTTGCAACATCCCGTGAAAATGTGCGCGTGACGAACCCTGCAGCTTTATGCAAGGTGATATTGCACTGCAAAATCATGGGCGCCGCGTCCGCGAGGAGCGCCCGGAACACGTCTCGGGAGCTGCCTCGCCATGAGCGACATCGTCATCGTTTCCGCCGCCCGCACGCCGGTCGGATCTTTCCTCGGCGCCTTGTCCAGCCTGCCGGCCCACGAGCTGGGCAAGCTGGCCATCCAGGCCGCCGTCGAGCGCGCCGGCATCACGCCGGCCGACGTCGACGAGGTGATCCTGGGCCAGGTGCTGCAGGCGGCCGCCGGCCAGGGTCCGGCCCGCCAGGCCTCGGTCAACGCCGGCATCCCGGTCGCCAGCCCGGCCTGGAGCCTGAACCAGCTGTGCGGCTCGGGCCTGCGGGCCGTGGCCCTGGGCGCCCAGCAGATCGCCGCCGGCGACGCCGGGATCGTGGTGGTGGGCGGCCAGGAGAGCATGAGCCAGGCCCCGCACGCCCAGGCCCTGCGCAACGGCCAGAAGATGGGCGACCTGTCGTTGATCGACACCATGATCAAGGACGGCCTTTGGGACGCCTTCCACGGCTACCACATGGGCCAGACCGCCGAGAACATCGCCGCCCGCTGGCAGATCACCCGCGAGGCCCAGGACCGCTTCGCCGTCGCCAGCCAGAACAAGGCCGAGGCCGCCCAGAAGGCCGGCAAGTTCGACGCCGAGATCGCGCCGGTCACCATCAAGGGCCGCAAGGGCGACACGGTGGTCGACAAGGACGAGTTCATCCGCCACGGCGTGACCTATGAGGGCATCTCGGGCCTGAAGCCCGCCTTCACCAAGGACGGCACTGTCACCGCCGCCAACGCCTCGGGCCTCAACGACGGCGCCGCCGCCCTGGTGCTGATGAGCGCCGACGAGGCCAAGAAGCGCGGCCTGACGCCCCTGGTCCGGATCGCCTCGTGGGCCAACGCCGGCGTCGAGCCCGAGATCATGGGCACCGGCCCGATCCCCGCCTCGAAGAAGGCCCTGGAAAAGGCCGGCTGGAAGGCCTCGGACCTGGACCTGGTCGAGAGCAACGAGGCCTTCGCCGCCCAGGCCCTCTGCGTGGTCGGCGAGCTGGGCCTGGATCCGGCCAAGGTCAATGTCAACGGCGGCGCCATCGCCATCGGCCACCCGATCGGCGCATCGGGCGCGCGCATCCTGACCACCCTGGTCCACGAGATGAAGCGCTCCGGAGCCAAGAAGGGCTTGGCCACGTTGTGCATCGGCGGCGGCATGGGCGTGGCCATGTGCGTCGAGGCGGTCTGACGACCGTTTCGGAAGATGGTCCGACGGTTGTTTTGATTGGGCGTTCGGCGAAATCTTCATGACGGGCGCCATGGGGGCTTGTTCCCCCGTGGCGCTCGCGTGCAACGATAAGAAACTTCAACGGGAGAACATCATGGCGAGAGTAGCGTTCGTGACCGGCGGCACCCGGGGCATCGGTCGGGCGATCTGCGAGCGGCTTGTCGCCGATGGCATGAAGGTGGCGGCCGGCTATTCCGGCAACGAGGAAGCCGCCGCGGCCTGCGCCAAGACCCTGGGCGTCATGGTGGTCAAGGGCAATGTCGGCTCGTTCGACGACTGCGCCGCCGCCGTGAAGACGGTCGAGGCCGAGCTGGGCCCGGTCGAGGTGCTGGTCAACAACGCCGGCATCACCCGCGACGGCATGCTGCACAAGATGACCTACGAGCAGTGGTCCGAGGTCATCCGCGTGAACATGGACTCGGCCTTCAACATGACCCGCCCGGTCATCGAGGGCATGCGCGAGCGCGGCTGGGGCCGGATCATCAACATCAGCTCGATCAACGGCCAGAAGGGCCAGATGGGCCAGACCAACTATTCGGCCGCCAAGGCCGGGCTGATCGGCTTCACCAAGGCCCTGGCCCTGGAGAACGCCAAGAAGGGCGTGACGGTCAACGTGATCTGCCCGGGCTATATCGACACCGAGATGGTCGCGGCCGTGCCCGAGAACGTCCTGGCGGGCATCATCGCCGGCATCCCCGTCGGCCGCCTGGGCAAGGGCGAGGAGATCGCCGACATGGTCGCGTTCCTGGCCGGCGAGCGGGCGGGCTTCGTGACCGGCGCCACCCTGACCCTCAACGGCGGCCAGTACATGGCCGCCTAGGGCGGGTTAAACGATCCTGGTTGTCATCCCGGAAGCCTCGCAGAGGCTGTCCGGGACCCAGGGGACTGGGCGGAAGCGGTGCGGTTCACCTGAGGCCCGGCCTTCCGCTGCGTCACGGCCGCGATGACAACGGCGGGTGGGCTGCAACGGAGCCTGGACGCGAGAGGGCGACTTAAAGGCCACAGGTCGCCGCAAAAAGACATGACGACTTGACGAAGACTCCCCGCCGGTTCGAAGATTCCGCTCGGCGGGGTAATCTTTCCAAGCATTTCATGACGTCCTCCGGGAAATTGCGTGGCGGTAACAAGGTCTTCGGCGTCCAAGATTCGCCCCAGTCCCCAGGCATGACCCTGGGTATGAAGAGTCAATTGGCTGTGATGACGGGGCCAGGGCGCCGGGCGATGTTGCTGGCGTTCGTCTTCGCGGCCACGGCCGGCGCGGCGGACGCCCAGTCCAGCCTGCGCGACGCCTTCCTCGGCGCCCGCGCCGAGGCGCGCAAGGCGCCGGCGCCGCCCATCGCCCGCTACGTCGCCGAGACCGGCGACGCCTTCATCCTGGACCGGGCCGCGCCCCAGCCGCTGATGAAGTTCGAGAACAGCTCCGAGGTCTGGGTGCTGTCGTCCCAGCCGGCGCCGCGCGGCGACACCATCTACAAGAACGAGCTGGGCGAGCCGGTGCTGCGGGCCAGCAAGCTGGGCGGCATGACCCTGTTCACCCGCGAGCGGCCGGGCGGCGACGCCGCCGCCCTGACGGGCCGGGCCAGTTCGATCCAGCCGCCGCCGTTCATCTCGGTCAACGCCCTGTTCCAGCGCCTGGTCCAGGCCAGCGCCCGCGCCAGCCGCGCGGCCCAGCACCGCGTGTCGTTCGAGACCGTCGACGACGCCACCCCCGCCACCTCGGTCCTGGTCGCCGACACCGCCACCGTCACCGCCGAGGCCTTCGAGCGCATGGCCCGCGACGGCGACCGCAACCTGCTGACCCGCGTGACCCGCGTGCTGCTGGCCGAGGGCCACAAGCCCGGCGCGGCCCTGAAGGGCGGCGACCTGACGGTGACCTACGCCCCGGGCAAGGGCCTGTCGGGCCGGCCGTCGTCCAAGCGGATCATCAAGATCGTCAACAAGTAGGGCTCAGCGCGTCTCGCAGCCCTGCCTGCCCAGCCAGGTCAGCGCCGCCGCCTCCGTCGCATCTGGCGTTGTCGTCTCGTCGGGCGTCATCGGACCGTCGTAGCGCCGTCCCAGGCGATCCTCGACCCGGGCGGTGGTCAGGACCAGGACCGCGCCGTCGGACAGCACCACCGGACCGTTGGCGGTCGTGAACCCCGCCGTCGGTTGGCCGAAGGACCGCGTCGCGGGGCGGCCGGCGAAGGCGATGGCCGTCATTTCGCCGGAGCTTCCGGTCTTCGGTCCCAGCAGCACGGCCACGGGCGCATCGGGCTTCCTCAGGACCTCCTGCGACATGGCCGCGCCCGCCGGCCAGGGCTTGGCGCCCTCGGCGTCGACGAACGCCCCATGCGAGCCGGGGCCGAGCAGGGGCGCCAGGCCCCGCATGCCGGGCCACATGTCGCCGCCCGTGTGTTTGCGAAGGTCGATCACCCAGCCGCAGACGCCGCCGGCGTCCGCGGTCTTCAGGAACGCCCGGATCGCTTCCCGGTAGGGCGCGCCGGTGTCGCTGGGATCGGTGAGGTCGCGATGCAGGCCGGGCAGCGCGAGGTTGGCCACGTGCCCGGACATGCGGCCGACGGGCAGGGCGTGGCTAGGCGGCGCGGCGCTGGACGGCCTTGGCGGCGTTGGGGCGGCCAGGAAGGTGTGCCGCTCGCCCAGCGCGACGATCGTCGCTCGGATGGCGCCGTAGGTTTCGCGGGGAGTCGAGGCGCCGGCCGCCTTCGAATAGGCCTCCGCCCTCAGTCGAGGCCAATCGGCCTTGGCGGTGTTGATGTGCCGGGCCTGGAGCAGGTCGAGGGCGCGATCGAGATAGGCCTTGGCTTCGCCCGCCGGGGCGGGATCGACGGCGCCGAGGTCTTCGAGTTTCGCCGAGTCGATCCAAGCCGCGCCGTCGCCGTTCAGCAGCAGTCCGACCAGCAGGCCCTTGGCGTCGGGCGGGACATAGCCCTCGATGACGTTGATGCTCCAGTCGCCGCTCCGGATCGGGCGCGCCATCATGTTGTCAAAGAAGGCCGGCTTGCCGTCGGCGCCGTCGACCCGCGCCCAAAGCCCGACTGGTCCACTTCCGGGTTCGACCCGCACCGACGCGCTGTAGCGGAAGCGATGGCCGCGCAGGACGGTGATGTCCGGGTGCTGGGACAGCGATCCGAAGACGCCGGGTCCGGCCGGGCCAGCCGCCTCGCGCCAGAGCCGCGCGGAGGCTTGGCCGTCGTGGGGCTGGTCCGAACGTAACGCGACTCGATAGCCCGCCGCGCTCAAGCTCGCCGGAAGATTCCAATCCGGCGGGGTGTGGCCGGCCTCCCCCTGCTCGAAATCGCCATTCTTCAGCAACGGTGGTTGGGTCGCCGCCGTCAGCGCCAGCCATCCCAGGGTGAAGAACGCGATGCGGCCGTATCTCATGGAAGCTCCCCCAGGGCGATCAGATCAAGTCAGCTCTACCTGAGGGCATAATTGTGGCTCCGCTTGCTAGCCCAGCTGCTTGCGCACCTGGACGAACAGGTAGGGCTCGAACGGCAGCGAGCGGTACTCGATCCGGTCGACGACGTTGTCGGCGCGCGAGCCCTTGTAGATCACCCGCTCGCGCGTGACGTTGCGCGAGCTCCAGTTGGACAGGGTGGTGCGCACCGTCAGGTCGCCGCTGGGCTTCCACTCGACGAAGCCCTCCAGATACTGCTCGAAGCGCTGGGTGCGCACCTCGGCCAGACGGAAGCGGCTGTACTCGTTCGGGCAACCGGTCGAGGCCCCCCAGCTCCACTTGCCGCCGGGCATGTCGCGCGTGAAGCTGAGATTGCAGACGAAGGGCTTGGCGTTGGTGATGCGGCGCTTGTCGAAGGTGACCGGGTCGGTGACCTCGCTGTCGAACCAGCTGAGGCGGGCCTTCACCTGGCCGCCGGAAATCCCCAGCCTTTGGGTCGGCAAAGTCAGGGCGATCACGAACTGGTCGGAGCGGCCCGAGCCGATGTTGCTGGGCGCGTCGCCGCCGCCTTCCAGGGGTTTGTAGTCGACGACGTCGGAGATCTCGGCGTGGGTCAGGGTGGTCGAGATCGAGCCCGCGCCCCAGAACCGTCGCTCCCAGGCGACTTCGCCGATCCACGAGCGCTGGGGCTCCAGATTGACGTCCGCGCCGTCCTGGCTGCCGGCCGTCAGGTCGGCCGAGGCGATGAAGTCGCCGAAGTCCAGCTGCCCGACCTCGCGCTCGACCCGCACGCGCAACTGGTCGACGCTGTTGGGGCTCCAGGTCGCCAGCACCCGGGGCTTGGGGTAGAAGAAGCTGCGCTCCGCGTCCACGCCGCCGCTCTGGGTGATGCGCGAGACCTCCATCCGCGCCCCGGCCTCGATCGTCAGTTTCGGATTGGCGCGCCAGACGGCCTTGCCGGCCGCCTCGCCGCGCAGCTCCTCGACCTTCACGTGCGGCGGACCGATGTCGACCGGCGCGCCGTTGACGCCGTAGCGGATGTCGCCGTCCAGGAAGTTGTAGGCCCCCTCGATGCTGCCCTCCAGCGACAGGGCCTGGGAGCGGCGGTGCTGGACCTCGCCGCGCAGGATGCTCTCGCCGGTCTTGTCGCGCTCGCGATAGACCTCGGCGCGGCCGGGCAGGACCAGGGTCGAGCCGTAGGTCTCGTCGCCCAGGTTCTGCAGGAACACCAGCTGCAGGTCGGTGCGCGGCCCCAGCCTGGCGTCGTAGCGGGCGCCGAACTCGCCGGTCCATTCCTCGCTGGTCTCGCCGCTGTCTTGGCGACCCGGGTCGGGCTGGTAGCGGGTGTAGACGACGTCGCGATCGAACGAGAAGTACTCGATCTTGCCGTTGACCCGGATCTTGCCGCCCGGCGCCGCCCGCTGGATCGCGCCGCGCGCCGCATAGTTCTGGATCTGGTCGTAGCCCTTGACGGCTTCGCGGACCGTCGGGCGGCCGTCGGGGAAGCTGGTCACCCGCGCGCCGCCGTCGAAGGTCTGGTCGGTGCGGTCGACGGTGGCCTTCAGCGAGCCCTCGATCTCGTTGATCCCGTCGCGGCGCGAGGCCTGGAACTCCAGCAGCGGGCCGAACAGGCCGTCGGGATAGAGATAGGTCTGGATGTTGGCGACCTTCTCGACCTGCACCGTCGACTTGATCACCACATTGGCCAGGATCGTCTGGCCCTGCATGTCGATGCCCGGAGCGCCGCCGCGGATCAGCTCCACGCGCTCGACCGCCGAGGCCGAGATGCGCTTGAGGATATCCTCGAGGTTCTCGCTCTTGGTGGTGGGGCGCTCGCCGTTGACCAGCACGTTGCCGGCCGTGCCGGCGAAGCCGCGGGCCTCGTCGCCGCCGTCCAGGCGGAAGCCGGGCAGGCGGGCGATCATGTCCAGGGCGGTGCTGGGACGCTGCTCGGCGAAGAATTCGGGCGGATAGGCCGTCACCCCGCGCTGGGCCTCGGCGACCGGCGCGGCGACCTGAAGGGGCGCGGCCGGGGAGGCGGCGGCCTGGGCCTCGGGCGCGGCCAGGCCCAAGGCGAAGACGACGGAAGCCAGACTCATGACGCGGAACCCCCCAAAGCGCCCCCGCTTTGCTTGGCCGCGACCCTGTGCGTGCGGAGACGCCAGGCCTAGTTACAAAACCGAAAGGTAGGTTACATTTGTGAAATGTTGCCGCCGATCACCTTTGATGGTGACGCTTTTCCTTTTCAGGACAATGTCTTGGCCTAGGTTCTGTGGACCGCCAGGCGTTTGGCGCCGAGGCGGCGCCCTCGTCCTTCGACAGGCTCAGGATGAGGGCTACTGGTAAGGCGGTTCAGTAGAATTCCTCATCCTGAGCTTGTCGAAGGACGAGGAATTCGGCCCAAGACCGTCAACTGTCCGCAGAGCCTAGGGTGCCGGCTGGTTTCGCGCCGCCCGGTGCTCGCCGCGGGCCGCCGTCCAGACCGCCTTGGCGGCGTCGATGTTCATGCCGGCGATGGCCAGGCCGACCACCACATCGGGCCAGGGCGAGCGGGTGAACAGCGTGGCGGCGCCGGCGGCGATGATCGCGACATTGGCCAGGGCGTCGTTGCGGGCCGAGAGGAACGCCGCCTTGGTCAGGCTGCCCGAATGATGCCGGAACCGCGCCAGGGTGAAGGCGCAATAGAGGTTGACGGCCAGGGCGCCGGCGCCGGTCAGGGTCAGGCGCAGGGCCTCGGGCGGGACCGGATCGTCGTACTTGCGCCACAGGGCCCAGAGGAAGGCCAGGGCCGGCGCCAGCAGGACGCCGGCCAACGCCATGCCGACCTGGGCCCGTCGCCTGGCGCTCCAGCCCAGGGCGGCGAAGATCAGGAAGTTGACGGCCGCGTCCTCGAGGAAGTCGACGCTGTCGGCCAGCAGCGAGACCGAGCCGATATGCAGCGCGACGGCGAACTCCACGCCGAAATAGGCCAGGTTCAGCGCCGCCACGAGCCGGATGGCGCGACCAAGATCGTCCTCCGCCGCCATCGCCAGGCCTCCCGAGCCGGCCTTCCAGGCCAGCCGTGCTAGACCGCCGTGCCGCCCACGGTCAGGCCGGTGATCTTCAGCGAGGGTTGGCCCACGCCCACCGGCACGCCCTGGCCCGACTTGCCGCAGACGCCGATGCCCGGGTCGAAGTCGAAGTCGTGGCCGATCATCGTCACCTTGGTCAGGGCGCTGGGGCCGTCGCCGATCAGGGTGGCGCCCTTGACCGGGGCGGTGATCCTGCCGTCCTCGACCAGATAGGCCTCGGTGCACTGGAAGACGAACTTGCCGTTGGTGATGTCGACCTGGCCGCCGCCGAAATTGGCGCAGTAGAGGCCGCGCTTCATCGAGGCGATCATCTCGGCCGGGTCGTCGTTTCCGGCCAGCATGCCGGTGTTGGTCATGCGCGGCATGGGCATGTGGGCGTAGGACTGGCGGCGGCCGTTGCCGGTGGCGGCCATACCCATCAGCCGGGCGCTCATCCGGTCGTGCATGTAGCCGACCAGGACGCCGTCCTCGATCAGCACGGTGCGCTCGGTCGGCGTGCCCTCGTCGTCGATGGTCAGCGAGCCGCGGCGGCCGGGGATCGCCCCGTCGTCGAACACGGTCACGCCCTTGGCCGCCACCCGCTCGCCGATGCGGCCCGAGAAGGCGCTGATGCCCTTGCGGTTGAAGTCGCCCTCCAGGCCATGGCCGACGGCCTCGTGCAGCAGCACGCCGTTCCAGCCGGGACCCAGCACCACGTCCATCTCGCCGGCCGGGCAGGCCACGGCGTCGAGATTGACCAGGGCCATGCGCAGGGCCTCGTCGACCTGGGCCCGCCACCTGTCGGGGCTGATCCAGGCGGAAAAGCCCGCGCGGCCGCCGGCCCCGGCCGTGCCGGACTCGCGCCGGCCGTCCTTCTCGACCGTGACCTGGACATTGACCCGCACCAGCGGGCGGACGTCGCGCAGCAGGCGGCCGTCGGCGCGCAGGATCTCGACGACTCGGCGCTCGCCGGCCATCGAGGCCATCACCTGGACGACGCGCGGGTCGCGCGAGCGGGCGAAGGCGTCGATCTCCTGGAGCAGGGCGACCTTGTCGGAGAAGGCGGGCGACGAGACCGGGTCGTCCTCGCCATAGAGCCTTTCGTTGGTGGCGCGCGGGGCCTCGGCGCTGACCCCGGCATAGCCGCGGCGGGCCAGCCGGGCCGAATCGGCGGCGCGGCCGATGGCGGCTTCCGAGATTTCGGCGGAATGGGCGTAGCCGGCGGTTTCGCCGGCCACGACGCGCAGGCCGAAGCCCTCGCCCGAATCGTAGGAGGCGCTCTTCAGCCGGCCGTCGTCGAACACGAAGGACTCGCTTTCGGACCGTTCGACGAACAGCTCGCCGTCGTCGGCGCCGGCCAGGGCCTCGCCGAGGATGGCGCGGGCGCGCTCGGGGTCGACATTGGCCGAGGCCAGCAGGGAGGGGGCGGTGAGGGGAGCGGTCATGGGCCTACAGGTAAGCGTTTCGTCCGCCCTCGTCATCACCCGGCGACGATTCGACGCCGTCTTCTCCTCCCCCGCTACGCAGGGGAGGAGAAACCGCCCGCCGAGCCTACCAGTCCTGGTGCACCTCCCCCGAGCCGGCGACGTTGGAGCTCAGCACGGTCGGCTTGCTGGTCAGGTAGACGTCGCCGCTGCCGGCCACATCGACCTCGGCCGCGCCGTGCGGGGCCAGGTGGGCCTCGCCGCTGCCGGCCAGGGCGACCTTGGCGTCGCCGGTGTCGAGGCCGCGCAGGTCGGCCTCGCCCGAGCCGGAGACCTTCAGGTCGACCTTCCGGGTCTTGCCCTGGGCGTCGACCTGGCCGCTGCCGTTGATCTCCAGCACGAGGTCGGGCTGGTCATAGGCCTTCAGATAGAGGTCGCCGCTGCCGTTCAGGGTGAAGGCGCGCACGCCCGGAGCGACGATCTCGACCGACAGCTGGTCGCCGTCGTGGCTGATGTGAACGCCATGGCCGTGGCCGCGGATCGAGACCACGCCGTCGCCGTCGCCGTCGCGCAGGGTCAGGCGGCCGTTCTCCAGGGCCACCCGGTCGACCAGGCGCTGGGGCCCGACGATCTTGACGCTGGTCTCGGCCCCGGGGGCGGCCTGGGTGAAGATCACCTCGGCGGGCACGTCGATCTGCAGGGTGTCCGAGCCGCTCCAGGCGATCTGCCGGGTGGTGGTCTCGCCGTTGTCGGCGACGGACGAGCCGGGCCCGATGTGGATATGGTCGTTGTCGTCGTTGACCTCGATGTTCCAGTCGGCCGGGAAGCTCCAGCCGTGCTTGACGATGTCGCGGCCGCCGAGCGCGAAGGCGCCCGCGAAGCAGCCGACGCAGAGCACGAAGGTGGCGACGGCGACGATGGTCAGGTTGCGGATCATGGCGGTCCCCTCAGACCTGGGTTTCGATGGCCGGCTTCAGCAGCCGGTAGTGGAGGCGGCCGAACCAGATCAGGCCGTTGACCAGGCCGATGGTCAGCAGGGTGGTGACGGCGGCCAGGGCGGTGGCGCCGGCCATCAGGCCGATGCCCAGCAGGAAGGCCACGGCGGGGCCGCCGGGCGGTCCGGCGAACGGACCCACGGTGGTCACCACGCCGCCGGCCACGAAGATGCCGATGGCGGCCATGAAGAAGGCGAACAGCGTCCCCAGCACGCCCATCAGCAGGGGCAGCAGGAAGATGATGTCGATCGCGCCCAGGCCCACGACGGCGAAGATCGCGCCGGCGGCGGCCGAGGGGTTCTTGGTCTCCTCCCAGCGCCGGACGCCCTGCTCGGCGCGCTGCTCGCGGGCCAGGCGCTCGGGCTCGCCCAGGGCGGCGGCCACTTCGCTCTCGCTGCGTCCGGCCTCCTGGGCGTCGTTGAAGTGGGCTTCGTAGTCGGCGACGATGTCGGCGATCTGGGCGGCGGGCATGCCGGCCAGCCCGCGCTTGAGGCGGGTGAGGAATTCGGCGCGCGTCATGCGGCGGCTCCCAGGATGTTTTCGACGGCCGAGGTGAAGGCCGCCCATTCGGCCTTCTGGGCCGTGAAGCTGGCCCGACCGGCCTCGGTCAGGCGGTAGTACTTGCGCGGCGGACCGCTCTGGGATTCCACCAGATAGGTCTCGACCTGGCCGTCCGACTGCATGCGGCGCATGAGCGGGTAGATCGTCCCTTCCCCCATATCGATGTCCTTGGCGAGCTTGCTGGCGATTTCGTAGGCGTAGCTGTCGGCCTTCGACAGCAGGGCCAGCACGCACAGCGCCAGCACGCCCTTCTTCAGTTGAACTTCAATGGCTTCTGTCACGGCGTTGCGGTCTCCGAGCCTGGCCCGTTGCTGAGCACCCTTGTGACGCAAGGTAGTGTCCAATGCAAGGTAGCTGTCATTACATGTTAGTAATGGTACGTAGCCCGGACGTGCCGAAATGGCGGTTGTTGAGAGCGGTTCGCAGGTGGGGCGCCTCGGTCCCGCGCAAGGCGTTGGGCGAACGCCTCTGGCGCTTGGCAACAGGGATTGGAGCGCGTATGCACGCCAGCGACCGGCCAGAGACGCCGGGGCCGGCCTTCGATTCCACGTCGCCTGACGAAGTCGATTGCCTAAGTCCCGTGTCGCTGGTCGTATTGTGCATGTCGGCGCGGCGTGGGGTTGATCGCGACGCCAAATCGCCGCCGAAACGGGCCGTGAGGGATATGAAGGCGCAAATTCAGGGGATGCGGCGGAAGTTGACGGGCGTAGCCGCCGTCGCCGCCACGACGATGGCCCTTATGGGCTTCTTCGCGGGGGAGGCCCTCGCCAAGAGCAACGAGCTTCTGGGGCAGCCCACGCCCGGCGCGATCGACCTGCAGCAGTCGGCCTCGCCGCTGAAGTACCAGGCGACCGATTTCCACAACCACATCCTGATGCCGATCATCACGGCCATCACCCTGCTGGTGCTGGGCCTGCTGATCTGGATCGTCATCCGCTACAACGCCAAGGCCAACCCGGTCCCGGCCAAGTTCAGCCACAACACCACGGTCGAGATCATCTGGACGATCGGCCCGGTGCTGATCCTGATGGTCATCGCCATCTTCTCGTTCCGGCTGCTGTTCGCCTACAACGACATGCCCAAGCCGTACCTGACGGTGAAGGCCACCGGCTACCAGTGGTACTGGGGCTACGAATATCCCGACCAGAAGATCGGCGAGATCACCTCGGTGCCGCTGAAAAAGGAAGAGGCCGACGCCAAGGGCGTGCCCTACCTGCTGGCCGCCGACAAGCCGATGGTGGTGCCGGTCAACCAGGTGATCCGCGTGCAGGTCACCGGCGCCGACGTGATCCACGCCTTCGCCCTGCCGGCCTTCGGCCTGAAGACCGACGCCATCCCGGGCCGCCTGAACGAAACCTGGTTCAAGGCCGACAAGATCGGCGTCTATTACGGCCAGTGCTCGGAGCTCTGCGGCGTCGACCACTCGAACATGCCCATCGAGATCCACGTCGTCAGCCAGGCTGATTTCGACGCCTGGGTGAAGTCCAAGACCTCGCCCGCGCCGGCCGCGACCGCCGCCGCCGCTCCGGCCCCCGC